>JAVHQJ010000195.1:0-36875 GCA_036171075.1 Sideroxydans sp. | reverse complement strand
GGCGAGCTCTAATATCACGTCGTAGGTGATGCCGGGCAGCATCAGATTGTCTTTCGGTGGGGCGAGCAAGGTGCCGTTCTTCACTACGAAGATGTTGCTGGCTGCGCCTTCGGTCATGAATTCGTCATCGCGGAGGAGGATGGCCTCGGCGCAACCGACTGCTACTGCCGCTTGACGCAGCAGCACGTTGGGCAGCAGTGCGATGGCTTTGATGTCGCAACGCAACCAGCGGTTGTCCACCACGGTGATGCAGGCGATGCCGCTCTTCAGTAGTTCCGCGCTCGGCGTGGTGAGCGGATTGCTCATCACGAACACGGTGGGCGTGGGGGCGGGCACGGGGAAAGCGTGGTCGCGCTTGGCTGCGCCGCGTGTCACATGCAGGTAGAGATATTGGTCATCGGGCGCGTTGCGGCGGATAAGTTCGGTGAGGATGGCCGTCCACTCACTTTCGCTGTGCGGGTTCTTCAGTTGGATGCCGGCTAGACTGTGTTGCAGGCGGTGCAGATGTTCGGATAAACGGAAGGCGCGGCGCGAATAGACGGGGATGACTTCGTACACGCCGTCACCGAAGATGAAGCCGCGATCCAGCACGGGCACCTTGGCTTCTTCGATGGGCATGAATGCACCGTTGAAATACACCGTCATATTTTCACCTTTGAAGTTGTTCAATTGCCAAGCAGTTTGTTGTTAAGCCCGTACTTTATTGAAAGAACAAACGAATGGCATCAATGCCGCGTGAAAACACATTCGCCAGCGGCACGCTCTCTAGCACCACCACCGGCAAATCAAGATAAGGCGTGCCATTCAGTTGTAAGTGCAAGGTGCCAACGTGTTGTCCTGCCAGTGCAGGCGCAAGTAGGGGTTGTTTAGTTTCTAATTTCGCGCGTAGTTGTGCACGTGAACCAACCGGAAGTGTGATGTAGCGATCTTCACGAAAGCCAATTTCTACTTGATGTTCCGTGCCTTTCCATAAACGCAGGCTAGTGACGGATTGGTCGGCATGGTAGAGCAGGGACAACTCAAATTCTTTGAAGCCGTGATTCAACAAACGCTGACTTTCACTGCTGCGTAAATTTTCTTTATCGGTTCCGATTACCACCGCAATCAAGCGTCGCTTGTCGCGCAATGCCGATGCAATGAGTGAGAATCCCGCCGCCTCGGTGTGGGCAGTTTGCAGCCCATCCACAAACGGGTCTAGCCATAGCAAACGATTGCGATTGACCTGATTGATGCCGTTGTACTTGAACTCACGTTGCGCGTAGCGTGCATAAAATTCAGGAAAATCGCGAATGAGTGCCGCTGATAGCAGCGCTAAATCATGCGCACTGCTGTAGTGCAAGGCTTCTTCTACACCGGTGGCATTGGCAAAGTGCGTGTTGTTTAAGCCTAATCGTTTGGCTTCTGCATTCATCAAATCGGCAAAGGCAATTTCGTGATTAGCTAACGCCTCGGCCAACACGCGCGCCGCATCATTGGCAGACTGCACAATCAATCCATTCAGCAACTCGTCCACCGAGACGGGTTTGCCTACTTCTAAAAACATGCGCGTTTCTTCGTTTTGCAAACGCAGCGGATAGGCGCTAGGGGTGAGGTTTTTACTTAAAGAGAGCTTGCCTTGTTTAATTGCCCCCAACACCACATACGCCGTCATCAGCTTGGTCAGCGAGGCGGGGGCAATACGCGTATCCGCGTTGTGTTCCACTAACATTTGCTGACTAGTGAAGTCGTACAGCACATATTGTTGCGCGGCTAATTGCGGGTCGGCAGGTAGAGCGTGAGCGGGAGCCGCAAGACAGCACAGCGCCAGTATTAGAGGAAGAGCGAATTTCATGGGAATCAGTAAAAATTAAATGGGCGCGATTATACAACCCCCACCTATCCCGTATGCGCGGCGATTAGGTGGGGCGCTTGGCTAATTTACGTTGTAGCGTACGGCGATGCATGTTGAGGGCGCGTGCGGTGTTGGAAACGTTGCCGTTTTGCTCGTGCAATACACGGTTGATATGTTCCCATTCCAACTTGCCGATGCTTACTGGACTGAATTCAACGGGTAGATCAGTGCTGGCGCTGTGACCGAATGCCGCGACGATTTCATCGGCATTTGCAGGTTTAGAAAGATACTGTGTCGCCCCCAATTTAATGGCTTCCACAGCGGTGGCGATATTGGCGTAGCCAGTGAGCATGACGATGCGCGTGGCGGCATCCAACTCGTGTAATTTTTGCACCAACACCAAGCCAGACGCGCCGTGCATTTTCAAATCAATCACTGCAAATTCAGGCGGATTGACTAGCGCTAAAGGCAAGGCCGCTTCCACACTGTCTGCCGTGGTGACGCTGAATCCGCGTTTTGCCAACGCACGCGACAGCACGCTGCGAAAGGTCGCATCGTCATCGACGAGCAGTAGGGTGGGTGTGTCGTTATGTGTGTGTGTCATTGGCGTGTCTTTTAGTGATGCGATTGCAGCTATTTTCGTGGAATTAAATTTTGGAGCGTGACCTCGTGGGGAGGATTTTGTAGGAGTGCGATTTATCGCGCGATAGCCCCTTTATAAAACCATCGCGCGATAAATCGCGCTCCCACAAGGTGGCGTTGCTACAAGCACCGCTCGCCACAAACATGTTTATAAAATCCAATTTTATAAAGCTTATTTTGCAAAGCCCGTTCTTCAAAGTAGCGCTGACTTTAGAATCGCGCAGTTATTTATGTCGTTGTTGTTTGCTTAATCGGCAGCGTCACTTCAGTGGTGGCCCCGCCGCCTTCGCGGTTGTATAGGCGCACATTGCCGCCCAATCTTTCGAGGGTGGCATTGGCGAGGAATAAGCCCAGTCCGCGCCCTTCTTGTTTGGTGGTAAAAAATGCCGAGCCCGCACGTGCGGCGGCTTCGGCGGTGAGTCCTGCGCCTTGGTCTTGTATTTCCAACACGATGTTTTGCGTATTCCAGCGCAAATAAATTTGCAGTCCTTCAGCGGATGCATCCGCTGCGTTGTTTAGCAGATTGAGTAGGGCGGCGCGTAAAGCGGGATCGGCGCGTAATGGTGGCGCAGGTTGCGCGCTCAATATCGCATAGTGATATTGCATCGTTGGGCGCAGCAGTTGCCACTCGTCTAGCACGGCCAGTAAAAACTGTTCGACGTTTATCAGTGCGGGTGTTTCTTGCGCATGGCTAATGAGCGTGTCGAGGATGCGTTTGCAATTGCGCACTTGGTCGTCTAGCAACACGAGATTTTCCGTCTGCTCTGGGGCGATGCAGTCATTGCGCATTTCACCAATTACCACTGACATAGTGGATAGCGGTGTGCCCAGTTCATGTGCCGCACTCGCCGCCAATGTACCCAGCGATACGATGCGTTCATTGCGCAAGGTTTCTTCACGAATACGATTGAGTTGTGCATCGCGCAAGCGCACCGCTGCCGCCATCTCTACCGCGAAATAGGCGATTACCGTCGCGCTGATGACGAAGCCTAACCACATGCCAAGTACGTGAGCATTGAACGCATCGTTGAGGGGTGAGGTGTCAGCCGTCGCATTCGCGGGCGCGGATTCAGGTTCGGTGCGGCAGTATTCAGAAGTGCCATTTTTCTCCTCATCCGCGAGATTCAAAAATTGATTTTCGCGTTCGCCTCCTCTCCCGCTTGCGGGAGAGGATTGAGGAGAGGGTAACGGGAGAGCCTGTGTCGAATGCATCTGATGTTGACTGTGATCCATGTGTATCGCGGCATGGTCGTGCACGGGTGCCGCCGTGACAGCGGCAGCCGCGACGGAGGCTGCTACCGTATGTCCTGTATGCCCCGCGTGTCCTGCATGCGCATCCCCGGTGGGCAGCGGCACATACCACACCATCAACAAGCTGTAGCACGCGACGGTCAATGCGGCCATGCCCCATGTGTAGCGGCGCGGCAAGGTGGCGGCGGCCAGCACCAGCGGCAATAGATAGAGCGAGACGAAAGGATTGGTCGAGCCGCCGCCGAAGTACAGCAGCACCGTCAATGCGTTCACATCCAAACACAACTGCAAGAAGAGTTCGAGGTTGCCGACCGGATAGTCGAGTGACAAGCGCCACCACGTGAGCAGGTTCACCAACACCAAGAACACCACCGTGCCCACCATCGGCGTCCACGCGAAATCCGTACTTAAGAAACGGTGCACCAAGATCAAGGTGGCGAACTGTGCCAAGACCGCCCAGCTACGCAACATGAAGAGGCGGCGCAGGTGTGAGTGACCTGTTTGGGTAGAAAGGAGGGAGGTGTTCATGGCGGCGGATTCTACTGGAAGCCCGCCGTTATTGGGGTGCGACAAAATGCCGCAGGGTCGTGTGTCGATTCTTATTTACAATTCGCGCCTGAATTTTGGATGGCGTGTACACGTAAATTTTTTAACAATTAAGGGGGCATGATGAATAAACGTAATCTGAAAAAATTGGCTGAATTGGGCGTGGCGATGACAGTGATTGCAACGCTCGTTGTTGGCTGCGGTGGTAAAAGTTCGACGACTGAAACGCCAACTACGCCAACGCCAACTATTCCAACGCCAACTACTCGTAGCATCTCCATCGACTTCGGTGTGTTGGCACAAAACGGTGCGGCATCGGCGGTATTGGGAACAGACATTTGCGCAAAAGCGCTCACGCTGGGCACGAATGCCAGTGGTGTTGCGGTCGCTGGTCAAGTAAATGACATGCGCTTCTTTGTTTCAGGAATCAACTTGGTTGACCATAACGGTGTGGCGCATCCTGTCACGTTGGATGAGACAGCTTTCCAAAGCACGGGGGTTGCTTTGCTGGATTTTGAAAGTGCGTCCGCCGTGGCATCAGGTGGGACGATTGCAGATGCAGCTGCCAATAAATGCACGGGGGGTACAGCTGCAACGAACACGGTAATTACGGGTACGGTGGACAATGGGCCGCATTATCATGGCGTTGATTTCGTGTTGGGGGTTCCAGTTAAATCAACGGGCGCGAACCCCGTGGAATTGAATCATGCGAACGGTGCAACTGCGGGCATTGCGCCACTGGCAGCAGCAGGTATGTCATGGAACTGGCAAGGCGGCAAAAAATTCACCAAGATTCAATACGTGCCTAACACCCCTATAGCTGTCTATAACGCGTCCGGCGTGCAAGCAACCAATGCGTCGGGTGTTCTAGCTACCGCAACTACTTGGAATGTGCATTTGGGTTCAACGGGCTGCATGTTTAATCCAGCTGCTTCGGGTGTCACCCCTGCCGGCTATGAATGCGGTGCACCGAATCGCGTACCTGTTGCTTTGGATGGAACGTTGGGCGGCTTCTTGGATAGCGCGGGTCGCTCAACTCAAAAGGTCGTGGTTGACTTGGTTGAGTTGTTCAAAACTGCGGACCTAACTAAAGAAGCGGGGGGGGCTGCCGGATGCATGTCGGGTGCAACTGACCCAGAGTGCGTAGCAATTTTCAGCGCTTTGCAATTGAGTAATGGTTTACCTGCTTCTGCGGTGACCACCACACCCGTGTTCAAGTTGCAATAAACATGCGCTTGGCATAAAAACGACAACGCCACGCTGCACAGCGTGGCGTTGTTGTTTTAAGCCTCCGTAAATTAAAACGAAATAGTCGGGAATACATCATGCACACAAAAACAAAAGTGCTGGCGGGCGTGTTACTTGCCGCAAGCATAGGGACGGCGGCAAGTTTGGTGTGGCTGCAACGCGCACCTAAAGCCCTCACGCCTTGGGTTTGGCAACTCCCCGCACACTTTCCGCAGCCTGTGATCCCTGCTGACAACCCCATGTCGGAAGAAGCTTTTCAATTGGGGAGGCAACTTTTCTATGACAAACGATTGTCTGGCAATGGCACATTTGCGTGTGCGTCCTGCCACTTTCAACACCTTGCATTCACGGATGGCAAAGCGCTGCCTACAGGTTCGACAGGTGAGCAGACTTTACGCAGCTCACAGGGGCTGGCCAACGTGGCTTATCACCCTTACTACACTTGGGCTAATTATTCATTGGTCACGATTGAGCGGCAGAATCTGAACCCATTGCAAGGCGAGAATCCCGTGGAGATGGGGATGAACGACCAAACACAAGCTGTCATCTTGCAAAGGATTGCCGATGATGAAAATTATCAAGCCGCTTTCCGTCAGGTTTTTGCGCAGGATGAGCAGCCCGTCAATTTAGGCAATCTGGTTAAAGCACTGGCAACTTTCCAACGTGGCATGATTTCAGCCAACAGCAAGTACGACCAAGCTCTTCAGCAACAAGCAACATTTACGGCGCAAGAGGAGCGCGGACGCAAACTGTTTTTTAGTGAGCAGGCGCAATGCTCGCAATGCCACGGTAGCTACAACTTCAATGACCAATTGCGGGATGTGACGAGCAAGGAAATTAAAACGCCTTTTCACAACACAGGGCTTTACAACATAGATGGTAAAGGCGGACTTCCCGATGGTAATCGTGGCATTTTTGAGTTGTCGGGTAAGCCCGCCGATATGGGCATGTTTCGCGCACCCAGCCTGCGCAATGTCGAAGTCACCGCGCCGTATATGCATGACGGAAGCATTACCAATTTAGAGCAGGTGTTGGATTTTTATGCGGCGCATGGGCGGCTCATTAAAGACGGGACTCATCAAGGGGACGGCAGAAAGAATCCGTTGAAAGATAGTCGTATTGATAAGATCAATTTAGGTGCGCAGGATAAAGCAGATCTCATCGCTTTTCTGAAGACACTTACCGATCATGCGTTCCTGCGCAATGAGCGATTCTCCGATCCCTTTGCGAAGCGCAATTCGCAGTGAAGTCTGCGATGTGACAACCACAAATCTTGGCTGGCTACTTCTGGGTAATCGTTTGCGCCACAGGGTAGCCGCCCATCGTTCCGATGCCTGCATAGCCGGTCATGCAGACTTCTCCCATCATGCCGCCAGCTGCACAGTCGCCATAGGCTAGTGTTTGGATTTGTGCGGGTGACAGCGGTTTATCTGGGGTGGGGAGCGGGACATTGATGGTGATGAACGAATTGCCCTGTCCCCCTGCGTCAGGGGCGAGAACGCCCGGGACACCGCGTCCAAAATAAATCCCCGTGGAATTGGCAGCGAAACCCCCTTCTTGAAATACATGGGTGGTGTTTAACGAAAAAGCACTGATGAGTAAACCGCCCAAGCCATCGTTGACACTGGAAAGCTGGTAAGTCAACGGCACAATCGTCATGGGGGGGCCGGTCATTGATTCCGATAACCCTCCTTGCAAGTTGGAGACGGATTGGGTCGTTGAGTTGAAGGTGAAAGTGCCTCTGAAAATCGTGTCGTTGGGTTGCGTATCGGGCTCGAAGAAGGTGGTCACGACATCGTAGTTGGTGAGCACATCAGCAGCGGGCGAGGCCGTACCTGTGCCGATGGTATTGCTTGCCGCGACAGTGAATGTGTAGCCATTACAGGGGATAGGGCAGGGCACGGTGATGGGCGAAGTGGTACCTGTCGCGGTGTATGCGCTGGGTACGGAATTCACGGTATAGCCCGTGACAGGACGGCCGCCGCTAGAACTGGGACCGTCAAAGCTGACCACGACCGTGCCTGCCACATTGCCCAAGGTGGCGCTGACATGGCTAGGTGCGCCCGGTGCGGTAACTGTTCCAGCCCATGTGGCGACGGTGATTGTCTGGGTCGCCTGTGGCGCTGCGTTGTAGTTGGCATTACCTGCTTGATCGGCGGCAATGATGCAACTGCCTGCGGTCAAGTCAGTTACCCGTCCGGTGCGGGCATTCACGCTGCATACGGCAGGAGTTGTGCTGCTGTAATGGATGGGCAGGTTGGAACTGGCGCTGGCGGAAACGGTTGCGGTGCCGAATTCGGTCAGCGCAGGCGCTACGCCAAATGTGATGGTTTGGTTGGGGTCGAAAGCGGCTGCGATGCTTTGTGTGGCTTGGGGTGCGGGTGCGAAAGTGTCATTGCCGGCTTGGTCGGCGGCGATGATGCACGTGCCGAGGGCGATACTGGTTACCCCACCCGTGCTGTTCACGGAGCAGATTTTGGTTGTTGCGCTGCTGTAGATGACAGGTAAGCCAGAAGAGGCGGTGGCGACGACAGTGGTACTGCCATGCAATGGCATGGCGGGCGGGGCTGCGAAGTGAATGGTTTGCGGGATCGCTTTGATGGTGGGGCTGCCGCGCCCACCACAGCCCAACATCACCAGCGTGGTCGCCGTGATGAGCATGCCACCATAAATGAAGCTTCGTTTTAAGGGCATCTCTAATAATTCGTCACACCGGCGAAGGCCGGTGTCCAGCGGGTTTATTAAAAGGGGCTTTGCCCTTGCTACGCAAAGAACGCCATTTTTCGAACTGGATACCGGCCTCCGCCGGTATGACGGAATTTGAATTTTTAGAAATTTCCTTAATTGGGACTGGATGTGTTTGTTCATCTTAAAAACTCACATTCAATGCAGTGTTGATTGATCGGCCCATGCCAGGAACGACGACACCCCACGGGATACTTTTGCTCGACATGGATGCACCCTGCCCAAGATATGCGCCGCCGAGAGGGAGTTCGTAATGATGATTGAGTGCGTTCTCGATGTTGACATCCAAGCGCGCCCATTCCCATGCGTAACGACTACGCAGGTTGAGCAGACCATAGCCCGCTGTTTGCATCTCGTTTCTGACCTGCGAGATTTTTGTTTTGGCATCGACCAGTTGAATCTCGGCAGTGTTCGTCCAGGCGTCTTGTTGTCGAATCAAAGCGAGCTTCAGGTTAGGCGGCATGATGTTGTAAAGGTCATCGCCCGTGGTTTTGTTTTCGCCGCGCACGTAATTTAACAAGCCCGTCGCGCTGAAATCGCCATACGCATTGCTGCCCAGTTGGGTCTGCGCGGAGAGGTCGAGTCCGTATAGGCGTGCGTGGTGGTTGGCGTATTGCAGATTGACGAAGCCGTTGCGGGTGTGCAAATTTGCCGAGCCACCGCATCCGCCAAAATCACAGCGTCGCGCGTCGATGTAATCCTGCACGTGGGTGTAGTAGGCGGTCGTCTTCACCGTCCATTGTTCTTTTTCTGCATCATGCCAATCGCCTGTCGCACTTAAGGTATGTGCCACTTCGGGGCGCAGATACACATTGCCGATGTAGCCGTTGCCATCGCCCACAAAGTTGTTCATCAGCGATGCCATCGTATTGGTTGACCACGGATAACGTTGGTACAGATTGGGCGAATGGGACTTGCGCGCGTAGCCCGCTTCAAACGTGGATGTGTCATCAGGAATGTAGCGCGCCAAAGCGGTGGCATCCCAGTTGCGGTCGGTGCGACTCCGTTCTAGTGCATTAAAACTGGCGGCATCGGCGGCCCATTGGGCGGCGGCATTGTAGCCCTGCACGGCACCCGCGTTGGCTTGCACGGTATCGCTACGAATGCCGAGCTGACTCATCCATGCGGGATTCCAAAATCGCTCCCACTCGCCAAATAGGTCGAAGCGGTCACGTGTGCCGAAGTCCACGTTCCAAAACGTGTTCGGCCCCATCGTGCCGCCTGCTTGCGGCCACCAGTCGTTGAGCGTGTATTGCTGATACTCCGCGCCGATGCGCAGAATGTCTTGTTCGGAAAGAATGAGGTTGCCCTGCGTCATCGCACCAATGGTCTTGGCTTGAGTCAGCATGGGCATGCCGAGTGCGCCGTAAGTGAAGCGGTCGGGGCCCATGTTCATGGCATGGTCGGTACTCTGGTCGTAAATTCGAGCTTCCAGTTCTCCCCACGCATACTGCCCTGTATAGCGCAGGTTAATCTGCGTGCTGTCATTACCTGTCATGTCCATGCGTTGGTTTGGGAAGCCTTCGAAGGCGAGATGTTGCAGGCCGATGTTCAGTTGCAATACGTGATCGTCGTGTTTGAAGGCGACGCCGAAATCTTGATTCAAAGACTGGTAAGCGGTGGAGGCGACTTCTTTGCCCGACAGCCAAGGGCTGCCCGGTGTGCCTGAACCCGCCAGTTTGAAATCTTGTGCTGAGAAATAATTGTCGGAGCGTGCGTTCGCGCCACTGTAAGTTAGCCGCCATTTTTGCGTGGCGAGTGCAGCAGACAGATTGCTGCCATAACCTTTACCGTTGCTACGATAGAACACATTCGCTTGGGCTTTCTTCAGCAGTTCATCTTCCGCATCTGCAAATTCTGGCGCGGCAGACTTCACTTGAATCGTGCCGCCTATGCTGTCGCCGCCCACGCTCACTGGCGTGATGCCCGCGAACACATTCACGCTCGCCACATTGCTCGGGTCGATATACGAGAGCGCGGAATTCATGTGGTTAGGACACGCTGCCACCAAGTCCATGCCGTCCACTTGGATGCGCAGCCGATCATCCGCCAAGCCGTGAATAGCCGGCAGACTGGACACTCCGCCTGCGCCGTACAAGCTCACTCCAGGCACGTCTTGCAACAAGCGTGCGCTGTCGCTGGTGGTGGCGCGCTGGGTAGTCAGCCCCGCACTGTCGGTGTTCGGCGCACCTTGCGAAGAATCTTGCACCGTGGGCGCCGTGACGACGACGGTCTCTAGGGTGGATTCTTCAGCGTGTGTGCCCCAGGCTAGCGTAAGCAGCAGTGCCGTACATAAGAGGTGATTAAATTTAATGATGAATTCCTAACAACGATCGACAGAAAATTCGCTAAGCGGATGAGGTTGGCGGGTTGATGACAGTCAGTTTTGCGGCAGGCGAATTTTAATCTAGAGTGCGGCGCACATAGGTGCGACAAATTGCCGCACCTATGTGCGCCGCACGCAGAGCGGATGCGATTCGGGCTAGAATGCGCCACCCTATTTTTTTGAGTTAATAATTTAATCGAGGAGACGCAAATGAAGAAAAGTTTAATGTTGGGAATGCTGGCGATGTCGGCTGTGACTACGGTCTTTGCCGCAGAGGTGAAAGTGAAAGATGCGTGGACACGCGCAACAGCCCCCGGCCAAGACAGCGCGATGGTGCAGGCAGTGATTACCAGCAAGCAAGCCGCCCAGCTGGTTGCAGTTGCTTGTAAAGACGCCACCACCGCTGAAATGCACAGCATGGTGATGGAAGGCGACTTGATGAAAATGCGCCAAGTAGAAGCGATTGAATTACCTGCGGGTAAGGCAGTAGATTTAGGCGAAGCGGGCTATCACCTGATGTTGTTGGGTTTGAAGAAGCCACTCGTGGCAGGCAAAAAAACTTTCTGCGAAATGCGCGTGCGTGGCGCGGATGGCAAAGAACAGAAGGTGCAAATTAGCGCTAAAGTGCAACCCTTGGTCGCCGAGGAAGAACACCAGCACATGCATCACCATTGATTTACACAAGGAGGTTAAGCATGGTTAAGCGCATATTTGGATTGATGGTATTGCTGTTTGCGCAACAGGCATGGGCGGGTGCAAATGATGTGGTGATTGATAAAGTGTGGATGCGCGAAAGCGTGCCTGAACAACAATCCGTTACCGTGCAAATGAACTTGAGCGTTACTAAACCCGCACGTCTATTGTCCGTTAGCAGCCCCATTGCGACCTCGGGTGAAATTCAAGGGGTGGTGATGCGGCGCGGCAAAATGCAAACCAGCACCGTAGATAGCATGAAATTGGCGGCGCATAGCACCATCATCTTTGGCACGCGTGGCGTGTATCTGGTGCTGAACGGTTTGAATAAAGTGCTGAACGTGGGTGACCGCATCCCTGTTACGTTGGTATTGGAAATCGCGGGAAAAAAACAAACCGTGAACACCGAGGCTGAAGTGAAAGCGCTGGAATTAAGCTACAAGCACTATCAAGATCCCTCGGTGAAGGATCACCGATAAGTCTAGTTCGTCATTCCGGTGCTTTGACAAGTCGGGATGACGCAAGAAAGGTAAAACGGGCGACGTGATGTCGCCCGTTTTATTTTTGCCTAGAGTAGAATCCGCCGCGAATTTATTTAAGGATAAAAAGATGACTCTTACTGCTGCTAGCGCCGCTCAAAAAGCTCACACCCTGTCCGAAGCGCTGCCTTATATCCAGCGTTTCTTCAACAAGACCATCGTCATCAAATACGGCGGCAACGCGATGACCGACCCCAAGCTGCAAGAAGGGTTTGCGCGCGATGTGGTGCTGCTCAAGCTGGTCGGCATGAACCCTGTGGTTGTGCATGGTGGCGGTCCGCAGATTAACGATCTGCTGAAGAAGGTGGGCAAGCAGGGCGAGTTCATCCAAGGTATGCGCGTTACCGACGAAGAGACTATGGACGTGGTTGAGATGGTGTTGGGCAAGGTCAACAAGGACATCGTCAGCCTTATCAATCGTTACGGCGGCAAGGCGGTGGGGCTAACAGGTCAAGATGGCGGTTTTATTCGTGCGCACAAACTGTTGCTGGAAAGTATCGCCGAGCCGGGCAAGATGTTGGATATTGGCTTGGTGGGCGACATCAATAAAATTGACCCATCCATCATCACCTTCCTTGATTCAGGCGATTTCATTCCCGTTATCGCGCCCATTGGCGTGTCGCCCGATGGCGAAACCTTGAACATCAATGCCGATGTGGTGGCAGGCAAACTGGCCGAAGTGTTGCACGCCGAAAAATTAGTGCTGCTCACTAATACTCCGGGTGTTTTAGATAAAGCGGGCAGCTTGCTTACAGGGCTGACGCCGAAACAGATTGATGACCTTGTGGCAGACGGCACGCTGTCGGGGGGTATGTTGCCCAAAATCAGCTCGGCGCTGGATGCGGCGCGCGGCGGCGTGAAGGCCGTGCACATCATTGATGGGCGTGTGGAGCATGCGTTGTTGTTGGAAATTTTGACGGATGAAGGCGTCGGAACACTGATCAAAAGTAAGTGATGCAAAAAATTGAATACCTCAAACCGTTCCTGGTGAGTAGCCTTGTGCAAAAAGATGTATCGAAACCTTCGATACAGGGCTACGCCCCTATTCAGGACAAACGGATGGGGTGTGGAAAGTGAATGAACGCGTCTGGCTCTTTGATTTAGACAACACACTGCACAACGCTACGCCGCATATTTTTCCGCATATCAATCGCAGCATGACAGCGTATCTGCAACAACATTTGCAGTTGGACGAAGCAGCGGCGAATGCCTTGCGCATGGATTATTGGCAACGTTATGGCGCTACATTGTCTGGCTTAATCAAGCATCACAACACTGATCCAGACCACTTTTTGTGGCACACACATCAGTTTCCAAATTTAGGTGAAATGGTGTTGCGTGAGCCGAGACTGCGGCAGGTGTTGAAGCAACTGCCTGGCAGAAAAATAGTGTTTTCTAATGCGCCGATTCACTACGCCCAATCCGTGTTGAAATTGTTGCGTGTGGACGATTTATTTGATGATGTATTTGCAATTGAGCACGCACATTACAAACCCAAACCGCAGTCGGCAGGATTCAGGCGCTTGTTGCGCAAGCATCACATCAAGGCGGCGCAGTGCGTGATGGTGGAAGACAGCGTGGAAAATCTGAAGACGGCGAAACGCTTGGGTATGCGTACCGTGTGGGTGAACGATGCACTGCGTGTGCCGAGCTTTGTAGATGTAAAAATACGGGCTGTGTTGGAGCTGCCGCGTGTAGCGAGCAAGCTGAATTGGTAATGCGTTGTCATTCCGGCGTAGGCCGGAATGACGGATTTGCATAATTGGGTATGATTTAACGGGAGTAAAAAATGGCAGCGAAACCGGGCGAACGAAAACTACAAATTTTGCAAACCATCGTTGAGATGTTGGAGCAACCCAAGGGCGAAAAAATCACCACTGCCGCCCTTGCTGGGCGTCTAGACCTTTCTGAAGCCGCGCTGTATCGCCACTTCCCTAGTAAATTTATGATGTACCAAGGCTTGATTGATTTCATCGAGCAGACCGTGTTTGGGCTCATCAATAAAATTAGCACCGAAGAGCAAGACGGTGTGAAGCAAATCGAAGGCATCGTCGCGCTCTTATTGGGCTTCGCCAAAAAGAACCGCGGCATGACGCGCGTGCTCATTGGGGATGCCTTGGTGAACGAAGACGAACGCCTGCAACAACGCATCAACCAACTGCTTGATCGCGTTGAAGCCACCCTCAAACAATCACTGCGTATTGCCGCCACACAAGGCAAACTCGCCGCCGATGCGGATTTCGGTGCACACGCCAATCTGCTGTTGTGCTACGTCGTCGGACGTTGGAATCAATTCGGCAAGAGCGGCTATGCCAAAGACCCCATGGCGCAATGGCAGCAGCAGTGGGCGCTGTTTGGGAATCAGTTTAATTAATCGGAAACATATAACTCGTTCATCAATAATGCGTTGGCTTGTGCCGCAGAAGTTGGCGCAGGAGGAGCGCTTTATGCGATAGAAGATGTGCACTCCGACATTGTTAGGCGCACATCGGGAAAAACAACCAAGTGCTCGCAGCCTGTTTTTCAAACAGCATTGACTAATCTAATTCCTTACCATAAAGTAAGAATCGTCAATTTAAGGTGAGGTGTGAGATGTCGACAGCAGTGATGACGAGTAAGGGGCAGGTAACTATTCCGCTGGATGTGCGCAAAAAGCTAGGTCTAGATCAGGGCGATCGAGTTGATTTCGTTGATTTTGGAAACAATCAATTCGGCATTATGGCGGCGGTTGAAGAGGTCACTTCGCTGAAAGGGATGGTGCGTAAGCCTGCCACCCCTGTGTCGGTTGCAGCAATGAATACGGCGATTGCCAAGCGATGATTGGTTTAGATACCAATGTGCTGGTGCGTTACTTGGCGCAGGACGATAAAGCACAATCTGCACTTGCGACAAAGTTGATTGAGAAAACGCTGACGGCATCCCAGCCAGGCTTTATTTCGTTGGTCTCGCTTGTGGAGGTGGTTCGGGTGCTTGAAGGTTGTTACGGCAGTACCAAAGACGAAGTGATTGATATTGTGGAGCGCTTGTTACGTGTTAAGCAGTTACATGTACAAGATGCTGAAGTGGTGTGGCAGGCCGTTCGTGTTTTTCGCAACGTTAAGGCGGACTTCGCTGACTGCCTGATAGAGCGCGAGGCTAACTCACAGGGATGTGACTACACGGTCTCATTTGATAAAGCCGCAGTGAAGGCGGCTGGTATGGTGCAGTTGAGTTGATATTCCCGCTTGGCTTTGGTTGCGCCTCCAAATAAAAGCCGCTATATTCCTGCCCATGCACTTCTCTAGACACATCTCGCAATCGCATTCCACTTTCAGCCTGCTGGCGGCGCTGAAGCTGCGCCCGCGACACGGTGGGGCGAAGCCCTTCGGTGCGGGAGCGGGCGCATCGCAGTTCCTCCCGCAAGCTGCCGACTTCGTCGGTAACGTGTCGGAACTGCGCGTACGCGCAAACTAAACCCACCCCAATAGTTTCAAAGCAGGCGGCTCGGTTGGTGTGAGCTGTGGAAAACAATTGTTTTTGGAGTAAAAAAATGACTGACAAAATAATCATATTCGACACAACCTTGCGCGATGGTGAGCAAAGCCCTGGCGCGTCCATGACTAAAGAAGAGAAGTTACGCATTGCGCGCCAGTTGGATAAGTTGGGCGTGGATGTGATCGAGGCAGGTTTTGCTGCCGCTAGCCCAGGAGATGCGGATTCGATCCAAAGCATCGCAAAGGTGATTGAACGTTCTACCGTGTGTTCTTTGGCGCGTGCGAGCGAGAAGGATGTGCGTGCGGCGGGTGAGGCAATTAAGCAAGCTAAACACGGGCGTATTCATACCTTTATTGCGACCTCACCAATTCATATGCAGCACAAGTTGCGCATGCAGCCGGATGAGGTGGTGGCGCGAGCGGTGCAAGCGGTGAAGTGGGCGTTGGAATACACCGATGACGTGGAGTTTTCTGCGGAAGATGCCGTGCGTTCAGAGATGCCTTTCTTGGTGCGAATTTTTGACGAGGTCATTAAGGCGGGTGCTACAACACTGAACGTGCCAGATACAGTGGGTTATAGCATTCCCGTGTTGTGGGGGGAACGCTTTAAGCAGTTGATTGCCACGGTGCCGAATGCGGATAAGGTGATTTGGTCAACGCATTGCCATAACGATTTGGGGATGGCTTCGGCGAATTCTTTAGCGGCGGTGATGAATGGTGCGCGCCAAGTGGAGTGCACGATTAACGGTTTGGGCGAACGTGCGGGTAATGCGGCATTGGAAGAGGTCGTGATGGCGATTAAAACGCGCCGCGACATCTTTACTTTTGATACCAATATTGACACTACGCAAATTGTGCCGACCTCAAAATTGGTGTCGAGTATCACGGGCTATCCAGTGCAACCTAATAAATCCATCGTGGGGGCGAACGCCTTCGCGCATGAGTCTGGCATCCATCAAGACGGTGTGTTGAAACATCGCGAGACTTACGAAATCATGCGTGCGGAAGATGTGGGCTGGGGGGCGAATAAGATGGTGATGGGCAAGCATTCAGGCCGCGCTGCGTTCCGTTCACGTTTGCAAGAATTAGGCATCGTGTTGGAAAGTGAAGAAGCGTTGAACGAAGTGTTCGCACGTTTCAAAACGTTGGCCGATAAAAAGCACGAAATCTTCGATGAGGATATTCAAGCTTTGGTGGGTAACGAGGGCGATGCGCAAGTGAGTGATTATTTCCGTTTGGTTTCCATGCGCGCACATTCCGAAACGGGCGTGTTGCCGAAAGCGCAGGTGACGTTAAGCGTGGGCGGTAAAGAACATCAAGCCGAAGCGCAACGTGGTGGTCCTGTTGATGCGACTTTTCAAGCTATCGAGCAAATCGTGAAGAGCGGTTCGGAATTGTTGCTGTACTCGGTGAATAACATCACCAGCGGCACAGATGCACAGGGTGAAGTGACCGTGCGTTTATCTAAAGGTGGCCGCGTTGTGAACGGCTTGGGCGCAGATACCGACATCGTGGTGGCTTCTGCCAAGGCTTATTTGAATGCCTTGAATAAGCTGGATGCAGGCGAGGAGCGTGCGCACCCGCAGGTGTAATGAAATGAAAAGGGCTGGCTTATGCCAGCCCTTTTTTTTGGGTAAGGTATTGCAAGGCTAGTTGGGCATTCGATAGGGGCGTGTCCGTGTTGATGCGTAGCGTTGCATGCTCCCCGCGTAGGTCGAAGCCATCCCAATCTACACCTAGGAGCGAAAGCGTTTCCTGCGCTTGTTCGGGTGCGAAGGCTTGCAAAGCCACTTGGTGTTTTCCGTTAATCTCGTTGAGTACGCTGTTTTCTTCCGCCATGAGTGGATAAGGCGGCAGGGTAACTTGCTCGCCTTTAATCCAATGAATGTCGCCGAAGCCGCCGATGTAGCGCAAAGCGGTGGGCGTGATGCGAAAAAAATTAAAGTCGGGCATATCGAAGTAGGTGCGCGCCTCTGGGAAATAGCGCAGATAGCGTGCGCCACATTGTTCGCGCTGGGTATCTAGACGGGCATGCCCCACTACGGTGACGCGACCTTGGGTTTGGATGTGCGGGTCGTTCTGGTCGTGGGTGATGAGGCTGACGCGGGCATCGTGCAATATGTTTTTGGTGTGTTCGGCTAATCCGCTAACGAGGATGAGCAAGCTGCCATCGTGATCGACAAGGTAAGGCGTGATCGAAGCAAAGGGATGCCCGTCGAATTTTTTAGACAGGGTGGAGAGTGCGCCGTAGCGATGTGCGCGCAACATCTGGCGGGCAGTACGGGCGTTACTGTGTGGCTTGTCGGTTATCATGCGAGCCATTGTATGGGGATATTGAGTGAGATGAAACTTCCTAATTTTGGCATCATGGATGCGCTACGTTTTTTGCGCTTTGTGGGGGTGCGCCTGCAACAAGATCGCTGTACCGAGATGGCCGCCAGTTTGACTTTTACTACGTTGTTATCAGTAGTTCCCCTGCTCACCATTATGCTCACAGTGTTCTCGGCTTTTCCTGTGTTCACCGATTTATTTACCCAGTTAAAAGAATTTATTTTGTCGAATATGTTGCCCGAGACGGGCAGCCGAATGATTTCAAAATATATGGAGCAGTTTGCTGAAAGCGCCTCACGCCTAACAGCCGTGGGCATTGGCTTTCTCGCGTTCACCGCGATGTGGATGATGCTGACGATTGATAACGCGTTTCATCGCATCTTCCGCGTGTCGCGGCAACGCAATATGTTGCAACGCATTTTAGTGTACTGGGCGGTGATTACCCTTGCGCCGCTGTTGATTGGGGCGAGCTTGTCGATTACGTCGTGGCTAGTGGGGCTCACTGGGGGCTACGCCAAGCAGATTCCGACTTTAGGCTTGGAATTGATTAAATTAGTACCCGTGCTACTCACCACTGCCGCATTCACTCTGCTGTTTCGTGTAGTGCCCAATCGTTATGTGCCACTTAATCACGCCATTATTGGCGGGCTGATTGCGGCGATTGCATTTGAATCTATGAATCGCGCGTTCGCCTATTACATCGCGCATTTTCCCACCTATAAATTAGTGTATGGCGCGTTTGCCAGCTTGCCGATTTTTCTGATGTGGATCTATTTGTCGTGGCTTACTTTGCTGTTTGGCGCAATTATCACGGCATCAATTTCGCATTGGCGTAGCACTCATGCTTTGAAGCTCGACCAAGCGGCGCAGCTTTATTTTGCTTTGTCGATGTTAAAGCTGATGCACAAGGGATTTCATAGCGGCGAGGTGCAAGACTTGCCTGGGCTATCGCGCCAGCTGCATATTGGCTACGAAGATGTGGAGCGTATCTTGAATAAATTAGTGGCGGCTAAAATTGTAGGGCAGCTGTTAGGCATGGGGTGGAGCATGGTGCGCGCGCCAGAACGTGTGCAATTATCGGAGCTGACACAGATGTTTTTGTTAGATGTGTCCTTGCTGCCTAAGCAGGCAGGCGATGCGGATATTCGAGCGTGGTTCGCCAATTTGCAAAAAATACAGATTGAATCGAACAATCCCACCCTGCAACAGGTGTGGGCGAAATGAGTTTGAGTGGTTGCCGTATTAGGGGTTTTCAGCTTTAATGCGCAGCCAATTTTGATTGCATTTACTTTAGGAGAAACGGAATGAATTTTATCGAGAAACTGTTTGAAGGCTCATTGTGGAATAGCCGCTTTGTGGTGCTAACAGCTGTTGTGGGAAGTCTATTGGCGGGCTTCGCCATTTTTTATATGGCGAGCGTGGATGTGATTTTCTTGTTCCAACATGCGCTTCACTATGCAGATGCTTCAATGACGGATGAAGCACGCAAAGCGCTACATGACTCTACGGTTTCGCACATTGTGGAAGTTGTGGATGGATATTTACTAGCCACCGTGATGCTGATTTTCTCTTTGGGTTTATATGAGTTGTTCATCAGTGATATTGATCAGGCGCATGGGAGTAAGGCTTCCAGTAAGATTCTCGTGATCAGTAATTTGGATGATCTGAAAGGTCGTCTGGCTAAAGTGATCTTGATGATTATGATTGTGACCTTGTTCGAGGAGGCACTGGGGATGCACATCGAAAGTCCCGTTGACCTAGTCTATTTTGGTGCGGCGATTGCGTTGATTTCACTTGCTTTGTATCTAACCCATGCGGCGGATGGACATGCGGCTGGAGCGGAAGCGCATTCAGACACGGAAGAACATTAATGTTCTTCTATTTGCGCTTTTTGAGCGCGCTAATTTTGTTGTGCTGCGCTGCTTGGGCAAACGCGCAGCCCTTTGTGTTTAAAGATATGCAAGGCAAAATGCAGCGCTTGCAGGACTATCAAGGTAAGTGGGTGTTGGTCAACTTTTGGGCAACGTGGTGTCCGCCTTGTTTGGAAGAAATTCCTGATTTGGTGGACTTGCACGAGACGCATAAAAACAAGGACATCGTGGTGATTGGCGTGGCGCTCGATTCAACCGAAAAATCGGTACGTGAATTTGTGGCGAAAAAGAAAGTCAGCTATCCCATCGTATTTGGTAATTATGAAATGGCTGCTCAAGTGGGCGAGGTTGAAGTTTTGCCTACCTCCTATTTGTACAATCCTGAAGGACAGCTGGTGAGCTATCAGGCGGGCTTATTGTCACGCGATAGTGTCGAGTCGTATATTAAGAATAAGAGCCAACGCGCTAAATAGCCGTAATTGAATTTTCGGGAATCTACTGATCAATACTTCGGCAGAACTTAACTGCGCATGGCTTGCGGTTTTGTCCAATGTTTATGCCACGCGGCTTTCACTAAATTGGGATATTCCGGTTTGCCTACGCTCCCGTTGTAACGACCTAAAGCTCGATACAAATCACCTTTTTCTAGATCAATGTAGTGGCGCAAGATGGTGCAGCCATAACGCAGATTAGTGCGCATGTGAAATAAGTTTTGATCCTGCTTGCCAATGGATTTTTTCCAGAACGGCATGACTTGCATATAGCCGCGTGCCCCCACTTTAGACACCGCATATTTGCGGAAGCCGCTCTCCACCTCAATCAAACCCAGCACCATGTGTGGGTCAAGCCCCGCACGCGTGGCTTCGTAATGCACCGTGCTTAATAAATCGAAGCGATACGCGGCATCAGGGATTTTTTTTGCGAGGCGTAGCGACATTTCGTCCAACCAAATTTGCGCTTCCTGTTGCGAAGAGAAGGCTAGCTTGGGCGTGGCTTGATCGGACACGGCGCGTTGCAATACCGCTTGCACACTGGCGGATAAGGCTTCCTCGCGTTGCGCACCTGCATGAGCCGAGAGCGAGAAACAAAGGGCAAAAGCAAGGCTTAAGGATGCGGGATTCAGGATTTGGGGAAAAGCGAGATTGCGAGTCTGCATCTTGCCAGACCTAAATCCCGCGTTCTGAATCCTGAATGTTGTTTTCATAGTTTTGATTGTACGAGCTTAATCACTTCCTGCAAGTCAATGGATTGCGCTTCTGCATCTTGGCGACCTTGATACTCCACCTTGCCTTCTTTCAACCCACGGTCGCCGATGACAATGCGATGTGGGATGCCGATGAGTTCGAGGTCGGCAAACATGACGCCGGGGCGTTCGTCGCGGTCATCTAACAATACTTCGATACCAGCGGCAGCCAGTTCGGCGTAAAGCTGTTCAGCCGCAGTGCGTACCGCTTCACTTTTCTTGATGCCGATAGGCGCGATGGCAACTTGAAACGGTGCGAGTGCGGCGGGGATGCAGATGCCGCGCGCATCGAAATTCTGCTCTATTGCCGCCGCGACGATACGAGAAACACCGATGCCATAACAGCCCATTTCCATCACTTGAGCTTTGCCTGTTTCATCTAAATAAGTGGCATTGAGCGCTTCTGAATACTTGGTGCGTAGTTGAAAAATGTGACCGACTTCAATGCCACGACAAATTTCCAAGGTGCCTTTGCCATCAGGAGAGGTATCACCAGCAACGACGTTGCGCACATCGGCAATCACGTCCGGCTCGGGTAAGTCGCGCCCCCAGTTGATACCTGCGGTGTGGAATTTGGCAATGTTCGCGCCCATTACAAAGTCACTCATGGTGGCCACGCTGCGGTCAGCAATCACGCGCACTTGGCTGCGTTCAATGCCCACTGCACCAAGGAAGCCAGGCGGGCAGTTGAAGAAGGCGCGAATTTCGTCTTCGCGTGCGAAGCGGAAATCGTGTAACCCTTCTAGTTTGCTCACCTTCACTTCATTCAAAGAATGGTCGCCGCGCAGCAACACGATATGTAGTTTGTCGTTTGCCATGAGCGCGATGAGTTTTACCGAGCGTTGCAGGGGCAAGCCCAGCAATGCAGTCACATCTTCGCAGGTGGTTTGTTTGGGCGTGTCCACATTGCGCATGGTTTCAGTAGGCGCAGCACGTGGCGTGATGGGGGGGAAGGCCTCTGCTAATTCGACGTTGGCTGCGAAATCGGACGTGGGGCAGTACGCCAGCGCATCTTCACCAGAATCGGCGAGTACATGAAACTCGTGTGAACCACTGCCGCCAATGGCGCCGGTATCAGCCGCCACCGCACGGAATGCCAAACCCAATCGCGTGAAGATGCGGCTGTAAGTGGCGTACATCACGCGGTAAGTTTGCTCCAAGCTATCAAAATTGGCATGGAAGGAATACGCATCTTTCATCAAAAATTCACGTGCGCGCATGACACCAAAACGGGGGCGCACTTCGTCGCGGAATTTAGTTTGAATCTGATAAAAATTCACGGGCAGTTGGCGATAGCTTTTAATTTCACGGCGCGCGATGTCGGTGATGACTTCTTCATGGGTGGGGCCAAAACAGAACTGCACGTTATGACGGTCTTTGATTTTGAGCATTTGTGGGCCAAATACTTCCCAGCGTCCCGTCTCTTCCCATAAATCAGCAGGCTGTACGGCGGGCATTAGTAACTCAATGCCGCCGCTCTTGTTCATTTCCTCGCGCACCACTGCCTCTACTTTGCGCAACACGCGCAATCCCATGGGCATCCAAGTGTAGAGGCCACTGGCGAGTTTGCGGATGTAACCCGCACGCAACATGAGGCGATGACTGGGGAGTTCGGCTTCGGAAGGAGCTTCTTTGACAGTGGATAGAAAAAATTGTGAAACGCGCATGTTTATTACTCATTCGGGCTAAAAGAAGGGCGCGATTCTACTGTAAGGAGACGCGTTCGTCTTTCCAGTGGGGGCGAAATGTGGAACAATCCGCCCCATTGAATAACAGTGTGGGGCGAATATGATAGACCGCGAAGGTTATCGCCCAAATGTCGGCATTATTCTGACGAACGCAAAAAATCAAGTATTTTGGGGCAAACGCATCCGTCAGGATGCATGGCAGTTTCCACAGGGCGGCATCCAGCACGGAGAAACCCCGGAGCAAGCGATGTACCGCGAGTTACATGAGGAAACAGGCTTACTTGCAGAACACGTCCAGATATTAGGACGTACCCGCGATTGGATGCGTTACGATGTGCCGCAAAGTTGGGGAAAGAAAGAGTCTCGTTCACATTACAAAGGCCAAAAACAAATTTGGTTTTTGTTGCGATTGGTCGGACGTGATACGGATGTGTGTTTGCGTGCATGTGGGCATCCAGAATTTGATGCGTGGCGTTGGAACGAGTATTGGATTGAGTTAGAGGCCGTTATTGAATTTAAGCGCGAGGTTTATCGTCTAGCGTTAAATGAGTTAGTGCGCTACATGCCTGCCGTCAAGCATCTGCCACCCAGCCCTTAAAATTGTTGTCGTGTAAAAATAAATTATCAACAGGAGGAAACATGCATACGAATTACAAGCCTTTATCATCCACGCCACTCAAAACTGGCGCTTCATTTGTGCGTCCGTTCCAATCTTTGCCAGAACGCGTAAAGTTGAGCAATTCCGCACTGGATGTGATGACCGACTTAACAAAAATCTCCGTCGTCAGTGTGCGTGCTAAAACCTCAATGGATAAAGCCAATGCCAAGATGATTAAGTACGGCGTGCGCATGTTGTTGGTTTTGGACGACAGCGAACAAGTCGCAGGATTGATTACTGCGAGCGATGTGCTGGGTGAAAAACCGATGCGCTTCTTGCAAAGCATGGGTGGCACCCATGCTGACATCATGGTGCGTGATGTGATGACTACACAACGCGAGTTGGAAGTGCTGAACATTCAAGACATTAAAAGCGCAAAAGTGGGTGATGTTGTGGCGAGTTTGAAGAAATCAAATCGCCAGCATGCGTTAGTCGTTTCTGAAGCAGCCGATGGTCGTCAAACCGTGTGTGGCTTGTTCTCCATTACGCAAATCGCACGTCAATTGGGCGCTCAAGTTCAAGGCTTTGAATTGGCGCGCACTCTCTCCGAAATCGAAGCGGCAATCGCTCGCGGCTGATTTCAGCCGTTCATTGGTGGCGTGAATGCAAATGTTTTGTATTCACGCCTTCGTATAAGTTAGCTCTAGAAAGTTATCCATGCGCAATTTCCGTGTCCTCGCACTGCTGGTTGTGTTGCCCTTGGTGACGGTAGGTTGCACCCTGTTGGGTGCGGTCTCCGAGTCAGGCAATCAAGTGCAAATACGCGAAGACAGCAAACCTAGCGCAAATGCGCGTCAAGAAAAATATGACATCAGTATTCGCGTGGCGGGCTATGTGGATGCACGTGAGGTGGACAGCCCACGCCGACTGGGTAATTCATCCACGCGCATTGTTGGGTTGACGGGGAAAGATATTTTTTCCGACCGCGATGTGATTGAGACGGTCGCCGCATCCATGACAAAACGTTTAGGTGATGCGGGGATGCAAGTTCAAGCCACTGATACAACGGGTGCGCAGTTTCAGTTAAGCGGTATCGTGAAGGTGTTGCGTGTGGATATTAAAAATCGCGACTCGGTAGATATTGCGATTGAATCTACCCTCACCGAAGCGGCAAGTGGCAAAGTGATTTGGTCGGGTGTGGTGGTTGAAAAAGCAGAACGCTTTGCAGGTACATCAGGCAATGGTAAAAAAGATGTGGCCGATTTTGTGCGCTTTCATCTTGGTGTAGTGTCCAACAAAACAACGGAATCTATTTTGTCGGTGCTGATGGGGACACGCCCTGAATTATTCAACTTGGCAGTAGGCATTAAGCCCGTGCAAGGTGTGACCGTGTTTTCTAATTCAGCGGGCAGTGCAGCCGCGCCTGTTGTGCCTAGTAGTCCTGCGTTGATTGAAAATGGGACGCTGATGGTTAAGTCAACGCCGTCACATGCCAAAGTATATGTGGATGGCGTTTATTTTGGATTGACGCCCTTGAAAGCCGAAATTGTTACGGGCGTGCATGAAGTGAGTGTGCGACTCGACAAGCATCAAAATGCCTCTGAAAAAGTCTCGGTGCGCAAAGGTGAAAATACCGAATTGGAAATGTCTCTGTCGCGTTGAAAGTAAAGTATCGCCCAGCAAAAAGCCCAACACGTGTGTTGGGCTTTTTGTTGGGGGGCGTTTGCCTGTTAGTGCTTGCCTGTGCTGCCAAAGCCACTGCTACCGCGTTGGCTGGTTGGAAAATCTTCAACGATATTAAATTGCACTTGGACTACTGGCACGATAACCAGTTGTGCGATGCGCTCCATCGGCATTAAAGCAAAGGGGTGATGCCCGCGATTCCAAATGGAAATAAATATCTGCCCTTGGTAGTCCGAATCAATCAGCCCCACCAAATTTCCCAATACGATGCCGTGCTTATGGCCGAGACCTGAACGTGGCAAAATCATCGCCGCATAGCGCGGATCATTCAGGTGTAAGGCTATTCCGCTGGGTATCAGTTCACACTGTCCAGGCTGAATCATCATGCTACTTTCGATGCAGGCGCGTAAATCAATGCCTGCAGAGCCGGGGGTGGCGTAGGCAGGGGGCTGATCGTGCAAGCGCGGATCGAGAACTTTGACATCGACTTTCTTCATGTTATTTCCCTTTCAGATAAAGCGTGGCTGTGTGTTGCAACAACGCGCGCGCTAAAGTGAGTTTGTCCGCACGCGGGAGGTGATGCTCGCCCGCATCGTCGAACAGCACCAATTCATTGTCATCACTGCCAATGGCGTTTTGCGCCAGATTGGCGGCGAGTAGTGGAATGTTTTTCTTTTTGCGCTTCTCGGTAGCGTGTTCGCGCAACTTTTCGCTCTCCGCTGAAAAGCCCACGCAGAATGGCGCATTCGGTAATGCACCGACATAAGCGAGGATGTCGGGATTGGGGATAAGTGCCAGTGTGAGTGCGGCATCAGACTTTTTAATTTTTTGCTCGCTGGGTTGTGCCACGCGGTAATCTGCGACTGCCGCCACGCCAATAAAAATATCGGTGTGCGCAATTTCAGACTTCACTGCTGCAAACATCTCGGCAGCACTCGTCACCTTCACCACCTGCGCCCCCATGGGCGGTGTTAGCGATACAGGGCCAGAAATCAGCGTTACCTGCGCCCCCATTTCCACGGCTGCTTGTGCAATCGCATAGCCCATCTTGCCGCTGCTGCGATTGGTGATGCCGCGCACCGCATCAATCGCCTCATAGGTGGGGCCAGCGGTGATGAGAACCTTTACACCACTCAACTCCCGCTCGTGTTCCATCTCCCTACGGGGGAGGGGTAGGGTGGGGGAACCCGCTTTTAACGAAGCGCTACTCCGTAAAAAATCCACCACCTCCTGCGCCAACGCCTCCGCCTCCAACATGCGTCCCCAGCCCTCTTCGCCACACGCCTGCATACCACTCGCAGGGCCCAGCAAGGTCACGCCATCCGCTAGCAAACGTTGCACGTTGCGTTGCGTCGCCGCGTTAGACCACATTTGCTTATTCATCGCTGGCGCAACCAACAAGTGGCAGTCACGCGCCAAACATAAAGTGGAAAGTAAATCGTCCGCCAAGCCTGTCGCTAACTTCGCCATAAAATCCGCCGTGGCAGGTGCAATGACAATCGCATCCGCCGCGCGGCTCGCGTGAATGTGCGACATCCCTGTGTCGTCTTGCCATTGGTCAATTAGCACAGCGCGTCCGGTGAGTGCCTGCATCGTCGCGGGCGTGATGAAATGCGTTGCCGCTTCCGTCATTGCCACTTGAACCTCAATGCCTTGCTTCACCAGCAGACGCGCCAACTCCGCCGCCTTATAAGCCGCGATACCGCCCGTCATGCCGAGCACAATGCGTTTTGATTTAGCTTGTTCCATAGTGGCGCGCATCTTAACAAGAAAGCGGCTTGGGTGGCGCAGTGGGCTAGCTGTTGTTGCGGCCTAAAACGAATTGAACCCCGCGCCATAGTTTAGGCAACAGCCAGATTAAAAGTGCAATGAACACGACGATGAATACGAGGAATAGTGCGGGGTGGGCAAAGGTGAGCCAGAGTCCAGTGGCGACGAGCCCTTCTTCGGCGAAGGAGGCGGTCCAGTTGCTGATGGGTTCGGGTGAGGTGTTGATGAGGGCGCGACTGCCGGATTTGGCGAGGTGAGTGCCGCCCGCCAATGTGCCGCCAAGGAGGGCGATGGCGGTGGCGATGAGCGGGTCGCTGCTGTCAATGGCGCCCATTGCCAGCAGTGCGCCAGCGGGGATGCGGATGAAGGTGTGGAGGCTGTCCCATGCGCTGTCCACCAGCGGAATTTTGTCGGCGAGGAATTCGACGATGAGTAGCACACCAGACAGCGCAATGAGGTAGGGGTGAGACAGGATGTTGAGTGAGGCGGGCAGATGTAGGTAGCCATATTGGGCGAGTAAGCCGACGCTGAATACCGTGGCATACAGGCGCAGTCCGCTAGCCCAACCTAATCCTGCTGCGAGTGCGATGCTGGAAAGTGTATCCATTCAAATTCCCCTTTAGCCCCAATGAAGGGCGCATTTTCGTAAGCTATCCCGCCCAGTTACGCGTGCAGCGCCGCTCACCAATCTGCGCAAAGCTAACGATATGTGGGGTGGACAGTACAGCGTGCCCACTCCGCTGGCTTACGCTAGGCTATGAGGAGATTGAGGGCTAGCGCTGGCAGTGTGGGCAATAAAAGCTGGAGCGTTGTCCTTGTGTGAGGTGTTGGATGGGTGTGCCGCATTGTTTGCACGCTTGTCCTGTTCTGCCGTATACAAAATAGTGTTGTTGAAAATAGCCGCTTGAGCCGTCGCTGTGAATGAAGTCGCGTAGGCTGCTGCCGCCTTTTTCAATGGCTTCACGCAACACCTCCTGAATCGTTCTCACCAAAATTTCGCTACGCGCTTTGCTTAATTTATTTGCGTGAAGTTGCGGTTTAATCCCCGCGCGAAATAGCGCTTCATTTGCGTAGATATTGCCCACGCCCACTACTACAGCGCTATCCATGATGGCGAGTTTGAGGGCGATGCTACGGCTGCGTGTAGCTTGATACAGGTACGGCGCATCAAAATCGGTGGAGAGTGGCTCGGGCCCTAAATGCGCGAATAACGGATGTTGCAATACGTCACCCGTGTGCCATAACACCGCGCCAAACCGTCGTGGATCGCGCAGACGCATTAACTTTCCTGTGTTGAGTAGCAGGTCGAAATGGTCGTGTTTTTCAGGGGGCGTGCTCTGCGCCAAGATGCGCAAGCTACCGCTCATGCCAAGATGCAAGATGAGCGTGCCGTGATCAAACAGAATGAGTAGATATTTGGCGCGACGTTGCAAGCCGCGCACCGTGTGTCCGCGTAACAGGGTGGCTAGATTGCTGGGAATAGGCCAACGCAGGCTGGCATTGCGCACCACGACATCGCTCACGGTTTGGCCTTGCAGATGGGGCGTGATGCCGCGTAGGGTGGTTTCGACTTCGGGGAGTTCAGGCATTTAGCGTCTGCGCCACCACAACCATCCACCGACTGTGATGAGCAGAAGGGGCAATACAAACAACAGTCCTACGCTTAACACGATAAGTTGCGTGCGGCTGAAGGTGAGGGTGGCGTCTTGCGTGGCGCGTGGGGCGAGGGTGATGAGGCGTTCTTCGCCTGCTAACCAATTCACCATGTTCATGCCTAAATCCAAGTTGCCGCCGTTGCCTGAATAAGCGTTGGAGAGGAATGAGCCACTGCCTACCACCACGATGCGCTGTTCGCGTTCGTCCACGTTGCGTTGCAGCGCCAGCGCTAAATTGACTGGGCCGGGGACATCAGCGTATTTATCAAATTTGGCGTTATGGCGCGTGCTCACCCAGCCGTTCATTGCGCCTTCGACCAAGATATGACGTTGCCATGCACTGTCTTCTTCCAAGCCCAATGCGCGCGCATAGGGGAACACCGTGATGAGGTCGAAATTTTGGGTGATGGCATGCGGTGCGTAGCCTGTGCCCAGCGTCCAATCACTGGGGGCGTTCATGTCTTGCGCGGCGGGGTCAAATACGATGCCAGGAGAGAGCGCCAGTCCGAGCTGTTCAGCCAAAGGTTCTAGTCCACGCAGCGGTTCGGCATCCAACAGCCACAACACATTGCCACCGCGTTCAAGGTAACGCAGCAGTTTGGTGGTTTCGCCAGGGAATAATTTGCTCTGCGGCTGGGTGATGACCAGCACGCCAAGATTATCTGGCACGTCTTGCGCAATGGTGAGGTTGAGCGGGGCGATGCGATAGCCGTTTTGCGTCAGTCGTTGGCCAAATTCGCCGAGATCGTGATTGGCTACGCCATCCAACTTGCGTTCACCATGACCGTTCACGTACATGATGAGCTGCTGTTTGCCGTGCGCTAAACGCAGCAACGCGCTGGTGAGCGTTTGTTCGTTAAGTGTGGTGAGGTGCTCTTTGCGCCCCGCGTATTCCACCACCATCTCACCATTGCCGCGAATGCCTGAATGACGTGTCGCTTCGGGTTCTTTCACGGGGTCAACAAAAACAAGATGCAGGTCAGATTTGTAGCGTTGGTAGAGCGCTATAAATTCGCGCACCCATTTGCGCACATCGCCCATTTGTGCATCTTGCTCGGCGATATAAACGGTGAGCGTGAGGGGTTCATCAAGTTGGTGCAATACATCTACGCTGCCCTGTTCTAGGCTATTTAAGGCGTTTTGCGTGGTGTCCCATTGCACGGGGTAACGTGCTGCGAGTTGATAGATGCCGAATAGCGCGGCGATTAAGATAAGCAGCATGAGCAGCTGTTTGGCTAGGGGTTTTATCATCGCGCACCTCCGCGCTCACGGCGAATGTGGTGAATGGTGAGACCGAGAAAAGCACCAATAAATAAGCCAAAATAAACGAGGTCGCTACTGTTGATGAGGCCGCTATTCAAGGCTTGGAAATGTACCGTGGGCGACAACACACGCACCATGCCACTACTCATTTCCAGCATCCATAAGCCGAGCGAAACCGCGAGCGCGCCGAAGGCCGCCACGATGGGCTGCCGGGTGAGCGCAGAAAAATATAAGCCAAGCGCGGCGTAACTGGCGGCGAGCAACCACACCCCAAGCACGTTGCTTGCAATCAACCCGACATCGACATGTGTGCCGAATGCAATGGCGCACATCATCAAACCGCAGACAACGATGATGAGTGAGAGTAGCGCCAATAACCCCAAAAATTTCCCCAACACAATGTGCAGAGAAGAAATGGGCGCGGTGGATAGCAAAATCCACGTTTGATTGCGCCGCTCTTCCGCAATCAAACGCATGGTGAACAGCGGAATCAACATCATCAGCACGATGGACAGCACATTTGCCAGCGGTGCGGCAATCGAGATGGTGGCGCCTGGCGCATTGCCTGATTGCGCTAACTGCGCCTGCACCAGTAGATAGTCGTCCACGCGTGCCAGAAAAAACCACGCGAAGATGAATTGCAGCAGTGCCAACATCCACCATGTGGAAGGGGAGGCGAACAAGCAGCGAAATTCTTTGCTTGCGATGAGGCGAATCATGGCGCGACTCCTTCGGCTTGCATGGCGGTAAGACGAATGAAGCTTGATTCAATGTCGTTATAGCGGTGCATCTCGGCAAGCGTGTCATTGAAAATGACTTTGCCATTTTGCAAAATCAGCGCGCGGTCGCACAGGCTCTCCACTTCGTTCAATAAGTGAGTGGATAAAATCACGCTACTGCTATTGCCCAATTCACGGATGAGGTTGCGTATGTCACGAATTTGCGTGGGGTCGAGGCCTACGGTGGGTTCATCCAAAATAACCACCGCAGGTTGATGAATGATGGCTTGCGCGATGCCCACCCGCTGTTGGTAACCCTTGGAAAGCGTACCGATCAGCTTGTCGCCGACTTCGCTCAAGCCGCAACGTTGCTTGGCGAGCGCTAAAAATTCGGGCAATTGTGCGGCGCTCACGCGATGCAAGCGCGCGGCGAACACTAAAAAATTATGCACCGTCATGTCTCGGTACAGCGGTGGATGTTCGGGTAGAAAGCCCAAGCAAGCTTTGCCTAAATCGGCTTGGCGAGACAAATCAAAATCGCACACTTCAACGTGACCACTCGTGGGAAGTAATGCGCCCGCGAGCATTTGCAAGGTGGTGCTTTTGCCTGCCCCGTTGTGTCCTAGCAAGCCCAATACTTCGCCACGACGTAATTCCAGCGAAACATCCTCTATGACGCAACGCCGTCCACGAAACAGCGTGAGGTGTTGCGCAGAGAGGGTAAGGGGAGTGGACATGGAGGTCTGTTTAGGCAGTTTTGAATTGCGCTGAATATAACCTAATATGCGCGCTCGTTACAAAATGCCCACACGTTATGAACCGACTTTTTAGTTACCCTATTTTTCTTTCACTCACATTGCTCACCGCTTGCGCGCATGCCCCGCAAACGGTGGCAATTGCATCGCCAGTGCAAGTGGCGAGTGCCAGCGCCACTCCGTCGAGTGAGCCGTTGGAGCAGATAGTTGCGCCGCCTAAATTAGACTTGCCGAATGTGACGCTGACGGATCGCATGGTGTTTGAGTTTTTACTGGGCGACCTTGCCGCGCAACGGGATAAGCCAGAGTTGGCTGCGCAAGCGTATTTAGACCTTGCCAAAACGACGCGCGACCCACGTGTGGCGCGGCGTGCTGCCCAGCTTTCGTTTGAGGCGCATCAATATGAATCTTCGCTGGAAGCGTTTCAGCTATGGCAAGCGTTAGAGCCAGCCTCCCCATTAGCCAAGCAAATGTGGGTTGCCTTGTTGTTAAGTGGCGGCAAATTAGAGGAGGCGAAGCCGCATGTGGTGGCCATGCTAAAAGCTGACCCGAAACAATTGGCGCGTAATTTTATGGGGCTGCATAGTGCCTTGGCAGCCGCGCCCAATAAGGCCGCAGTGCTGGATTGGTTGCTGGAAGTTGCGCATCCCTATGCGCAGCTGGCTGAAGCGCATTGGGTTATCGCGCAAGCAGCTTATGCCGTAGGCAAGTATGAGTTGGCGCGCGATGAATCGCATCAGGCGGCCACCTTAAACCCTGACTGGGACAATGCGGTGATGCTGGAATCGCAGATGCTGCAAAAAACAGATCCTCAAGCAAGTGCTGCGCTGCTTAAGCAATATCTAGCAACGCATGCCGACAAACACGAAGTGCGATTGTTTTATGCGCGCCTGTTGTTAGAGCAAAAATACTATGCGCCCGCGCGCGAAGAATTTGGCACGCTGCTTAAGTTGCGTCCTAGCAATCCTGATTTGGCGTTTGCCATCGCCATGATTTCGCTGCAACTGGGCGAGTTGGAGCGGGCTGAAAATGAATTGCGCGCGGCCTTGGAAAACGACACCCAGCCTAAAGATGCAGACACGCTGAATTATTACCTCGCGCAATTAAAAGAAGCCAAAAAAGACGATGCAAGCGCCTTGCGCTATTACGCAAACATCAAGGGTGGCGAACATGAATTTGCCGCGCAACTGCGACGCTCTTTCTTGCTCAACAAGGCGGGCAAGTTAAAGGAGGCACGTAGCGTGTTGCAAACGGCAAAGGCTAACAATGACACTGAACGCGTGCGCTTGATCATGGTGGAGTCGCAATACCTGAACGAGGCAAAGCTGTATGAAGAAGGCTTTAAGGTGCTGTCACAGGGACTCAAAAAATATCCCAACCAACCTGAACTGATTTATCAAAGCGCACTCACCGCAGATAAACAAAACAAGCCCGAGGTGTTTGAAAAGCTGATGCGTCAGTTAATTAAAATCGAACCCAATAACGCACACGCTTATAACGCACTGGGCTATAGCTTTTTAGAGCGCAATGTGCGTCTGCCCGAAGCGATGAGCTTGGTTGAAAAAGCGTATCGGCTCGCACCTAAAGATGCGGCAATTACCGACAGCATGGGCTGGGGTTATTTCCGCCTGGGACAATTCGCCAAGAGCGTGGAATTTTTACAGCGCGCGTACGCACAAGTGCAAGATGTAGAAATCGCCGCACATTTAGGTGAGGCTCTGTGGATGAATGGTGACAAGGCAGCCGCGCAAAAAATTTGGACGGAAAGTTTGCAGGCGAACCCTGGTCACGCGCCTTTGCAAGCCCTGATGAAGCGCTATCTGCCTTAAAGAAGGTTTGATTTTTTAGGTTTTGTCGTTCCCGCTTGTGCAGGAATAATGAATAAATCACTGTTGTTAAAGTCATTGAGGGGGGCATAAAAAATGCGCGCATTACTTTTGCTGTTGGTTTTATTGACGGGTTGTGCAACGCAAAAACCAGTCGCAGTGCAACGCATGCCGCAAGCGGATACGCCTTTTACATTGAGTGGACGTATTGCACTCAAGCAAGGGTCTAGCCGCGATGGCACGGGCATTCGCTGGACGCATAATGATACCGATGAAATTTTATTGCTAGGTCCGCTGGGGTACACCGCCGCACGTATTTATAGCGATGCGCATGGCGCAACCTTGGAAGATGCGTATGGCAAAAAGTATTCGGGTGGGGACGCGGAATCGTTGATGGAAAAAGCGGCGGGTTGGAGCTTGCCGCTGACGGGGTTGAGCTATTGGATTAAGGCAGTCCCCGCCCCACAAGGCGAATCGGCGATTGAGCGCAACGCGGAGGGACAAATCAATTTGATAGAACAGCAAGGCTGGACCTTACGTTATCTGCGCTTTAATTCTAAACAAGCGAATGCGCTCCCACTGCAAATACTCATGGTGCGTGAGGGCGTGGAAGTCACCGTCATTATTGATGAATGGCAAGTGCCGTGAAGTCGTTAACCTGTCTTGCCCCAGCGAAACTCAATCTTTTTTTGCATGTGGTGGGGCGCCGTGCGGATGGCTATCACCTATTACAAACCCTGTTCCGTTTTATTGACCTGAACGACACCTTGCATTTCACTTTGCGTGCGGATGGTGTTGTCCGTCGCGTGAATGACATTGAAGGCGTACCCGCCGAGGCTGATTTGGTGGTGCGCGCCGCGCGTTTATTGCAGCGCGAAACAGGCTGCGTGCTGGGCGTGGACATTCAAGTGGATAAGCGCATTCCAATGGGTGGCGGTTTGGGGGGTGGCAGTTCCGATGCGGCAACCACCTTGCTGGCCTTGAATCGTCTGTGGGAATTGAATGTATCCCGCGAAAAACTGATGGCATGGGGGCTGACGTTGGGCGCGGATGTGCCTGTTTTTGTGTATGGTGAAAATGCGTTTGCCGAAGGCGTGGGCGAGCAGTTGCAGCGCTACGACTTGCCCGTTGCGTGGTACGTCGTGCTGTGTCCGCCAGTGCATGTACCCACCGCACAGATATTTTCTCATCCTGAATTGACACGAAATACGTTTTCGATGACAATGCGCGCCCTTCCGAAAGGGCAAGACTTTAAGTCTGGTCAAAATCAGGGTGGTTTGCAGCTAGGCAATGATTTACAAGCGGTCGCATGTGCTTTGTATCCCGCAGTTGCAGCCCATTTGGCGTGGTTGTCGCAGTTTGCTCCCGCCCTGATGACAGGTTCTGGCGCATGTGTTTTTGCCGAATTTGCCACGGAAGTAGCAGCCCAAGCAGTTTTGCAAAAGTTGCCCAGTTCAATGCGCGGATTTGTCGCGCGGGGCTTGCAACAGCACCCGCTGAAAAGTTTTGCTGCCTGATTTTTTGAAGCTTTAACCGAGTTTAGAATGCTTCAAGAAATTCTGTTTTTGGGATGAAGTGCAAGGCGCACGAAGCGCAATTCAGCAATTCGCCCGACAACTGAATTTATTGAAGTAACCAAAGTTTTATTGGGGAGTCGCCAAGTGGTAAGGCAACGGGTTTTGATCCCGTCATTCGTAGGTTCGATCCCTACCTCCTCAGCCAGTTTATTTAAGGCGTTGTGGGCGTTAGCGCCGACATAAGCATCGAAAGGGTTATATGTCCGGCGACATGATGGTCTTCACAGGCAATGCCAATCCCAAGCTCGCAGAAAGTGTGGCGCGTCATCTAGGTATTCATCTAGGACGCTCTACAGTCAGCCGTTTTTCGGATGGCGAAGTGATGGTTGAAATCATGGAGCATGTGCGCGGCAAAGACGTGTTCATTTTGCAATCCACCTGCGCCCCGACCAACGATCACCTGATGGAAATTATGGTCATGGTCGATGCGCTGCGCCGCGCTTCGGCCGCGCGCATTACCGCCGCTATCCCTTATTTTGGTTATGCTCGCCAAGACCGCCGTCCACGTTCGGCACGTGTCGCTATCACCGCCAAAGTGGTTGCCAATATGCTCACAGGCGTGGGTGTGGATCGCGTGTTGACGATGGATTTGCACTCTGACCAAATTCAAGGCTTCTTCGATATTCCCGTAGATAACGTGTACGCCAGCCCGATTTTATTGTCGGATGTGTGGCGCAATAACTACAAAAATCTCATCGTGGTATCACCTGACGTAGGTGGTGTGGTGCGCGCGCGTGCTTTGGCAAAACAATTGGATGCTGACCTCGCCATCATCGACAAGCGTCGTCCCAAGCCGAACGTTGCCAAAGTGATGAACATCATTGGTGATGTCGCGGGTCGTACCTGCCTCATCATGGATGACATGGTGGACACCGCCAACACCTTGTGCGAAGCCGCGAATGCATTGAAAGAGAAGGGCGCAGAACGCGTCGTTGCTTACTGTACGCATGGCGTGTTGTCTGGCCCTGCGATTGAGCGTTTGGAAAAATCGGCTATCGACGAGTTGGTCGTTACCGACACCATCCCTTTGAGCGAAGCCTCGCGTAACTGCAAACGTATTCGTCAATTGAGCATCGCTGAATTGATGGCGGAGACTTTACGCCGTATCAACGCGGAAGAATCGGTCAGCTCACTTTTTGTGGATTAAGTTTTTTGCATCAGTCGTGTTGACTGATGCGCAACCCGAAGTTCACTGGTCGCGGTGAATTTCATTAGAAGTGGAGAAGTGCAAATGACAACAGCAATCAGTGCAACAACACGCAAAACGCAAGGAACGAGTGCGAGCCGCCGTCTGCGTTTGGCGAATCTCGTCCCTGGTATCGTCTACGGTACTGGCGATGCGACCATGATCGAACTCGATCACAACACGCTATATTTCGCACTTAAAAAAGAAGCGTTTCACGCCTCTGTGCTGACGTTGGAATTGGATGGCAAGAAGCAATCTGTTTTGTTGCGTGACTTTCAAATGCATCCATACCGTCAACAAGTGCAACACATCGACTTTCAACGCGTTGATGCAAACAAGAAGATTCACATGAAAGTGCCGTTGCATTTCATCAACGCCGATGTAGCACCTGGCGTTAAGACCGATGGCGGCATCATCACTCACGTCTTGAACGAACTCGAAATCGTTTGCTTGGCAGCTGATCTGCCCACTGCGATTGAAGTCGATTTGGGTGCTTTGGAGCTGGGACATTCGATCCACATCGCAGATGTCAAGCTGTCTAAAGGAGTTGAGCTCGCTCACCATCACCATGCTGCTGACGCTGTGGCGACTGTACAAGTTCCACGCGGAGCAGTTGAAGCGGCTGCGGCTGAAGCTGTCGTGGCAACTGAAGCTGTTGCCCCCGCTGCTGCTAAACCTGCTGCTGTCGCACCCGCAGCTAAAAAGTAAGCTGCATCAATATAACCCGCCATGACATCAAATGATGCATGGCGGGTTTTTCATTTGTAGAGGTAGTCCTTGAGCGAAGCAATCAAACTCATTGTTGGCCTTGGTAACCCTGGCAAAGAATACGAAGCCACACGCCACAACGCGGGGTTCTGGTGGGTGGATGAATTGGCGCGTAGCAATAACGCCCACTTCAAAGCGGACAGCAAGTTTCATGGCTTAATCGCCAAAGCCAATGTGCAGGCACACGAAATTTTTTTGCTCAAGCCGCAGACCTTCATGAACGTGAGTGGTCGGTCGGTGGGTGCAGTGGCGCAGTTTTACAAAATTGAACCTGCGCAGATATTGGTGGTGCACGATGAACTCGATTTGCCACCCGGCAGTGCCAAGCTTAAGCAAGGCGGCGGTCACGGTGGGCACAATGGTTTGAAAGACATCATTGCGCATCTGGGCAGCAAAGAATTTTGGCGACTGCGCATCGGTGTTGGTCATCCGGGCGATAGAGCAGAAGTGGTGAACTTTGTGTTGAACGCGCCACGTAAAGAAGAGCAAGTTTTAATTGATGAAGCAGTGCAACGCGCACACGACGTCGCGCCGCTCATCATCGAAGGCAAGCTGGAAGCAGCGATGCTTAAGTTACATAGCAGTTAGGAATCAGGAATCAGGAATCAGGAATCAGGAATCAGGAATCAGGAATCAGGAATCAGGAAT
>JAVHQJ010000194.1:0-2406 GCA_036171075.1 Sideroxydans sp. | reverse complement strand
CGATCAGCGCGACGTTTTGAACGGGAATTTTCATGGGCGCGATTAAACCACAACGTGCAAATAATGACAAAGCCGATACCTCATGTTTCAGTTCGATCCCAAAAAGACTGCAAACAGCACTTGTCAACAGATACGTAATAACGTACGCTACAAACCATTCCAAAATGGGTGATCCATAATGCAAACGATGACAGCGAGCGAAGCCAGGGCGAATCTTTACCGTCTTATTGATGATGCGACGACAAGTCATGAACCTTTAATCATCACAGGGAAACGCCACAACGCCGTTCTGGTTTCGGCTGAAGACTGGGCATCCATTCAGGAAACCATCTATTTGCTTTCAATTCCCGGCATGCGCGAAGCTATCCGCGAAGGAATGACGAGTCCCGCTGAAGCCTGTGCCGTGGAATTGAACTGGTGACCTGGCAACTGATTTACACCAGAGCCGCTCAAAAGGATGCGCCTAAACTGGCCTCTGCGGGACTAAAAGAGAAAGCGCTGACTTTATTGGCTGTTCTAAAAGAAAATCCTTTTCAGAATCCGCCTCCCTATGAAAAACTCACCGGCGATCTGGCAGGCGCATATTCACGCAGAATCAATATTCAGCACCGCCTCGTCTATCAGGTACTGGCAGAACGGCATGCGGTCAAGGTATTGAGAATGTGGTCTCACTACGAGTAAGTCATTGAAATTAGTTTTGCACCTTCCCCAAAAAAAATGTTTGCGCTGGCCATAAAATATGGTGGCGACTACCTTTTTCGGATGAAGTTGTACAACCACTCCTGTTCAACTTATGAAGGCCATCTGAATCAAAGAGCTGCATTTGCTTATCACTGATTGTCTTAACCACAGTCCAGTGTTCATGTTTTCCAGACAATCCAAGAAGAATGACGTTACTTGCGCCTAAACCAAGAAAATCCGTCATTCCTTCCCAAAATTTGCCTAGATCAGGATTTTCAACACCGTCAAAACGTAACTCTCGATAGGGTATACGATCAGCCAATACTTCCTCAAGAATCAATTTGATATGTTTTCGTATAGTTCCAAAAGCCAATACCGATGCAAGTTCTCCCCGTTCATCTAGATATTGAATGATCGAATCAAATAACCGCTTTGATTTTTGTTCAGAAGAATTGTTTATGAGTCGCTCTGCATTTACCAGACTGTAAATACCACAAAGTGCATCCAGATTACCTTGGTTGAATTGAAACATAGCCTCCCCTTACTCGCACACCTTAAAAATATGAAGCCTACCTATTTACCCTCCACGACCACAAAGAAAATATAGCCAGCAACAGCCACAACAATGACTCGATTTATAAACAACAATGCAGGCCCTGACCGCCATTTATCAGATCGACTTAATAATTTCGGATAGAGCTTCCAAACAAAAAATATCCAGGCAACCAACAAACCTGCTTGAAAAAAGGCGTGGCCTGCTGAGATAACCTTCATAAAAATTAAAACTGATCCCATCGCAAGCATCAATATAAAATATTCCATGGCCTACCTTAATTTTTTCATAGAAAGCAATCAGCTAATTCAATCAATGCCTTGGTTCAGTTGGTCTTATTGGGGCTGCACTCGCATGATGACCACCCGTTAATTCCCTGATTAGTGAAAAAATCACCACAGCAAACATTTCACCATAAATTATCACTGAGATATTTGCGGATACGATTTTACTCATTAAAGATAGCAGCCAAGAAAGAATTGCCAATATCACAAAATAAATCGCTGCCTTTACAATTACTCGAGCAATACGCCCCATCAACACACGAATAACCGGAATAGATGCAAATAAAACAATACAGGTAAATACAAGCAATAGGCCATACAGCGCATCTATGTGCTTTGATTTGTAAAGCACAATCCAACCAACAACTCCCGCGATAGCACCAGCCCCCGCAGCATAAAATCCTGTTGCAGCTGTTTCAGCCATATCGTCAGCATTATCACGTACCATCGCTGAAGAACTTCTCCATTCGGAGAGATCATTCTCATGTTGCTTAATATCCCGATGATACTGAGCCATAGCTTCCTTATAATGGACAGAGCAATATTTTCTATCATCAGCTATTTTGGTTTTGCATTTTCTGCACGTATGCATAACATCAATCTCCTTAAAGAATCATAGTCTTGGCACACAACCAAAATATAACAGATTCTGTCCGATCACCTATTAAATGAACCACATCCCCTGTGCGCCGCCGAAGATGGTTCGCAAACTATCGAGAGAACGCCAAAGGCGCGGCAAACCGGGGTCGCCTTCTTTTTGGTTATTTTTTCTTGGCGACGCAAGAAAAATAACCAGCTGCCGGTCTGCCACCGGCAAAAGTTCACTCTTCCAACGCCATTTCCAGTTCCAGCCAGCCTTCTTCCATCGCCTCCACGCTGGCCTGCGCG
>JAVHQJ010000193.1:0-2410 GCA_036171075.1 Sideroxydans sp. | reverse complement strand
TGTCACGCAGAAATCGCAAATGAACGGGAAGTACGGCGAGTTTTGGGTTGGCAATTTCCACTGCTTATTCGGCGCGTGATGGCCCGGCCTTTCATGGCAGGTTTGCGCCGCAATGCTTTTGTTGTTGAGCCGCACTTCCAATATTGGTCAGCGATCACTCAAGCACCAACAGACTGTTATTTGATGGGTTATTGGCAGTCAGAAAAATATTTTATGACTCATGAAACCACAATTCGCGCTGATTTTTCTTTTCGGCAACCACTATCGTCCGCCAATGCCGAGCTTGCAGATCAAATTGCCAGTGTGGCTGCGGTTAGTTTGCATGTTCGACGGGGGGATTACGTCAAAGACCCAAAAACAGCGGCAAATCATGGCTTGTGTTCTTTGGATTATTATCGGGCAGCGATTCAACATGTAGTTAGTAAGGTTAAAAATTCCTATTTTTTCATCTTTTCCGATGATCCCGCCTGGGTTAAAAACAATCTAAAAATTGATTTCCCGTGCCACTATGTGGATCATAACCAAGGGATGGAAAGCTATAACGATATGCGCCTGATGAGTTTATGCAAACACCATATCATCGCCAATAGTTCCTTCAGTTGGTGGGGGGCGTGGCTCAATGATCGCACCGATAAAATCGTGGTTGCACCGAAAAAATGGTTTGCGAATGATAATGATGTCCGTGATTTATTTCCTGAGGGTTGGGTAACGCTTTGAGCATGGATGCACAGCCGTTGATAACCGTGGCCATGCCCATCTACAACGCCGGCCTCGATCTGCGTCTGGCGGTAATGTCTATCGTCAGGCAAACATGCACAGATTGGGAGCTGCTGATTGTTGACGATGGTTCGACCGATCATGCACTGGATGCCATTCGGGATATTCTCGCTGCGGATGGCCGGATTCGAGTCTTTAGTGACGGACAGAACAAGGGGCTGGCCGCCCGGTTGAATGAATGCATCGACTTGGCGCGCGGGACTTATTTTGCGCGCATGGATCAGGACGACGTTTCCTATCCAGAGCGTTTTTCTCGGCAAATTCAAATGTTGGAAGAGGATGCCAAGCTTGATTTGGTGGCGGTGCGGGCGATCTATCTCGATGAAAAAAATGATTTTTATGGCATCGCCCCATATCGTCTATCCCACGCGGCGATATGCGTCCGTCCTTGGCTAGGTTTCTATTTGCCGCATCCTACTTGGATGGGGCGCATGATTTGGTTCAGGCAATTCGGTTACGCACAACCGGCATCTTATTTATGCGAGGATCAGGAGCTTTTGTTGCGCAGCTATGAAGCAAGCCGTTTCGGTACGGTCGACGAGATACTGTTCGCCTACCGGAAACGTCGTGTGATTTCCGTTGCAAAACTGCGTAAAACCCGACTTTCGGTTTTTGGCATGCAGTGGCGGCACTTCCTGGAACATAGGCAATACCGTTTCGTCATCTTGGCGGGGCTGGCACTGGCGGGACGTTTGCTGCGTGATGCCGTCACCGGAGGCCAACCGCAGCAAGTGGCAACGGATGCTGGGTTGACGGGGCGGTGGGAAGAAGTGCTTGCCAAGTGCCAGCAAAAATATGGAGCTGGATCGTGCAGGGGAGATTTCCCGTGAAGCCATCTCTTTGCATTGTAGTATCCAGTCCGATGACCATTAACGCGTTCTTACAGACCCCAATTCGGATGCTCGCGGATACATACCGTGTTCATATCGTGTGCAATGGTCAGGCGCGGGACATAGCAATGCAACTTCACCCCTGCGTGACCGTGTTGCCAATCGCAATCGAAAGACAAATCACCCTGACCGGAGATATCGCCGCACTGTGGCATTTATTTTGGCTGATGCGACGACATCGTTTCGACATCGTCCATTCGATCACACCGAAAGCGGGCTTGCTGGCAATGACGGCGGCTTGGTTGGCGGGTATCGGCACGCGTGTGCATACTTTCACGGGGCAAGTATGGGTGACGAAAACGGGTTTTGGCCGGATGTTGCTTAAAACGCTGGATCGGGTAATCGCCCGATTGGCGAGCAAAATTCTGGTGGATAGTCGTTCCCAACTGCAATTTTTGCTAGATGAAGGGGTGATACCGGAAAATAAAGCCACGGTATTAGGCAAAGGTTCAATCTCGGGGGTTGATACTGAGCGTTTTGTGCCAGATGCGCACACACGCGCACGGCTGCGCACCGAGATGGGAATCCCCGAGGCGGCTGTTGTTTTTTTGTTCTTGGGACGGCTTAACCGCGACAAAGGGGTGATGGATTTGGCCGCAGCCTTCAATCGAGTTGCTACTGGAAATCCTATTGCGTACTTGCTGGTGGTTGGTCCTGATGAGGGGCATCTCACCTCGGCAATGATGGGGGTGTTGGGCGAGTCTGCTGATCGGACTCGTTTTGTCGGGCATACCGACCGACCA
>JAVHQJ010000192.1:0-2411 GCA_036171075.1 Sideroxydans sp. | reverse complement strand
CAACACCTCACAAATCACCTTCGTTCAGGCTCATGTCTGGATTGGAAAATACTTACCAGCGTCTCACTATATAATATAATTCGCGCGGTTAAAATTTTAGGTCAATGGACACTCAATGAAAGCAAAAGCACAAACAACACATCTGCCCTGGCTCATTTTTATTGGCAGTGTGGGGTTGATTACACTCACGGGATATTTCTTCGTTTATCCGCAGACCTTGTACAAGCCAGGTGAGGAGTTGTTCGATTTTGGCTACAACTTGGGGTTAATCGGCGGTGTGATGATGTTGCTCTTGTTGTTATACCCGCTGCGCAAGCGTTGGGGGCTGATTGCCAATCTAGGATTTTTGCCGACTTGGTTTAAGTGGCACATGGTGTTGGGTATTCTTGGTCCATTGTTCATTATTTTTCACTCGACCTATCACGTTTATATTCCTTTCTTACATCCGCAAGGCTCAATGAATGCCGCCATCGCTATGTATTGCATGCTGCTGGTGTCGGGTAGTGGCACTTTTGGCCGTTTCTTTTATACCAAGATTCACCATGGTCTGTATGGTCGTCAAGCCAACGTAAAAGACCTACAGGCGGGGATTGATGAGAGCGGCAATTCCAAATCCTTGTTCAACTTTGCGCCCAACATTGAAAAAGCGCTGGATGATTTTCACGCTGTGGGCTTGGAATACGGCAAACAAAAAGGCTACGGTTTCGCACATTTCTTTAGGGTCGGGATTAAAGCCAATATCTTGGCGCGTTCTTTATCCAAAGAATTGCATCAAGCCATGCACTCACAAGGTGAGGCGCATCACTTCAATGTCCAGCAGCAAAAAGGCATGGAAGAAATGTATGCGGAATATCGTGAAAAAATGGTGGCTTACATTAAAGCCGTGCGCGATGCCGCCCAGTTTCACACTTATGAGCGCCTATTTTCGTGGTGGCACATCTTCCACATTCCTTTGGTCTACATGATGGTGTTTAGTGCGATTTATCACGTCTATGCCGTACATGCCTTCTAAATAAAGAGATTCGTACTATGTCCACACTCTTCAGAACAGCCCTTTTACTTTGCACTTTGTTTGTGCTGCCATTGACCTCGCAGGCAAATAAATTGTTGATGCCAGGTGATGTGATTAGTGGACATGCTAAAGAAGAAGAAAAATGCGAGGTATGTCATAAGAAGTTCGACAAAAAAGCGCAATCGCAAATGTGTATGGATTGCCACAAAGAGGTAGGCAAAGACGTAAGCGAGAAGAAAGGCCATCACGGCCGTATCTACACCACTAAAGAATGTAAAGAGTGCCATGCGGAGCATAAAGGTCGCGATTTCAAAGCGGCTGAATTTGATCATAAAAAATTCGATCACAAACTCACCGACTTTGAATTAAAGGGCGGACACGTTGTAGGTGAGAAAGTTAAGTGTGACAGCTGTCACAAGGCGGGCAAGAAATTCCGCGAGGCGCCTAGCGTATGTTTCAGCTGTCACGAAAAAGACGATGAGAAAGCGCACAAGGGCAAGCTAGGTAAAGACTGCGCCAAGTGCCATACCGAAAAAGATTGGAAGACCACCAGCTTCGATCACAATAAGACCGAATTCAAATTGGTTGGCAAGCACATTGATGTGAAATGTTTGAAGTGTCATATCGACCACAAATACAAGGGTGTGCCCAAGACTTGCGTCGGTTGCCATAAGAAAGACGACGACAAGGCGCACAAAGGTAAATTGGGCGACAAGTGCGAGAACTGCCATACCGCGAAGGATTGGAAGGTATCCAACTTCGATCACGACAAAACCAAGTTCAAATTGTTGGGCAAGCACGAAGAAGTAAAGTGCGCAAAATGCCACCCCAACAACAAATTCAAAGATACGCCTATGCTTTGCTCCTCTTGTCACAAGAAGGACGACGACAAAGCGCACAAAGGTAAATTTGGCAGCAAGTGTGAGACTTGTCACAACGAAAAGGACTGGAAAGAAAGTATCTTCGATCACGACAAGAAAACTAAATTTGCGCTACGCGGCAAACACATCTCTCCCAAACCATTGAAATGTACGGCTTGCCATAAAGGTGATCTGTACAAAGACAAGTTGGAAATGACCTGCGTCTCTTGCCACAAGAAGGACGACGACAAGTCACACAAGGGTAAATTTGGCGTTAAGTGCGACACTTGCCACGATGAAAATGATTGGAAGAAATCCGTCTTCGATCACGACAAGAAAACCAAATTCCCATTGCTTGGCAAGCACAAATCACCGCCGCTGAAATGTACTGCTTGCCACAAAGGGGATCTGATCAAAGATAAGCTGGAGATGGAGTGTTTCTCGTGCCACGAAAAAGACGACAAGCACAAAGGCCAAGAAGGCAAGAAGTGCGAGACCTGCCACGTCGCAGACGACTGGAAGTCAGTGGACAAGTTCAA
>JAVHQJ010000191.1:0-2416 GCA_036171075.1 Sideroxydans sp. | reverse complement strand
CTCTGAACTGCGCGGTGAGAATAACTTCACGGTTGGTTGTCAAAAGGAAATATGGGCACAACCCGTAGCACCCGGATCAGAATTAATTCGAGTCTGACCCTAATTATTTCTTGCTAATTATTTCTTGGGAGAATTTGGCGTGACGTTTTCCAAGGCAATATAATATTAGGGTGCACTAAAACTTTAAATCGAATAAAAACAAGGTATTGCAGAACAGATGCCAGACTATACGCCTCGAAGGTGCTTTTCAAGACATTTTTTAGGGTGTCCACATTACGTTGGGCACTATGGTGCTGAGATTCCGTCGGCGGACGGCTTCCGCCATTGTTACAAAGATTAAGGAGAAAACAAGATGAGTCACTACATTTTCAAAGGACGTTTATGCGGATACATCTGCGCGGAGTGCCCGGAGCCTCTCGCCAATCTCCAAGTACGGCTCTACCGCGTCGATACGCAACGCAACGTCGCGGCGCTCGCGGTGGCGAATCCAAAAGAGACATTTGCCATTCTGGATGATGACCAGGTGCAGGGCAAAGAATCGCGCCTGCTTGCTAAAGCCGAAACGGATGCCGACGGCAACTTCACTTTCGAGTTAGGCACGAATTACGCTGGCGAAGCGTTCGAGGTGGATGTTTACTGTGGTTCTGTGCCGCGACAGAAGATCGGGACACAACCACCCAAGCCGCGCCAGTTTACCATCACGACCTTGCAACCACGCTATCGGGAAACTGAGAATGGGTTCATCGCTGTTTGGGACTATTGTTTGCCATACCGTTTCTGGTGTGCCGTGTTAGCGCTGTTTGATGTGTGGACGATCTGTGGGCGCGTTATGGATTGCAAGACAAAACAGCCTGTTGCGGGTGTAAAGGTGAGAGTCTTCGATGCGGATTGGTTGCAGGACGACGACCTCGGCTTTGCCTTCACGGACGCGGCAGGACAATTCATCATCACATACTCGGGGGTCGATTTTAGGCAAGGGACGTGGATTGATGTGGAGTTAATCGGCGGACCCGACTTGTACTTCCGAATAGAGACGCCCGGTGGGGTGGTACTTCTTGCGGAGTCTCAGTCTAGGGGTCGTGCATCGGATCGCGAAAATGTTGGCAACTGCTTTTGCGTTGAACTGTGTATCGAGGGCGTGCCCCCGATCACGGAACCCTATCCTGTCTTTCGCTACGTGGGCGGATATAACTTCTTGACCGCAATTGACAGTGCTCCGCTGGGAGATGGCAAGACCCTTTTGGATGATCGTGCCTTTTACTCGACCACTCGGTTGAATGGCATTCTGTCCAAGAAACTGAATGGGAACCCGATGGAGTATCGTTTCGAATGGAAGGAGTTACCGGCTGGAGGTTGGACGCCTGTTCCAGCCGCCCTGATTGCCCGTACCGTTATCGGTCTGTGGGAACGTTCCGTGGCTGACCCGATGGATCCTAATTTTCCGGCCGAAACCAAAGAGTACACGGTTAACGGTACACCTGGCCCCGGTGAGTTGGTGGTTACCCCAGGCCCTGATGGATGGATTCAAATGCCACAGGAGAACAATTTCCTGGGTGTCGAAGGACTCTTTTCCACGAATGGCAACATGATTAATCTCATAACTCAGAATCTCGTTGCGTGGGGCGCGATCAACCTAGGTGGCGTCATTGCCGCTGGAAATATCACCGCTGGGATCACTGCCGGAAGCAGTACCGTTCCTGCCGGGCTCGCAGGAGATCGGTTTTTTTCGCTCCGTATGCGGGTTAGGGAAGTCGGCAATCCAGCTACCGAGGTCAGCGGCGGTGTCCTTCAGCGTATCGCGATTATCAACACACCCTATGACCAGGTCATCAAGGGTGGGCATTGGGCACCATATCTCGCCCAAGAGCCCGGCGTCGCGATGGTCGATATCAATGAGTTGATTGTAGGGGGAGGGTGTACTGAGATCGGTGGAACGTTGAATGTACGGTACACTGCGGCACATCCTAACCTGGGTTCAGTGAGTATCTCAATGTCCGGGCCGGGCGGGCCGTACGGGTTCAGCCTAGCAGGGCCAGTTACTCCGAATACCTTCGGCACAGCGACGCCCCTAGTACCTCCCCCGTCGCCGCCTGGTTTTGTTGTTGCTAATCTTCTACCGTGTGCATACATGGTGACACTTTCGGTACAGCTACTCCTCACGACGGGGGATGACATTCCGGATAACCTTTACGATCAGATTGCGTTCTGTAAAGCGTAGTGCCACGCAGCATGAATCCAGCGACAGGCGAGCCTCTCGCTGGATTCATTGCTTACTTGTAAAAGAGGATATTTACTTCGAACCAGCCGCCGCGCGGCCGCCTGAACTTGTGCTCTGTAAAAGAGGCTGGGTCTTGCAACAACACAGAATAATAGGGGACAGACCACGGTTTTTGCGCATAATTGATCAGGTAAAACC
>JAVHQJ010000190.1:0-11616 GCA_036171075.1 Sideroxydans sp. | reverse complement strand
TTCGCTTCGGACAACAGCTTAATCTACTGTCTCAAATTCGGGGGCCACTATACATTGTCAATCAAAGAAATTAGATCGCAACTCTACAACTCGCTCTGCTACGACTACAAAATTTCTGACCTGTCACTTAAATTCGTAACCTCTCGCGAGTTTGCATTCGAAATGTATTTCATAGGTGATATGGTTGTAGAGTATGAATTTTCTGAGGAGGAGATTCGGGACTATGGTGGCATATTAAATGCACTAAATAACTTTTTCGATGAAATCGAAGGCGCTTCATCCTTTTATGACTGTTCATTTAGTGCGCCTACTAAAAAGAAGAGAAGCGCGGACAATAAGTATGTTTTTGGCATCGCTTTAACTGAAGTTTTGGGCTGTGGTGAAAATGAAATTAATGGTGAAATAGTTTTGGCTGATCGGGAGATGAGCTTAGGCGAACTTCAGCAGATTGGGCTTTGTAATCCGGATAGCGGGCCAGGCTCTGGTTTGCCGTTTGATACAGAGGCATTTGTGATGGATATGGAAATACAGCTAGCAGGGTTAGGAAGTTATGGAAGTGTTGAACTAATTAGTTGCAACATAGAGTATGTTGATCAAGACGACGATGTGCACGACTTCAATGAGACACTTGTTTTGAATTGATCAAATAATTTGCAGATTTGCCTTGCTGCGGCTGCCTATATGAGGTGTAAAGTGACTGAGAATATGAAACGCAACCAAAATCCAACACGGTTTAGGAAAGCGCGTAAAGACGCATCTGTTGAATCAATCCAGAAAATCATTGAGGAGCAGTTTGGTTTGCCACAAGGCTGCATAAGATTGACAAACCCAAATGGCAGGAAAATTCGCTCGGACGCAACCATTAGTGCTTTGCAGTCGAATTGGAAAAAGAAGTCATAACTGCTTTACCCAGATACAAGGAATTTACTATGAAATTTAGCGTGTTTGGCCCCTTCGATTTGCCACGTAAAAACGGTCTTATTGATACAGATGCAAAGTCAAAGCGCACATTTTGGGAGGATGTGGACAAGAGTATTGATGGCTTATCGGGTGCTTGTGGTTGTTACATATACATTGTCAAGGCAAGACGTGGGGCGTTGCCTTGGTATGTTGGACTTACTGTAAATCGCTCGTTTAAGTCCGAGGCGATTGGACTTCACCAAACAAATCATTACAACCAAGCAATAGCCCGCAAAAATGGAGTAAAGCCGCAGCTCTACTTTCTGGCCAAAGAAACACCAACAGGTCGGTTTGCAAAACCATCAAAAAAAACTCACCACGATATTGAATTCTTAGAAACATTTATGTTTGGCATTGCGCTAAATCGTAACAGCGAACTTCGCAGCGCTAAATCGTAACAGCGAACTTCGCAATTCTAGAAATACAAAGTTTCTCAAAAATATAATTGTTCCTGGCGTCATAAACACCCCCTCGCGCGCACCAACCAAAGACGAGTGCTCACTCAAGGCCGCACTGGGGCTTTGACCTCCATATAGATTGTTGTTTCACGAGTAATGGTGACATAGCTCTGAAGAATGTGGAGCGGCACACAAAATCGAGCACGTCGTATATTGACGCACCACAACCTTAGACTCCTAACCGTTGCAACTTGCAACTTTTATATAGGAGCAGCGGTTATGAAGATAACACTTTCCATTGATTCAAAAGAAACCATCGAACTCAATCTTTCGGATGCGGCAAATATTGTCGGATGGCTCAATGACGAGGTGAAATACGCCGCCTTCTTTTCCGTTTTGGCCTCGCATCCTTCCAGTGAGGTGCGTTGCGTGGCTGCCAACAAGAGTAGCGTCCCGCTCAAAGTGCTAAAACAGTTGGCACGCGATTCAAGTATTGAAGTGGTGCGTACGGTGGCAGCTAACGAAGGTGCAATGCAGCAATTCAAAGCGTCATTGATTCAGGAGATGATTGCGCGCGATGTGAGCGTGGCAACGACGATTGCGGATAGCCTGTGTTTCTTCGACGAAGCGTTGCACGAGGATGTCATTCAAACTTTGTTGAGCCATCACGATCCCAAAGTGGCGGAAACCGTGCAAATTTTTTTGCGCGAGCAGCATATGTCCTGTTAAGCATGATGATGGCGACACCGAGAAAGCTGGATATATGAACAATAAATTGCCAAGTATTTCTAGGATCAGGCTAGTCATAAGGAAAGCTATTCATTGTGTAACCGAATGCATTTGCCCAACCTCGGGTCGGGTCAATAAAGCCAGCAAAGCACCTCCAGTAATTGATTGGCGGGAACTTGAACGCCCATCAGTTTTACGCAAGTACGAGCAAGCCCCCCCCTATGTTGTCACCCGAAAGGCTGACGAAGCGTCTCAAGAAGTTGTTCGGCAAAAACTTTAACTTCGATTATTTCTTCGCTAGAGGTGGCCGTCCCAACAACTAAACTACAAACTCTGATGGACAGCAATCTATATTTTGATCACTGCATTTTTCTGCTGACATTAGACTTCTTACTGCACCATCAGGTGCGTCACATATTGACGCACCACTTTGATACACTTCTCCCATTCACCCAAACTAGGAGCGCGTCATGGCTGGTCACGGACTTTCAAAATCACGCATCACGGCTTGGCGGCAGTGCCCGAAGCGCTTGTGGCTTAAGGTGAATGGGAATGCTGATGATTTACCGCAAGAGTCGGCGGATGTTAAGCAGCGATATAAAGCGGGTGACGAGGTGGGTGAAATCGCGCGGCAGCTTTGCCCTGAGGGTATTTTCATCAACAATGAAAAGAATCTTGCTGCGGACATCGCTGACACTCGGATTGCGCTAAAAAGCTATCCTAATCGCCCAATATTTGAAGCAACTTTTCAGCATAACGGTTTGCTGGTTCAAGTTGATGCTTTATTGCCCACCCCCAATGGCTATCGCTTTTCTGAGGTGAAATCGAGCAGTAGTGTGAAGCCTTACCATATTGAAGATTGCGCGGTTCAGGCGTGGGTGTTGCAGCACAACAAGATCAAGCTGGCCTCTGTCGAGTTGGCTTACATCAATAAGGAATTCATCTACAAAGGCAAGAATAACTATCACCGCCTGCTCAAGTTTGAACGCTTGGACAATGAGGTGAAGGCGTTGCAAGGGCAGGTTCCTATTTGGATTAAAGGTGCTCGATCCACATTGGCGGGTAAAGAACCTTGTATTGAGCCGGGTGCGCAATGCACCAAGCCGCACCCGTGTCAGTACATCGACTATTGCATGCAAGATGTGTCTGTTCCGAAATATCCCTTGGATGTTTTTCCTCGCCTGGGAGATGACAAAAAAGATGCGTTGCGTGAACTGGGCATTGAAGATGCGCGCAAGGTACCTGCGGAATATCTGAATGCCACACAGACTATGATTCAAAAGGTGAGCAAGAGCGGCAAGGTTAAGTTTGATCTAGCTGCAACCCAGCAAGAAATAGTTGGGTTGCCCTATCCCCGTTATTACTTCGACTTTGAAACAATCACCCCTACCGTTCCTCGTTGGATAGGCACATCGCCTAATTCCCCAATTCCATTTCAATGGTCTTGTCACATTGAAACTGCGCCGGGGAAATTTCGTCACGAGATGTTTCTTGATGTGAGTGGTAATGATCCAAGTAGGGAGTGCGCGGAGTCGCTGATTAAAACACTCGCCAAGAAAGGGCCGATATTCGTATATAGCCATTACGAGAAGGCGCGAATTAAGGAGCTGTCGGAAAGGTTTCCAGATTTGTCTCGTGACTTACTCGCGGTCAATGATCGATTGTTTGATTTGATACTCACAGCAAGAAGGCATTACTACCATCCGGAAATGATGGGGTCTTGGTCTATCAAAGCGGTATTGCCGACTATTGCACCTGACTTGCGCTACGACGAGTTAGAGGTGCGCAATGGACTGGCGGCTCAACTAGCCTATCTTGAAATTACTGATCCAGCTACTACAGATGACCGTAGGCAGGAATTAACAGAGGGACTGCGCGAGTATTGCACCTTGGACACTTTGGCCATGGTACGGCTGGCCTGGTTCTTTGAAGGTCGAAAAATGAAGGGGAATACAAATGCCAAGTAACGAGAAAGCATCTGTCATGCGGCGGCAGTGGGAGTTGTTAATGATGTTGCCTGCTTCCGGCACGGGAAGAACTGCACTTGAGCTGGCCAAACTTATCAACGAATCTGGCTATGCTATTTCTAAGCGTCAGGTCGAGCGTGATTTGGTGCAGCTTCGCGATGCTTTTATGTTGGAGCACGACGAAGAAGCAACGCCGCGCGGCTGGCGTTGGCCGAACGGTTTGTCGATGACGATTTCTGAGGCGTTGTCATTAAGCTTGCTGGAGGAAACGATCAAGTCGTTGATGCCTGTTTCAATGCTGAGCGCTTTAGAGCCTCGCTTTAAGCAAGCAAGAGGGGAACTCGCCAAGTTGGGTAAAGTAAATCGGAAAGCGAAATGGGCAAGCAAGGTGCGTGTTGTGTCACCCACGATGCCGTTGATTCCGCCCAAGATTGATCCGTCTGTATTGTCCGTCGTGCAAGAGGCGTTGCTGGCGGATGAGCAGATTGATGTTGAGTATCTTGGCATGGGGGCTGTTGAGGCAAAAACATCAATGCTTTCGCCGCTGGGATTGGTCGTTCGTGGCTCGGTAAGCTATTTGGTGGCGATGGCTTCTGAATACGATGAGGTGCGACTGTATGCCTTGCATCGTGTGCAAAAAGCAACCCAGTCGGTTCGTGCAGTAATACGACCGGCCAATTTCGACTTGGATGAATACATCCAGTCTGGCGGCCTGCATTTCGGTAACGGAAAGATGGTGAAGATAAAGGCGTTGGTTAAACCTTGGCTGGCAAAAATTCTTGAGGAAACGCCGTTGTCACTTGATCAGGTTTTGAAAGCGCAAGGCGAGCGTGTGCAGTTGACCGCCACGGTGGCCGATACATGGCAACTTGATTGGTGGTTGGCATCACAAGGGAGCGGCATTGAGGTCACTGGCCCAGCTGCTTTGCGTAAGAGGATTGGCAAAGCTCTGAAGGATGCTGCTGCGCAGTATGAGTAAGATAAAAATATGGCAAGTAGATACCTGAATTTGGAGGAGGCCTATTCAATTTGTAGGTGGCATCAACCTACAGGAGAATGCGATGACTTTCTTGATCTGTCGGCTTACTCGCAAGCCGACCCCGATGCGCTAACGCTATTGGCTACCCAAGGACATAGCTCGGGTGTCAAATTAAGTCTAACCAGCTTATCCATCGAGAATGCGGCTGTGATTGCGGACTGGGGGGGTGATCGTCGAGTTAGCCAACTTAACCAGTATGACTCGTGAGGTTGCCGCAGCCCTATCAGCAATTCAATCGCCTCTTTCTATTGTTGGTCTGCATGAGCTTGATGAGCATGTGGCAGCAGAGTTGGCAGGGGTGCAGAACAGCCTAAGTATTTCGCTACTTGGAAGTCTCTCCATGGAAGCGGCTGAAGAGCTAGTGAGGCATCAGTGTTCGCTACAGCTATATTTCTCTGCAACACCTGCTATGGCAACGCAACGTTCATTGCTTTACGAGTACCAAGGACAGCAAATTTCACTCCACTTTCCCATCGAAGCAGACGCTCTCGATAGCTATATATACCTCAACTGGTACAAGGAAATATCCGTCAGCGCTACTAGCGATAATTTAGGAATTACGTGGCTGCGTGTGGATGCGACGGTCAAGTGTGAGGATGATTTACTGAGCTGAAGTTGATGAACAACTACTTTGGTTTTTTAGCGTAGAAGGGGCAAAGGCGGACGTCTGGATGACGATCTTGTCTTTTTCAATAATCCGCCGAAACGCTTCACTGGTCGTAGCCCAATCGACTACATCCACCTTCATCGGCAAATCCGACTCGACGAATTCGTCCACCAGCGAGGCGCTCATGGGTAAGCCCAGCGGCTGATCGGTGATGATGGCTAGGTCGAGGTCAGAGTATTCTTTGGCGTTGCCTTTGGTGCGCGAGCCGAACGCCCATACTTCATATTGCGGCACGTGGCGTGCGAGTATGACGCGCACAATCTCCCAATCACGTGGTTTAAGGTCAATCGGCGGTGTAGTTTGGGAGGTCATCTCCGCTGGCTTCTTTCGATGAGTTGCTGGTGCAGATAGCGTGCCTCATCAAGGAAGTCTGGCGCGATGGCATACACTTGCGCGGCTTTTGCCTGGTCGTAGGTGTGGCTGCTGTTGGTGCGTGCTTGGCGATAGTCTTTCCAGCGCAACCAATCCGAGCGTAACAATTGTTTTTCGTTGCCCGTGCGAATGAGGTTCTGGAAGGTCGCCAAGTCGAATTCTTCGGGATTCGCCGTGGTCTCTTCCAGATAACGCTTGAGCATCTTGTGGCTCAGTTCGTAGGTGAATTCAAAACACTGGATGACCGAATTGCGTAGCTGTTCAAACAAACCGAGGTCGGCTCTCGCCGCACTCGACGTGGCGTATTGCAAGCTTGTTTCAAGTTGCTTGATGGCGTTGCCGAGTGGGGAGAAGTCGAGACTCATTTTTTATTTGGCTGCGCGGTTGATGAGGTACTGCGTGAGCATCGGCATGGGACGACCTGTTGAGCCTTTTTCTTTGCCGGATTTCCATGCCGTGCCCGCGATGTCCAAGTGCGCCCAGCGATATTCTTTGGTGAAGCGCGCCAAGAAGCAGGCGGCGGTGATGGTGCCGCCTGCGCGCCCGCCGATGTTTTGCATGTCGGCGAAGTTGCTGTCGAGCAGGGGTTGGTAATCGTCCCACAGTGGCAGTTGCCATGCGCGGTCGTGCGCTTGTTCACCGGCGGCCAGTAGTTCTTTCGCCAGTTTGTCTTCGTTGGCGAACAAGCCGTGGGCGACGTGTCCCAAGGCAATGACGCACGCGCCAGTGAGGGTGGCGATGTCGATGACGGTGTCAGGTTCGAACTTGGCGGAGTAGGTGAGTGCATCGCACAGGATGAGGCGGCCTTCGGCATCGGTGTTCAATATCTCGATGGTTTGGCCGGACATGCTGGTGACGATGTCGCCTGGTTTGGTGGCGAGGCCGGATGGCATGTTCTCGCAAGTGGGGATGACACCGACTACGTTCAGCTCCAAGCCCATCTCGGCGATGGCTTGCATCGTGCCGAGCACGCTGGCTGCACCGCACATGTCGTACTTCATCTCGTCCATCTCGGCCCCCGGTTTGAGCGAGATGCCGCCGGTGTCGAAGGTGATGCCTTTGCCGACCAGTACGATAGGTTTTTGCTTCTTGTCGCCGCCCTTGTATTCGAGAGTGATGAGTTTGCCGGGTTGCTCGCTCCCGCGTGTGACAGAGAGGAAAGAACCCATACCCAACTTCTGCATGTCCTTTTCTTCCAGCACGGTGGTCTTAATCTTCTTGTGTGCCTTGTCCAATGCCAGCGCGTGTGCGGAAAGGTAAGTGGGCGTGCAGATGTTGCCGGGTAGGTTGCCCAATGTCTTGGCTAATTCCATGCCGTTGGCGATGGCGGCGGTTTGTTCTAGCGTGGTCTTGAGATCAGCCGCAGGCTTGTCGAGTGTGGCGAACACAACGTGTTTGAGTGTCGCGGGTTTTGCAGGTTCACTCTTCAGACCGTCAGCGCGGAAGGCTTGTTCGGCGGCGGTGAGTACGGCTTGTTTGATGACCCAGTGGGCGTTCTTGCCCACGCCTTCGTCGGTGATGAACAGCGCCGCATCTTTTGCGGGTGTCGCATTCAGCGCCTTGAATGTCGCGCCGAGGATGTCGAGGCTGACCTTGTTGTTCAACTCGCTCGCTTTGCCCAAGCCAACGAGTAATACGCGCTCGGCAGTGATGCCGTTGAGTTTTTGCAGGAGCAGGGTAGAGGCCACTTTGCCCGTCATGTCGCCACGCGCGATGAGGTCGCTCAAAACATTTTTTGCTGCTTTGTCGAGTGCTTGTCCTGCCTTAGATAACTTACCGCCATCGAATACGCCAACGACGACACAGCCACTCTTCAGTAAGTCCGGGCTACCTTGTTTTATGCTAAATTCCACACGTCACTCCTTAAATTTCTCAAACGTTTAACTTCGATGCTGGATTATCCGCAATCCCTAGACCAAAAGTCAAAGAAGGCTTGTACACGTCATGTACGAGGGATCTTCTATTGGACGCTCATGCGCGAATTTGTGACGACTGGATTGTTGGTCTTTTCGATTTTGTTTGGCATTGTGGTGTTCACCCAACTCATTCGCTTTTTGGGCGAATCGGTGAGCGGCTATTTGGCGGTGGATGCGGTAGCGGTGATGCTCGGGTTTAGTGCTGTAACAAGCTTACCCATCATTTTGTCGATTAGTCTGTTCTTGTCGGTGTTGATGACGTTAACGCGTTGTTATCGCGATAGCGAAATGGTGGTGTGGTTCTCTGCGGGCATCGGACTGACGCGTTGGATACGGCCTGTTATGGGCTATGCGATTGTAGTGAGCGTGGTGATTGCTACTTTCAGTTTGGGTATTACGCCGTGGGCTTTATCGCAAGCAGATGAGTTCAAGCGTCGTTTGAGCAGTCGTGATGATGTTTCCTCCGCCACACCCGGCGTGTTTCGAGAATCCAAACAAGACGACCGCGTGTTTTTTATGGAAAACGTGGACGCTGAAAAAAGGCGCGTTGGTAACATTTTTGTGCAGTCTGTACAAAATGGTGTGACGGGCACGATGGTAGCGAAAGAAGGTTTTCAAGAGACGCGCGATAACGGCGAACGCTATCTCATCATGTTGAATGGCACGCGCTACGAAGGTGTGCCCGGTCAAGCGGATTTTAAGATTGCCGAATTTGAGCGCTACTCTATGCGTATAGAGCCGCAAGAGTTGCGCGAGGCCGCGCCGAGTTTGAAGGCGCTTTCATCGCTGCATCTTATTCAAAACCCAAGTTCTTTTAATCGTGCTGAACTGGCTTGGCGCATCGGCTTACCTGTCAGCGCCATCGTATTGGCATTGATGGCGATTCCCTTGAGTTTTGTCGATCCGCGTGCAGGGCGTTCACTTAATTTTATTTCTGCCGTCGTCGTATTTATGTTGTACAACAATTTAATTAACTTGAGCCACTCTTGGGTGAGCCGCGAAAGAATTGGGCTGTGGCTAGGATTCTGGGGCTTGCATTTGCTCATGCTGGTGTTGTTGGCGCTACTTTTTTATCACCGTAGTTCGGTGTTTGCATGGGCGCGGTGGAAGCGATGAACTTGCTCACACGATATTTAGCACGAGAAATTTACTTCAGTGTGGCACTGGTATTTTTTGCCTTACTCATGCTGTTCTCCCTGTTCGACCTGATTAATCAACTCAATGAAATGGGGACGGGCAATTACAGCCTCACGTACATGCTGATATTTGTGGCATTGACGATACCCAGCCATGTCTATGAATTATTTCCTGTGGCCGTACTGATTGGCACGATTGTGGCCTTGGTGCAGATGTCGGCAAATTCTGAATTGACGGTATATCGCGCATCGGGGGTGTCGCTCAAGGCGTTGGTGTTGGCCTTGTTACGCATTGGCATTCCGATGATGATTTTGTGTGTGGTCGTGGGCGAGTTTGTGTCGCCTCCCAGCGAAAAGTTGGCGCTAAAAATTAAACTCAAAGCGCAAAACTTAAACTTGAATGTGAGTGAATTTCGCTCGGGTGTATGGGCGAAGGACGAAGGTAGTTTCGTCAACGTAAGAAACGTGATGTCAGATACTTCGTTGCAGGAAATCACCATTTACCAATTTGATGAGCGTTATCAGTTGCAAGGTATTATTGCAGCCAACCGTGCTTCTTATCGGGCTGAAAAAGAATGGTTGCTTAAGGATGTCAAACAAACGAAGTTTTCTGAACAAGGGGCAACCATTCACAACCAAGCAGAATTGGTTTGGCACACGGCACTTAACCCAGGAATTTTGACGGTGTTGCTTGTTGTGCCTGAAAAAATGACCGCCATGAGTTTGTACCAATATACCCAACATCTTTCAGACAACAATCAACAAACGGCACGCTACGAAATTGCCATGTGGGGGAAGTTGGCCTACCCCATTGCGGTATTGGTGATGATGGTGCTGGCATTGGCTTTTTCGTCCTACAACAAACGCGAGGGTGGGGTGGGCACAAAGATATTTGTGGGTGTTGTGCTGGGCTTGACGTTTCACTTCGCGGGTCGGCTGTTTGCCAACCTAGGCGCGCTCAATGAATGGAATACGTTGTTGAGCGCGACGGCGATGAATTGGTTGTTTTTGGTATTAGCGCTGACTTTGCTGTGGCGTGGCGAAAGACGTTGAACGTTTATTGCGCGGCTGGATTGGCCTGCTGCTCACGTACCATTTGCTTAACGGCCTCACGTTTTTCATGGGGTACTTTGCTAAACGCGGTGAATTTCTCGCGCGCACTTTCACGTTGTGCTGGCGTCAACTTTCCCCAAGCTTCTAATTGTTCATGCAAGCGATGCTGCTTCTCGGGGGGGAGTTTGTCGTAGCTTTTCGTGATGCCTATAAAACTTTGCTGTTCTTTGTCGGACAGACTTTCCCAAGTGGTGACGAGGGGAGACAGCACGCTTTGTTGTGCTGTGTTCAAGCTACTCCAAGGCGCGGCGATTGCTGATAGGGGAAGTGCGAGTGCCATTACGGCGATAACTTGTTTGGATAAGTGGCGCATAAAAATTTATTTAGTCAACGTACATGTGAAGGGGGAGCTCATCGGTGAGGATGGCAAGGTCAACTTCGCTGTAATCAGTTGTGCTGCTGTGCTGCCAGTAGCCCCATCCGCCAGCAATCGTCAGCGCAAGCAGCGCAGCTAAACCAAAGTTGAGTGCGGAATGGGCGTGTGAATCATGTCCGCCTAATACGCCATGTTCGTGCAGCCAAGCGACGATGGGCGCACGATGTTGAACTTGCTGGAACTGCAAGGCATTGCGGCGCGCCGCTTGTAATTTGTCGCGTGTGGTTGCATCTATTTGGGTAGCGGACTGGTTGAGGAGTGCGCTCACCTCGCTGATTTTTAATTTGATTCCCATGATAGATCGATTCCTTTCTGTTTCAGTATCGCGGCTAATGTGTGTGTGGCACGCGAACAGTGTGTTTTGACGCTACCCTCTGAACAGCCCATTGCAATAGCGGTTTCAGCGGTATCTAGCTCTTCCCAGTAACGCAGTAGAAAGGCTTCTCGTTGACGGGCGGGTAACTGGCAAATGGCGGCCTCAATTGTCGCCATGATTTGCGATTGTTGCAATGAATCGTCGGGATGCGCGGGCTGGGCTGAATTATCTTTATCTTCCAGCACATCCAGCGGATCGAACTCCTCTTCGGCATGACTTGAGGTGAATGAAGAGAACGAAGTCGTCCAAAAATTGCGTACTTTTTGGCGACGGAAATAATCCATCAGCGTGTTATGCAGGATGCGATGAAACAGCATCGGATACTCTTCCACAGGCTTGTCGCCATAGCGTTCGGACAGCTTGAGCATGGCATCCTGCACCACGTCCAGCGCCGCGTGCGAGTCGCGCACGGTGAAAAGGGCGTGTTTGTAGGCGCGCCGCTCAATGCTGGCGAGGAAGTCGGAAAGTTGTTCTCTGGTGGCCAATCGTTCACTCCTTGGGGGCGGCGCATCATAGCAAATTCCTGTAGAGACAAGGGCTTTCAAGCGATTCTTGCGTGATTGGGGG
>JAVHQJ010000189.1:0-2421 GCA_036171075.1 Sideroxydans sp. | reverse complement strand
CTAGGAATCAATTTACCTCATGGCTACAAGTTGGAAGCCGAATACGGCTATCAGCCAAAACGTAAGCGAATTGCCGATTTGGCAATTTTCAAAAATGACCAAGCAGTAGAGCCACTGGTTCTGATAGAACTCAAATGGAACGATAAGCCGATTGAGGATAAAAAAACGGGTAGAGCCCAACTGAACGATTATGTCGAATTTTGCAGTCAGCATAAATCCGTCAATTTACTTGTGTTGACTAAAGATGCCCTTCGCCCAGATGAAGAGGATCAGGTTAATACACTCGGATTGCGAGGACAACGTCAATATTTTTCAAGTCTATCGTCTTACCTAGATTCATCGCAAAGTGCTGTTGCACGAATGTTCCTAGAATACTTGCAAGATAAGGGAGTGATTATGAATGACATTGATTCAGTAGGGCTGTTTAGATTTTTTCATCGATTTGTTAATCCCAAAAAGGGGTCTAGTAGAGTTACATCGGAAGATCAGCTATCGAATGGGCCAGAGCAGTTCAAGAATGTTTTAAGCAACATGAGCCTCATTGCTCAAGAAATTTCCCCCGCTTTTTACGCAATCAAGGGTGCCAACAGAAAAGCGACAATCGATTTTGCAATTCACCCATATATTTCCAAAAAGGCACTAGCCAAAATCATTTATGACGATGGAGATGAAAACGTTACTCTGATGCCATGCTCTCGGAAAGGAGGAGTAGTCCTAATCTACGCAGGCGAGACAATAAGCAGCTCCCCATGGAGGCAGGTAGAGTATGGTTTCAAATTTGAAGTAATTCCCAACAAAGAACAGGAAATTAATGTTTCCATATATGCCGGATTCAATGGGAATGATGATGACATCTGGGAAAATTCAGAATGTGAAAATGGAAACGCTACAATGAAGAAGTTGATCTTCAGAGATGGGGCCAGAGGAAAAACAGAACTGGTGAAAATATTCAAAAGCACAATATGTGGGGCGATTAATAAGGCTGACGCAAATAGCCTCCTTGATCAAGAAACAAAAAGGCAAATGCGCTTGGTAGTGAAATCACTTTCTTGATAGCCCCCCAAAAAAATGGTTGGGGGTGATTTAGCGAAAAAGTTGGCGAAATATTAAACGCGGCACCTCGTAGTACTTTCTAGCTCCCCCCCTCTTCGCAACTCAAGCCAATCGAACAGACAAAGCCTTGCGCACTCAGCACAGGGGTGCTTTCGTTCGCCTATCGAAAGGATAGATGTTATGAAAGCAGCGACCGAGAGGTTCTTCTGAAGTTCTGGAAGGAATCGAATCCTAATTGCAGGAAATTTAGACATCGCGTATAGGCGACACAGTTTGTCGCACTGGCCCGTACACTGCAACTCAATAATCTATCGCAATGTGCGGGTCGTATACCGGAGAGCAAAATGAATAGAAATCAGGATGAATGCGAAGCGCTAGAAAGGATTTTTCGTGATCTGTCTAAGCATACCAACAGGCAGTTAGCTGAGATATGGGAATCTCTCGGCGACAAAGAAATTTCTCAGCATCCTGCTTTTCAAACAGATGTCAGGATTGCGGAATGCACAATTGCCCTGTTGTCTGTATCGGATGGAGAGCGCAAAGAGAAGACTGCGTATACTCAAATCCTTGCATGGATATTTCAACACGGCTATGAACAGGCTCCCATTCGATCGTTTCTTAATCATTTGTATGATGCAGGACAGTTTCCGTTTCCGCCCCACTACAAATTTTCAGAAATCGAGGCCGAGGCGGGGCATGTACTTTCTGATAGATCAGGGAAGCAAATTGATGTTTGGATAACAGGTCTCGCAAGAAAGAACATCAAGGATGTTCCTATTAAATGGCTTATTGTTGTCGAGGTGAAAGTGGATACGCTTGAATCGCTGTCCCAATTAGGCTGTTACGAGAAGGAAGCAACAAAATGGGCTACAGCCTCCGAGAAGGCAGGAGATAAATATATCGATCCAATTTTTGTGTGTCTCACAAGAGCGGGAAAAGCAGCCAAATGGGGCAAGCAAAATTGGTGGCCCATTACCTTCGAGCAAATCTGTGGATTGATCTGGGATTCCATCAAGGATCGAGAAGATGCCCCCAGTTTTTGCCTTGCGGGATATTTCATCACTGCCGTACTGGCTAAGGTCTGCGAATGGCCTATACCGCTTCCGCGATCAATCGTGCCATCTCATCTAAATCGTTACAGCCTGCTAAGCTTCTTCGGAAAATCTCGGTGCTCCCATGAAGAATAACGAATCTGGCGTTCTGCTTGGAAAGGAATTGTCGTTTTACGCGAAATATCCTCAAGAGATGGATATTGCTTATGTCGCTCAGGTAGACACGCATTACAGAAAGCTGTTCAGTTTTCTGGATAAAAAGCAGTTCCAGGAAATGGAAAAGATGGTTGCAAACGTTGGGGATGCGGCTGCGGAG
>JAVHQJ010000188.1:0-2426 GCA_036171075.1 Sideroxydans sp. | reverse complement strand
CTTTACAGATTGCTCGCAACAATCAGAGCAATGACTTGCTTGTTCAAGCTAAAGAGGTCGTCATTGGATATGCCGTGAACGGCACAGGCAGTTCACAAAGACCTGGGGATTTATTGCGCCCAGACGTATTAGGCGAAGGCACCCCCAACTATGATGGAACGTCAGATGGCTGTTTGAATTTCAATAACGCCCCAAGTGGATTGCCCACGGCACCTATCCCTGCCGCCACTGATTTACGCTGCCTAGGCCGATTGCCTTGGAAAGATTACGGCATGTCAGTTAACACCTCTTCACAAAATGACTCTCTAGGTGTAATGCCATGGTACGCGGCTGCTCCCAATGTGATGGATGACACACTCCTATTCAATTCAGAGTTACTTAACAAAACGACTGGCTGGCTCACAGTTCGCGACATGAACGGCAATGTATTAAGTAATCGTGTTGTATTCATCATCATAATTCCAGGTTCAGTTATTAGCGGACAATCACGTCCCCCCGCCCCCAACTTGGCTGGAGCTGATCAATATCTAGATAGTATTACTGTACCGAATGGATGTACCGCTCCCTGTGTGCCTGGCGTCTATAAGAACGCTGACTTAGACAATAGCTTCATTATGGGTGGCGAACATCGTTGGATTACTGTGAACGGCCAACAAATCGAAGATGCAACTTACCAGTTCAATGACAGGCTCCTCTATGTCACGATAGACGAATTAATGCCCCTCATCGAAAAACGTATCGCTCGCGAAGTCAAAGCTTGTTTAGATGATTACGCTGCTGTGTCGAATGATAAATATCCCTGGGCAAGTCCGGTTTCAGATACGACAGATTACTTCGGTAAAAAAGACGTACGTTTTGGGAGAATTCCTAGCGCCCGTCTAAATGTATTAACCAACAATAGCGACATTTTGAGTTTTATAGATGCACTCAACCAACTCCAAGCCGCTTTGAATATATATAACAGCAGCCACACTGGCACTAATTTGAACAATCTCAAAGATGCAGGAGAAATTCTAAAAAATGCCTCTGACCCGGCACCTAGCGGCATCTCAAACTCGGTTGAAAATTCAGCCCATGATGCAGGACAAACTGCCGACAACCTTTCTTCATCCCCCTCCAACTCAACCTTAAATTCAATTCAAAACGATTTGAACGATGCCTATTCTGGTTTAGATAATGACAACCTTATTGACGGTGGGATGCGAGATGCTTGGAGATGTGCCCTGCTTTCCACCCAAGGGAACTATTGGGATAACTGGAAAAATTTATTTTTCTATCAACTAGCCAGCGGTTACAAACCAGGCACCTCAACTCCCTCTTGCGGGAGTTCGTGTTTGTCCATTATTGGCACAGGGAATCCAAATAGTGGATCAGGAGAATATCGAGCCACTATAACTTTAGCAGGTAAGATTTTACCTACCCAGACAAATCCTCGGCTGCCGACACAGCGTACTGATTATCTTGAAGCGAGCAACGAAGCGGGGAAAAATAATTCACCTTCTAGCCTCACATTTGAAACATATAAATCGATCGACTCAAGCTTTATTAACATAAATGACCAAGTACTTTGTCTCGACAAAAAGACCAATTGCAAATGATTAAAAAGAAAATTTCGCTAGGATTTAGTTTGATAGAAATGGCCGTTGTTCTTGCCATCGTCGCGTTGCTTCTCGGGGGGTTGTTGCCGATGATTTCAGGCCAGATGGAACAACAGCATCGTGTGGAAACACGAAAACAGCTTGATGAAATTCGCTCTTCCTTAATTGGATTTTCGGTAGCCAATGGCCGCTTACCTTGTCCAGATACCGACAATGATGGCAATGAAAACTTCCTTACTCCAGCCGCTGCGGTAGTCGTTAACAATGCCCCCTATACAGGGCAAAGTACAAAAATTAACTCCCCATGTAACGGGGGCGGAACACTACCTTACAATCAACTTGGCGTATCCCCAAAAGACGATTTTGATAATGCGTTCATCTATAACGTTACCCCCATATTTTCGGGGAAAAATATTGAACGATGGAGTAATTTGAATGGAACAGGGAGTGTAGTTACGACCGATATTAATGGAAAATTTTTGCTGACGGATACGGGGACTTTGCGCGTATGTGCGAGTACTACTAATGCAGCCACGACCCCTTGTCCAACACCACGCCTGATTGATACTGCAGCTGCGGTTGTTGTGTCACGCGGCCCAAATTGGGCTCAAACTCCGAGCGTAGAAGAATCTGAAAATAATGACCATGATAGCGATTTCATCTTCCATGATTTTTCCCCATCCTTTGACGATTTAGTCATTTGGCTTTCTCCAAACACCCTCTTCAACCGTCTAGTCGCCGCAGGCAAACTCCCCTAGCCTTCCGGCCCTTACAAGCGACTCGCGTTAAACGTGTTGCACTGATTCATATCCCCGCTTTGTGCGCCTA
>JAVHQJ010000187.1:0-2442 GCA_036171075.1 Sideroxydans sp. | reverse complement strand
CCCGCGAGACCCACCCCAAGCCCTTCATACGCCTAGACGACGGTCAGAGCCTGCTGCAAAAGGCGTGGCTGCGCGGTGTTGTGTTGGAGGACGTGGTCGAGACCATGACTGTCACTAACCGCGAACTCAACTTCCAGACCGCCGACGAATACCGCGAAGTGTCGGGCATCGTGGCTAACAAGGACTTGACCAACCGTTTCATTCTCGAACCGTTTGGGCGCAATACCGCACCCGCCATCGCCGCCGCCGCATTGCAGATCGCCGAGATCCATGGCGAGGATGTCTGCATGCTGGTGTTGGCTGCAGATCACCTGATTGCTGATCAGGATGCTTTCGCCCAGGCCGTGGCGAAAGCGGTCAAGTTGGCCGAACAGGGCAAGCTGGTCACCTTCGGCATCTGGCCCGATCGGCCGGAGATCGGCTATGGCTACATCGAGGCGGAGGGAAACACCGTCAAACGCTTCGTCGAGAAACCCGATCTCGCCACGGCCAAAGAATATGTCGCCTCCGGTCGATTCCTGTGGAACTCCGGCATGTTTTGTTTCAAGGCCGGCGTCCTGCTGCAGGAAATGGCAAAACACTGCCCGGCGATCCTCGATGCGACCCGTGCCTGTCTGGAGCACTCCCGCAAGGCCGAAGGCCGGGGCTTCAGCCAGACTGAACTGGATGCCGACACCTTCAAGCAAGTGCCGAACGACTCAGTCGACTATGCCGTCATGGAAAAATCCGCCAACGTCGCCGTCGTCCCCTGCGACATCGGCTGGAGCGACATCGGTTCCTGGACCGCGCTGGGCGACCTGACACCCGCCGACGAAAATGGCAATCGCATTCGGGGCGAAACCATGTTGCATCAGGTCAGCGGCTGTTTCATCCAGAGTCAGGATCGGATGGTGGGTGTCGTGGGAGTTGAGAATCTGGTTATCATCGACACGCCCGATGCCATGCTGGTTGCACACAAAGACCATGCGCAAGATGTCAAAAACATCTACGCTCGCCTCAAAAAAGAAGGGCACGAAGCCCACCGCCTGCACAATACCGTGCATCGCCCTTGGGGGACTTACACCGTGCTGGAAGAAGGGCAACACTTTAAGATCAAGCGTATCGAAGTCAAGGTTGGTGCTTCCCTCTCGTTGCAGATGCACCACCATCGTAGCGAACACTGGATTGTCGTCAGCGGCATGGCCAAAGTCGTCAACGGCCAACAAGAACTTTTTGTGCAGACCAATGAATCTACCTACATCCCCGCTGGGTACAAACACCGCCTAGAGAATCCCGGCATGCTGCCCTTGGTCATGATCGAGGTGCAGAGCGGCGAGTATCTGGGCGAAGACGACATCGTGCGTTTCGACGACGTGTACGGCAGGGTCGAAGCATGAACCTCACCTGTTTCAAAGCCTACGACATTCGGGGAAAGTTGGGCGAAGAACTCAACGACGACATCGCCTACCGCATCGGCCGCGCCTATGCGCAGCATCTCGGCGCCAGGCGGGTAGTCGTCGGCGGTGATGTGCGACCCACCAGCGCCGCCCTCAAACAAGCCTTGGCCAATGGCCTGATGGATGGCGGGGCAGACGTCATCGACATCGGCATGGTCGGGACGGAGGAAATCTACTTCGCAGCCTTCCATTTGGACGTGGACGGTGGCATCGAAGTCACCGCCAGCCACAACCCCATGGACTACAACGGCATGAAGCTGGTCGCACGTGGCGCGGTGCCCATCAGTGGCGACACCGGCCTCAAGGCCATCCAGGCCTTGGCTGAAGCGAACCAATTCGCCCCTGTCGGGTTGAAACCCGACCTACAAGTCATCGCCAACCCCGTAGGTCGGGCTTTAGCCCGAGAAGACAATGTCGGGATGAACCCCGTTCAGCAAAAGCGAGGCACGCTGACGCAAACCTCTATCCTCACGCCTTATGTCGATCACCTGTTGACCTACATCGAACCCGCAGCCATTAAACCGTTGAAACTCGTGGTCAACTCGGGCAATGGGGCGGCTGGTCATGTCATCGACGAGATCGAAAAACGTTTCAAGCAACTGAACATCCCCATCACCTTCATCAAAGTGCATCACCAAGCTGATGGCAGTTTCCCTAACGGCATCCCCAACCCATTGTTGCCAGAGAACCGTGCAGCTACCACCGATGCGGTGAAGGCACTCAAGGCAGATATGGGCATCGCTTGGGATGGCGACTTTGACCGTTGCTTCCTGTTCGACGAACACGGCGAGTTCATCGAAGGCTATTACATCGTGGGTCTGTTGGCGACTGCCTTCTTGGTCAAACATCCAGGCGAAAAGATCATCCACGATCCGCGCCTCACTTGGAACACCATAGACGTCGTCAAACAATCGGGCGGTAACCCAATTCAGTCCAAGACCGGTCACGCCTTCATCAAAGAGCGCATGCGTTTGGAGAACGCCATCTACGGTGGCGAGATGAGCGC
>JAVHQJ010000186.1:0-2446 GCA_036171075.1 Sideroxydans sp. | reverse complement strand
GCTGGTACACGGCGAAGTGACCAACGCCGACATTGACATCTTCGACCGCGAAGCTGTGTTCATCGAACGCGTCATGCAACCCTTGTTGCGCGACCTGTCCGGCCTGCGCGTGGTATTCGAGCACATCACCACCAAAGACGCCGCACAGTTCGTGACCAGTGCGCCAGACACCATCGCCGCCACGCTCACCCCGCAACACCTGCTCTACAACCGCAACGCGATGCTGGTCGGCGGCATCCGCCCGCACCTCTACTGCCTGCCGATTCTGAAACGCGAAGCGCACCGCGAGGCGCTGATCAAAGCCGCCACCAGCGGCAACAAGAAATTCTTCCTCGGCACCGACAGCGCCCCGCACGCGCAACATACCAAAGAGAACGCCTGCGGCTGCGCCGGCTGCTACACCGCGCACAGCGCCATCGAGCTGTATGCCGAAGCGTTCGAGGCAGCGGGCGCGCTGGACAAACTTGAAGCCTTCGCGAGTTTCTACGGTGCGGACTACTACGGACTGCCACGCAATACCGAGAAGGTCACCTTGCGCAAGGAAGAGTGGGTGGTTCCGGCATCGGTTGGGTTCGGTGATTACAAGTTTGTGCCGCTACGGGCGGGTGAGATGATGAAGTGGAAGCTGGTGATGTGACGCTACTTCGCAGGCGATTATTGAAATTACTGTGTGTAACGACAATGAGAATCGACGGCAAGCTTACCAAGTGGAATGATGATCGTGGTTTTGGATTTATCTCGCCAATTCATAGCGGGGAGGAAATCTTCGCTCATATTTCTGCATTTCCCAATGACGAACAGCGCCCTAAGCTTGGGGAACCTGTATCGTTTGAAATTGAAATAGATAATTCAGGCAAAAAGAGAGCGATAGATATTTCCTATTCTGCTCGCGCCAAGATATCACACCAAAATCAAGGCCAAGCAAGTCGATCACGTGAAAAGCGCGGCTTGACCAGCCGCTTGACGCCACTTCTACTGGTTGTGTTAGTGGTTTATGGGTATGCCAGCTATTCAGAAAGAAACACTGACTCGGCTGGGACGGTGAACACCGAAAACACATTACAGCAGGGCACGCTTTCCACTACACCACAAACAGGCAGTAATACAGAGTCAGTTCAAGCCGATAATAGCGACTCAGCACTCTCCAATGCATATGAGTCCAGAACAAGTAATCTTCAAATTGAAGGAGGCGGAAAAGTTGTATCGCTTTTGTCTGACGACAACGACGGAAATCGACATCAGAAGTTCATTGTGCGCCTTAACTCGGGCAAAACCCTCTTGGTCGCTCACAACATCGATCTGGCACAAAGAATCGACTCCCTTGTTGAAGGGGACTCAATCAGGTTCTATGGCCAATATGAATGGAACGAAAAGGGTGGAGTAATTCACTGGACACACAATGACCCTAGTGGATCTCATGTGGCGGGATGGATAGAGCACAATGGGAAAAGGTATCAATAAAGCGAGTGAGACTTGATTGAATTAACCAAATATTTTGTCGAAACCAACAATGCCACTATCAAACTACCTCAACACTTCCCCCACCCTCGGTGACCGCGTTTATCTGCATCCTTCCTGCCAAGTTATCGGCGATGTGAAGATCGGTGACGATAGCTCGGTGTGGTGCAATACGGTATTGCGCGGCGACGTGAACCGTATCGTGGTCGGGCGTGGCAGCAACGTGCAGGACCTGACGATGGGCCATGTGTCGCACAAGACGGCGGACAAGCCCGACGGTTCGCCGCTCATCATCGGCGATTATGTGACGGTGGGGCATTCGGTGATCCTGCACGGTTGCCGCATCGGCAACGATTGCCTGGTCGGCATGGGGACGATCATATTGGACGATGTGGTGATCCCCGATCATGTGATGATCGGCGCGGGCAGCCTGGTGACGCAGGGCAAGGTGCTGGAGAGCGGCATGCTGTACATGGGGCGGCCGGCCAAGGCGGTGCGCGCGCTGACGGAAGAGGAGATGAAATACCTGCGCTATTCCGCCGAGCATTACCTGCGGCTGAAGGACAACTATCTTAACGGCGCAGAATTGTAATCAGAAAGAAGTTTGGAAATGACAGCAACCAACCAGCAAGAAATCTTTCGCGCCAAGGTCAATCTGGAAACTTCGCAGATCGCCTGGAAAGAACTGCAACGGTATTTTGCCAGCGGCTCGGCATTGTTCGTGGCGGTCGATCTGGATCTGGTCGAGGTCGCGTTGCAGATGTCCGAGGATAACGCCGCGTTGATCCGGCAATGGATGGCGGCGGGCAAGTTCGGCAAGGTGACAGATGAGCAGGCTGCAACATGGTACGCGGCCGATGCGCCGGTTTGGGCGGTGGTGGTCAGCCCGTGGGTGTTGGTGCAACCCACGGACAGCCTGCAATAGCTTTATTTCTTGGGGGTGTAAAAGATTTTGTGTAAACGGTCATAAGGCAGGAAACTGCCATAA
>JAVHQJ010000185.1:0-2473 GCA_036171075.1 Sideroxydans sp. | reverse complement strand
CTTGATTAGATTAACTATTTTGGTGCCCAGGACCGGAATCGAACCGGTACGGAGATCGCTCCCCGACGGATTTTAAGTTCTTCGGTATGGCATTTTATCTAGTTTTATCCTCCCAGAGTAAGCACGATATATCTTGATTCTATAAGGCTTTAGAGTATTATCTAGTCCGTTGGTACTGTATCAGTTTTTATTCCTACTGCTTATTTGATGCTTATTTGCTGCTTATTCGGGAGATTGTCGCCATGCCAAAAAAAACCAAGTCAGACCCTATTAAGGAAACACCATTCAGGGCGATTAAAACGACTGTTGAAGCGTTGCCAATTCCGGCAAAGGGCGAGGCCTTGCATTGGGATTGTGAATTAGCTGGCTTTGGGGTGCGGGTTACTTCAACGGGTGTACGCAGTTACATTGCGCAAGGCCGCGCTAACGGCAAATCTAGGCGCATCACAATCGGACAGCATGGCAAACCATTGAGCGACAGTTCGACACTGACGGCAGACAAGGCGCGCAAGCTGGCTATGGGATTAATAGCAGGCTTCAGCAAGGACGTTGATCCGGTTATCGAGCGGAAGCGCAAGGAAACGCTGGCAGTGACTTTGCAGGACGTGTGCGACGTGTATATCAAGGAACGGCGCACTGCCAAAGGCGGGGAACTGGCGAAACGAACCAAAGCCGATATTGCAAAGCATGTTCGCCTATCGTTTGGAGATTGGGCGAGCAAGCCAATAACCAGCATAACCCGCGACCTTTGCTCTAACCGTTTCAGCGAGCTATCAGCCAAAGCACCTACACAAGCGAATCAGGCTTTTCGCATTCTTCGATCCCTGCTGAACTATGCCCGTGAAGCCTACCGCCCTGACGGGTTGCCGATACTGATTGAAAATCCCGTGTCGGTCGTATCTGGTAAAAAGATGTGGAACCCGAACAATGCTAAAAACGGACGCATACCACTGGATAAGATCGGCGCGGTGTGGAATATGCTGCAACACAAGAGCAAATCGGATGCTGTACTTGCCAGCGGCAAGACAGGCACGGACATTGTGCTATTCCTCATGCTGACGGGTTGCCGTTGGAGCGAGGCCGCGCAATTAACATGGGATCGCGTAAACCCTGATGCTGGAACGTGGTTTATTCCTGACCCGAAGAACCACAACGAGGTGACATTCCCTATTTCCGCACCCCTGCGCACCCTGCTGGAGAACAGACCTCACGTTAAGGGCAATCCCTATGTATTCGCAGGGCGCGGCGGGGTTGGCTTTATCAATGACGGACGTTACACCATGATCGGGGTATCTGAACTGGCAGGGCTACACCTGACCCCTCACGATATGCGCAGAACCTTTATGGCTATCGGGATTAAGAACAATATCGAAATGTGGAAGCTGAAGCTGCTGACAAACCATATCAGCAAGGGTGATGTGACCATCGACAACTACACCGAGACAAGCGACCTGCGCTATCTGTCCGGCGAAGCTGAAACGATAGCCGCGTGGATCGTGGAGCAAGGGAAAATCGCCAGCGGCGCGAATGTCATACCGTTCAACAAAATGGCGTAATGCTTGCCATGCGAAACGCTACGCTATACAATTCAAGCCATGATTAAATCATTCCGACACAAGGGGCTGAAAGCCTTTTATGAGACTGGCAGCAAGGCAGGCATACAGCCTCACCAAGCTGCAAAACTGGAACGTCAATTGGTGCGCCTCAACATTGCCAAAGACCCCAGCTACATGAATATGCCGGGCTGGGATTTTCATCCGCTGACGGCAAACCTCGCAGATCATTACTCCGTCAGCGTGAACGGGAATTGGCGCATGACGTTCACGTTTGACGGTGAAGATGCTGTGTTGGTTGATTATCAGGACTACCACTAGGAGAAATGACATGAGCAAAATGTATAACCCCCCTCACCCTGGGGCGACTTTGAGAGAGGACGTATTACCCGCGCTGAGGCTGACTGTTACCGAAGCAGCAAAGCAGCTAGGCGTAACCCGTGCCGCATTGTCCCGCGTACTGAATGAACGCGCTGCAATCTCCCCGTCCATGGCGCTACGTCTTGAAGGCTGGCTAGGGCTGGAGAATGGCGGGCATGCTGATGCGTGGGTTGCACAGCAAGCAGAATATGATTTATGGCAGGTGCGCAAGGCAGGTATGCCACAAGTGCAACGCGCTCAACTGATAGCGGCATAACCAGCTTGCTGCATCTAGCCTGAGATTGATCCTCGAAGGCGAAAGCACAGAAACCCTTGCTGTGTTGGTGCGGCTTAATAAATTTATTGCGCACAAGACAAAGGTTGTGCTAGCGTATGCAGGTTATCCGAAAAGCTCTACTTCTTTCATCTATTTTGAATGAAGGGATTTAGCTGATCTCTATCAGAGCTAATCGGAGAAGTTGCGACCAGACCTAAACTGGTGGGAAAGCGCGACGACACAAAAGTGATTTTTATTAATCGCTTTCGTTGTCGCCTTTTCT
>JAVHQJ010000184.1:0-11868 GCA_036171075.1 Sideroxydans sp. | reverse complement strand
CCTGAATACCTTTTGATAGGAATGCGTATCGAGTTGCGAAAGCCAACTCTACGCCTGCCGCCCCGCCACCTACGATTGCCAAACGGTAGTCGCTTTTTTGCCCTGCCGAGGTAACAATTTCGGGCCAGCGTTGAACAAACGTGTTAAGCGGTTTGATGGGCAGCAGACGCTCATTTGCCGCTTGCAACCACGATGTGTCAGTGTCACTGCCCACATCAATCGACAAGGTGTCATAGTCAAACTTTGTGCCGTCTGCCAGTTCGACGACACGGCGTTTGGCATCAATGCCGATGACTGCGCCCAGCACAAGCCGAACATGGGCGGCCAGTAACAATGGGCGCAGGTCTATGCGGCATTCGTCAACGGTGTAATGCCCCGCAATCCAACCGGGCAACATCCCCGAATAAATTTGGTGAACACTGGGGGTGATCAATATCACTTCCACATCCGATTGTTGCGTAGCGAGTGCGTGCAGCACACTCAATTGGGCATGTCCGCCGCCTACGAGTATCAAACGCGGCATGGTGCCCACCTGCGAGTCGAGTATTTCAAGATTTTAGTCATCAGCTTTTGGCAATGGTTAAACGTGGCGAGGTAGTCGAACGAGAGCGACGAATTCTTACGGGCATCTCTAATAATTCGTCACACCGGCGGAGGCCGGTGTCCAGTGGGTTTATTAAAAGGGGTTTTGCCCTTGCTACGCAAGGAACTCTATTTTCCAAACTGGATACCGGCCTCCGCCGGTATGACGCAATTTGAATTTTTAGAGATTCACTTACATTACTTCTTTTAATTCGTAAGGGTTTTGCGTGGATCAAGATCAGATTTGCTAGTAGATCGGAAAATTATTGCATCTCATTGAGTGTTCCCCCCCTCCCCAGCCCTCCCCCGCTGGGAGAGGGAGCGAGAGCTGCGATGCTTTGGGTTTAGTCCCTCTGATGAAACTACTAGCCATTCGACTAAGCACGATAAAGCTGTGCAAGTCGCTGGTTATCCCTCCGGGGGAGGGATTAGGGGGAGGAATTAGGGTGGGGGAACACTCGTTATTCTCCAGCCCACAAGCAGGTAAGTAGCAGGTTTTACTTGTAAGATTCCTTCGCTAAATTCGACCAAGCAATTCATTCATTAGGAGACAACATGCACAAACCCATGATCGGCGTAATTGGTGGCAGTGGACTTTACCAGTTGGAAGCATTGACCGATGCGCAGGAACATATCATTGATACCCCTTATGGTCGCCCTTCCGATGCCATCGTCACTGGGCAGGTTGGTGGCGTAGCCGTTGCATTCCTTGCACGGCATGGGCGGGGGCATCGCTTGATTCCGACTGAAGTGCCGTATCGCGCGAACATCTATGCACTGAAATCGCTCGGCGTGCGCTATCTCATTTCCATTTCAGCCGTGGGTTCTCTGCGCGAAGAGATTCATCCGCTCGATATGGTGCTGCCCGATCAGTTCATCGACCTTACAAAATTCAGAGCCTCTACCTTTTTTGGCGATGGCGCAGTCGCCCATGTCTCCATGGCACAACCCATTTGCCCAGCACTATCCTCCCTCCTCGAACAAGCTATTAAAGGGCTAAACCTCGCCGAGGTGACCTTGCATCAAGGGGGCACTTATGTGTGCATCGAAGGCCCCTCGTTTTCGTCGGTCGCGGAATCGCATTGGTATCGCAGTTTGAATGCGAGTGTGATTGGCATGACCAACATGCCTGAAGCCAAATTGGCGCGTGAGGCGCAGATCGCTTATGCCACCCTGGCATTGGCAACCGACTATGACTGCTGGCATCCCAAAGAAGCGCACGTCACTGCGAATATGGCGATTGCCAATCTAATGAAGAACGCAGAACACGCACAGCAAGTGCTGGTGAGCGCCATCCAGCGCATATCACAGGCGCAACCACAATCCATCGCACACACTGCATTAAGCAGCGGATTGGTCACGCCACTGAACGCGATGTCCGACGCAGTGCGGCAACGCGTGAGTGTATTGCTACAGTGATTCCGCGCCATGTGATGTGACCATGCTGAATAGCGCCCAACCTCTCGACACATTCCTGCGCCGACTGCATCTTGGCTCGGAGGTCTATTACGTCGGCCAGTTGTGTGATGCGTGGCATATGTCCACGCCGGGAGGCAGTGATGCCACGACCTTCCATCTACTGTGTCATGGCGAGGCATGGATACAGTTGCCGAACCAATCCAAGCCAACGCAGATGCGCGCGGGCGACATCGCATTATTCCCTCACGATGCGGCACATACGTTCAGCGCATTGCCTAGCGTCCCAGATCAGCCCTTCGATTACAGCAACCCTAGACCGCTAGACAAGGATGCGCCGGGAGCTGGACTGCTGTGTGGTCATTTGAGACTGCCTACTCACATTCGCCGTCTCTTGCTCGCTTCGTTCCCTGATTTCATGTTGATCCGGCCTGATGTGAGTCCAGTAGGACAGCAGATGAAAGATTTGATCGAGATGATGACCGACGAGGCAATCCGCAACGATCTGGGCGTCACCGCGATTCTGGATCGTTTGTCTGATGCGTTGTTTTTGTACGTCATTCGACACACGCTGCACATCGAACCGGGACTTTCGCCACTACTCGCCGCTTTGTCGGACGAGCATCTACGCCTGCCCATCTCGGCTTTCATCGACAGCCCCGAGGGGGTGTGGACGGTTGACCGCATGGCTACTATCGCTTGCCAATCACGCTCTACCTTCTCGGCGCATTTCAGCCAACTCGTCAAGATGTCCCCCATGGAGTTCGCTGCGACCTGGCGTATGCAACTCGCAACCTCCCTGCTCGCCGATGGTCGCGCCAACATGTTGGATGTCGCCATGAAGTGCGGCTACGAATCAGAAGCGGCATTTCGAAAAGCCTTCAAACGTATCGTCGGTATCCCACCGGGTAAAGCACGCGGCTGATATTCATCTGCGATGGTCTGGACGTTTGGACATAAATCACAGCCTTGCAGTCATGGAGAGAAACTCTCCGATTCCTGACAATGAGTTCCAGCAACAATCAAGTTGCCCAACCATTTCAGGAGATCGTCATGAGCACATTCAAACTGCATACCCTAGCTACCGCCCCCATCGGAGCCCTCCCAATCCTCGAAGCTGCCAACAAAGGTCTGGGCTTCATCCCCAACCTGTACGCCCACCTTGCCGAAGCGCCTGTCGCGCTGGAAGCCTACAAGCAACTCGGTACCTTGCTGGAAAAGAGTTCCCTCACGCCGGAAGAACAGCAGGTCGTGTTGATCACCGTCAGCACCGAGAATCGTTGCGAATACTGCGTCGCTGCGCATTCCTTCATCGCACGCAATATGGTGAAAGTGGATGGTGCGCGCGTCGATGCCCTACGTGGCCAAAGTTGCCTGCAAGATGCAAAGCTGAATGCGCTAGTCGCTTTCACTCGTGCTGTGGTGCGTGAGCGCGGCTGGGTGGTCGGCGGTCAAGAATTGATCGACTTCTTTGCGGCGGGTTACACCCAACAGAACGCGCTTGAGGTGATTCTTGGTGTAACCATGAAGACGTTGAGCAACTACACCAACCACCTGACCGATACACCACTGGATGCCGCATTCGCAGGAGAAGCATGGCAGGCGCCAGAAGAATACGCTTGCTGCAAGAAAGCCGCGTAGTACCCATCACGCCGCGCTTCGAATCTATAAGAAGTGCGGCGATGAATGTGAATCTGAATTACGGAATTTGTTCTCGCCCCTAATCTCAACAGGGGTGTTGCTTGACACTACACATCCAAAAATCTACTTTGTGTAGCGCGAATGTTTGCGTTTAATCTGACCTCACTTAACTACTGCGCCAAAGGAATCTCAATATGTTGAAACTCATCTTCATCCTCATCGCTGTGACCATCCTCGCCATCGTCATCTTGGCCTCATTCAAACCGGATTCATTCCGCGTCGAGCGCTCTGCGATCTTGCAAGCCACCCCGGGAAAAGTGTTCGCCCACATCAACGATCTGCGTAGTTGGTCTGCTTGGTCAACGTGGGAAAAAATGGATGCACAGATGAAGAAGATCTACAGCGCGGACAGTGCTGGCAAGGGAGCGACTTACGAATGGGAAGGCAACAAGAAAGTCGGTCATGGTCGCATGACCATCGCCGACTCCGTCCCCGACACCAAGGTCGTCATCCAGCTCGATTTCATCAAACCGTTCGAAGCGCACAACATGGGCGAACTCACGCTACAGCCACAGAATGGCGGTACCCTGGTTACTTGGGCGATGTACGGCCCAATGCCCTTTGTCTCCAAACTGTTCAGCGTGTTCGTCAGCATGGACAAAATGATCGGTAAAGATTTTGAGGACAGCCTAGCGAACCTCAAAACCGTCGTCGAAAAATAAGCTGACCCAAAGAGGGCATCATGCGAAAAATTGTTTCGTTCGTGCATGTGTCACTAGATGGTTTCGTGGCCTCCGCAGATGGCGGGCTGGGCTGGGTCAGCATCACTGCTGAGTTATTCGAATATGTCGGGCAGCGCATCCAGCAAACCGATACCGCGCTTTATGGGCGCATCACCTACCAGATGATGGAAGCTTATTGGCCCACCGCTGCTGAACAACCCAACGCCAGCCAGCATGACCACGAGCACTCCCGTTGGTACAAGACCGCCCGCAAAGTGGTGCTATCCAAAACGTTGGCCGATAAAAATGATGCTCACACAAAAATCATCCGCGATCATTTGAGCGAGGAAATCAACATGCTGAAACACGAAACGGGGAGTGAAATTCTGCTGTTCGGCAGCCCCTCCGCCACCCATGCGTTGATGGCGGAAAACCTCATCGACGAGTATTGGATATTCCTCAATCCCGTTTTGCTGGGACAAGGCATTCCCTTGTTCAAAAATATCAAAGACAAAACCAAGCTCAAGCTGGTGACGAGTAAAACCTTTGCCTCGGGAGTGGTGTGTTTGCACTACGCTGTAAAACATCCTGATTAAACGAGGAGACGGAATGCTTGAGTTAAGACCCACCTGCGAGCACTGCAACAAGGCATTGCATCCCGATTCAGATGAGGCACGCATCTGCTCATACGAATGCACTTTCTGAGCTGATTGCGTGAATAGTGTGTTGCACAACGTGTGCCCCAACTGTGGGGGCGGCTTTTTTCCACACCCTATTCGTCCTAAAAATAATTGGACAGGTAATAATTTTTTGGGGAACGATCCCGCGAGTACGCAGGTGAAATATCGACCTGTTGATGTTGCCGCTAATACCGTATTTTCTGCGTCATTAAAATCTATTCCACCAGAAAATCGATAAAAGTCTAATTAGGAGAACATCATGATCTCACTTCACTTTTCCATCACCATCCACGCACCAAAAGCACGGGTGCATCAACTCATGCTGGCAGATCAAACTTACCGCGAGTGGACATCCGCTTTTGCCGAAGGCTCAAGCTACCAAGGCTCGTGGGATAAGGGCGAGAAAATTCTGTTCGGTGATGGGCATGGGTCTGGCATGAGCGCGCGCATCGCCGAACATCGCCCTGCCGAATTCGTTTCCATCGAGATGTTGTTTGAGGTGAAAAACGGCGTGCCCGAAAAAGAGTCGCAATGGCAAGACGTGTTCGAGAACTACACCTTCACCGAGACGAAGGGCGTGACCACCCTTCAGGTGGACATCACCGACATACCCGATGAATATGCGGATTTTATGACCGACAGCTGGCACAAAGCGTTAGACATGCTGAAAGCAATTTGCGAACGCACTTAAAAGCAAAACTTGATGACTACACCAGCCAAACATCGAATTTTTACGACGAGCTTCGCCAGCGTCTATCCGTTCTATGTCGCCAAAGCCGAGAGAAAGGGACGCCAAAAATCAGAAGTGGATGTGATTATTTGCTGGTTGACTGGCTACAGTCAGCACGCGCTGGAAATGCAATTGAAAAAGCAAACCGACTTTGAGACTTTCTTTAGCGAAGCACCCCAGTTGAACCCTGCACGCACCTTGATCAAAGGGGTGATTTGCGGTGTGCGCATAGAGGACATTCAAGAACCCACGATGCGAGAGATTCGCTATCTCGATAAATTGGTGGATGAATTAGCCAAGGGAAAAGCGATGGAGAAAATTTTAAGAGCCTGATGTCACAACCCAAGGAGAACACTATGAACGACCTCAATCCAAAACTCGACCTCTCGTTCGAACGCATCGTCGATGTGCCGAAAGAACTCATCTGGAAAGCGTGGACGCAGCCGCAACATCTGATGCCGTGGTTCTGCCCTTTGCCGTGGAAGACCATCCAATGCGAAATTGATCTGCGCCCCGGCGGACGTTTCCACACCGTGATGCAATCACCCGAGGGAGAACAATTCCCCAATGACGGTTGCTACCTTGAGGTGATTGAAAATGAGCGACTGACCTGGACGAACGCGCTGCTGCCGGGCTTCCGTCCCGTCGCTGGCGTAGCCCAACCCGAAGCCAGCGTGGACTTCAAATTCAGCGCGAGCATCATGCTGGAAGATCACGGCAAGGGCACTCGCTACACCGCCATCGCGCGTCATGCGGATGAAGCGGGCCGCAATCAACACGCGGCGATGGGCTTTGAACAAGGCTGGGGCGCAGCACTCGACCAACTCGTCGCCTACTCTAAAAAGATGTGAGGCGACGATGAATTCGAACCGTTCCCCCTGCCGTCATACTGGCGCAGGCCGGTATCCAGTTAATAAAAAACCACGAAGTGGGCGACACCTTGGTTTTGTCCGCTTCGCGGGATGCTTCTCTGTACTGGATACCGGCCTACGCCGGTATGACGAACTAATGGAAAGTCTCGGATGAAAACCGCTGCGACGACCCCTGCGAACATCGATACCTACATCGCCACCATCCCCGATGAGGTGCAAGTGATATTAGAAAAGCTGCGTCAGACCATCCGCCAAACCGCCCCCGCTGCGACCGAGAAAATCAGTTACCAGATACCCACCTTCTATCTCAACGGCAACCTAGTGCATTTTGCGGCGTACAAACATCACATCGGTTTCTATCCGGCATCAAGCGGTATCCGGGCATTTCAGGACGAGCTGAAAAATTACAAAACATCGAAAGGCGCAGTCCAGTTCCCCATCGACGCAGCGATACCACACGCGCTGGTGAAGAAGATCGTGCAGTTCCGAGTCAAAGAGAATCTGGCAAACAGACGCAAGTGATGGCTACCAAAGCACACAGACTCGAAGACATCCCCAACATCGGCAAGTCCATCGCAGGTGATTTGCGCTCGCTTGGCATACACACGCCACAAGAACTCGCCCAATGTGACCCGCTCTCAACCTATAACTTGCTCTCGGACAGCATGGGCAAACGTCACGACCCTTGCCTGTTGTACACCTTGATGGCGGCCAAACATTTTCTGGAAAGTGGTGAAGCTATCGCGTGGTGGAAATTTACGGATGCAGGCAAAGCACTCCTGCTAGCCACACGCGCGCATCAGTCCAAATCACCATCCAAATAAAACCAGCGTCCATCTTCACGCACGAAACGGCTCAACTCATGTAGTCGATGCGCGCGCCCATTCACTTTGTAACGCGCGACGAATTCGACGATCGCGTGGTCGGCATCTTGTTGTTCATGGCGCTTCACTTCTAGGCCTATCCACTTCGTTGCCACGTCAGCTGCTAACTCCAATAAGGCTGGTCGTGTAGAGGTGTGCCATGTGGCTAACAGGTAATCTTCGCGCAGCAGGGTGTAAGCGGTGTAGCGCGAACGCATGAGGGCGCAGGCATCGGGTGCGGGGGTGTTGCCCTCGACGTAAGGAGCGCAGCAAGCAACGAAGGGTTTGGGGTTGCCGCAGGGGCAGAGGGTGGAATTTGGTTTCATGGTTTTTCAACGAGGGCTCCCTCACCCTCACCCTCTCCCAGTGGGAGAGGGGATTGTGCTGCCACTCCCACAAGAGGTGATGCCTTAGCCCCTCGCCCTTCGGGATAACCAGCCACTTGCCAGCTTGCTGGCTTAGTGGATTGGCTAGTAGTTCCACCAGAGGGGTTGGGGTGAGGGTAAGATTTTGTTACTGCTGCCACAGCGGCGGTTCTTCCATCAGTGCGATTTGCTCACGCAATTCCAAGATGCGGTTCTGCCAATAGATCTGCGTGTTAAACCACGGGAAGGCTTGCTTGAAGGCGATGTCGTCCCAGCGCCGTGCGAGCCATGCGGAATAGTGGATGAGTCGCAAGGTGCGTAGGGCTTCGATGAGGTGTAGTTCGCGCGCATCGAACTCGCAGAAGTCTTCGTAGCCAGCCAGCACGTCGCCCATCTGGCGCACACGGTCTTCGCGTTCACCCGAGAGCAACATCCACAGGTCTTGCACGGCTGGCCCCATGCGGCTGTCGTCGAAGTCGACGAAGTGCGGGCCTTCGTCCGTCCACAGCACGTTGCCTGCGTGACAGTCGCCATGCAGACGTAATTGCTTCACATCCCCTGCTCTATCGAAGCAGTGACGCACGCCATCCAGCGCCTGTTGCACCACGCTGCGATACGCCGCGTCAATATCGCTCGGGATGAAATTGTTCGCCAATAGGAAGTCGCGCGGCTCGATGCCGAAGGTGTCGATATTGAGTGAGGGACGATGCTGGAAATCTTTTGTCGCACCCACCGCGTGGATACGCCCGAGGAAGCGGCCTAGCCATTCCAATGTGTCGCGATTCTCCAACTCGGGTGCGCGTCCACCATGTTTGGCGAACACAGAAAATCGGAATCCATCGAAGTGATGCAGTGTCGTACCGGCTATCGTGGAAGCAGGAACGACGGGAATCTCGCGCTCGACCAATTCTTGCACGAAGGTATGTTCCTCAAGGATGGCAGCATCGCTCCAACGTGCAGGGCGATAGAACTTGGCGACCAGCGGCTTATCGTCTTCGATGCCGACCTGATACACGCGGTTCTCGTAACTGTTGAGGGCAAGCAGACGACCATCGCAACGCAAGCCGATGCTCTCCAGCGCGTTGAGCACGGTGTCAGGGGTGAGGTCGGCGTAGTTGGGTGTGGTCATGGCTTAAGGATACCGCTGATTCAAAGATGCCGTCATACCGGCGTAGGCCGGTATCCAGTGCAGCCATTAAAAATGGCTTTGATTTTGTCTGCTTCGCAGATTTTTTTGATAACTAGATTCCGGCCTACGCCGGAATGACGGGTTCTGTTTTTATATCCGTGGCTGATTTTATTTCTGGTGCGCCTTCGGCATCCCTCGATACGGCTACGCCTACTCGGGACGAACGGCATGTGAGATGCAATTATTTCTTTCGCTTTTGAACGTCCGCCAAACCTAACGAATCCCACCCGTCATATCCCAACTTGCGCATCGTCTCGATATTCTTTTCGAATATCTGCTCTGCTTCTGGAAAGGCAGCGACGGCTTCGTCGATGCTCTCTTCGCGCAGGATGTGCAAAGTCGGGTACGGCGAACGGTTGGTGAAGTTGGTGATGTCGTCCAACTCGGTCTCGGCGAATTGATATTGCGGATGCATGCTGGCGACTTGCAGTTCACCCGCGAGGTCGACCTCTTCCAATGCCTCGTCAACGACTTCGAGGAAATCGTTGTAGTCGAGGAAGTCGGTCAGCACGTGCGGATGGATGAGCAGGATAGTGTCGATCTTGTCGCGGCTTGCTTCAGCCAACACTTCGAACTCTTTCATCACGTCGGCCAACAATTCTTCCGGCGTTTGCGCGGCACTCACCACGTAACGTATCTGCCCCTTGACGTGTACACCTTTGGCGAAGGGGCACAGGTTGAGACCGATGACGGCCTTCTCCAACCACAGCTTGGTGGCGGCGATGGCGGCTTCGTTGGTTACTGTTGATGTCATGTGTGTACTCCTCAAAACCGTTCGTCCCGAGTAGGCGAAGCCGTATCGAGGGATTCCGATGCTAAAGCATCGGATGGTTCGATATGGCCTACGGCCTACTCACCACGAACGGTCATTTAGTGTTTAACGACCGCGCCCACCCGAGCGATGCTGCGCACCTGATGGCACTGCGCCACGACCTGCACCTGCTGGCTTAGGCGCGCCTGCTGGTTTGCCGCCACCTGTACGCGGCGCACCGCCAGTACGACCTGCCCCACCCGTTCCGCCAGCACGCGGTTGACCGCGACCTTGGCCTTGACCGCGTCCGCCGCCACCTTGACCGCGATTCGAGCCATTCAATATCGGCTCAGCTTTAATACGTGGATCGACATCGAAGCCAGGAACGTTCGTCACAGGAATGTCGCGCTTGATGAGACGCTCGATGTCATTCAACAATTTCTTTTCGTCGATACACACGAGTGAGCTGGCTTCGCCTGAACTCCCTGCACGTCCAGTCCGACCGATGCGGTGTACGTAATCTTCTGCCACGTTTGGCAACTCGTAGTTCACCACGTGCGGTAGTTCGGCGATGTCGATACCTCGCGCAGCGATGTCGGTGGCCACCAACACTTGCAGCTTGGCGGTTTTAAACTCGGCCAGCGCACGGGTGCGCGCCGCTTGGCTCTTGTTGCCGTGAATCGCCATCGCGGGGATGTCGTTCTTGTTCAGATGGTCGGCCAGGTTGTTCGCGCCATGTTTGGTACGTGTGAACACGAGCACTTGGAACCAATTATTTTCAGTGATGAGGTGCGTGAGCAAGTCGCGCTTGCGCTCACGATCAACAGGATAGACGCGTTGCTCGATGAGTTCCGCTGTCTGGTTACGACGTGCCACTTCAACGAGCGTAGGATTGGTCAGCAGTCCTTCTGCCAACAACTTAATCTCGTCCGAAAAGGTAGCTGAGAACAACAAGTTCTGGCGTTGCTTGGGCAACACCGCGATGACGCGCTTGATGTCGCGGATGAAGCCCATGTCCAACATGCGGTCGGCTTCGTCCAACACCAAAATTTCAACGTGCGACAAATCCACTGTCTTCTGCTGCAAGTGATCGAGCAAACGCCCCGGTGTCGCCACCAAGATGTCCACGCGGCCATGCAGTTGTTTGATCTGCGGATTGATGTTCACACCGCCGAACATCATCATGGATTTGAGCGGCAGATGTTTGCCGTATAGGCGCACGCTCTCTTCCACTTGGGCGGCAAGTTCGCGTGTGGGTGTGAGCACCAGTGCGCGGATGTGGCCTTTACCAACAACTTGTTTGTCAGCGAGAAGTTGCAACAAAGGCAAGGTAAAACCAGCGGTCTTGCCCGTGCCGGTCTGCGCGCCGCCCATCAGATCGCCGCCTTTCAGAATGACGGGGATAGCCTGCGCTTGAATAGGAGTGGGTTCGGTGTAGCCGCGCTCGGTAACGGCGCGAACGATTTCTGCGGACAAGCCGAGAGATGCAAATGACATGGTGTTTCTTTCTAAAATACAAACGGCCTGTCGCACTTAAAAGTGCGCCAGTCTGAGGCTGAATGAGGTGGGGACTACGTACCGGAATCGGCGGCAATCACTAGACTGAAACGAAATTGCGGCGCGCATCTTAACAGAAGGCAGGTGGCGGACTGGGGAATGTTTTAGCGCCTGTTAGCCCCGAATAGTAATGTCCGGTTTCTGCCAAATAGAAAGTTTCGCTAGTGATACAAGTCACCGCTGTTAAATAAGCGGCTGATATTACCGGAATGGACAAGCTAATGAGTCTGCAAGAAGTGAGTCGGGCACAAGTATCGGATATGCTCAAAGCAGCGGGAAGCATTTCAGAGATTGGTGAGTTGAAATTCTCAATGACAAAGACAGTGCCGTCTGCCAGGGTGAGCTTGGTATCGGGGGTGACGTTGATGCTGGGGGCGGATAGGTAGGTGTAGCTGCCGTCGGTGTGCCTTGCTTGGTCAATAAGCTATGCGCTAATTCGGACAGCACGAGGGTGTAAATAGTTTTGTGTAAACGGTCATTAGGCAGGAGACTGCCAGCAT
>JAVHQJ010000183.1:0-37700 GCA_036171075.1 Sideroxydans sp. | reverse complement strand
CGCGCGCTTGGTTTTTGGGTTTACGGAAAAACGATTTTTAGAGGTCCCCTTAAGTAAAAAACACCCCTAGCCAATGAATAACTCGTCATAGGCTGGGGGCGTGTGATGGATGTAAGTTGAATTAAATTTTCTTGGCGATACCAAAACCAAGCGCTCCTGGTGCCGTGTCGTAATTGACCCACGCCCCAAATGAATCCGTAATTTGGAAAATAATCCCACCATTTAAATTCGAGCCAGAGTTGGTATTTTTAGTTTGCATCGTTTGACCAAAAGATTTGTATTCACCACTGGCGATAGAGTAACCAACCCCTGCATAGCCATAAATACGCTCGGTTACTTTTGTAGTCGCACCGACATTCATAATGGTGTAGCTGTAATGAAAATTTGAGCTTCCAGATGAATCCACTAGGTTGACTGTCATTCCGCCACCAATATACCAATCAACGCCCAATTCCTGTTCTGGCGTTTTGGCATAGATGACAGTCAAGTAGTTGGTTTTTTCGAACGTATAGCCGTCAATAATGCCCCCTTTTGCGCTGGGTGCGTAACCAAGACCTATAAAACCCTCTGCCACTGCGCTACACGAGATCAAGCTCAATGCTACTGTTGCAATAATTTTCTTCATTCCCCAAACCTTTTACGTTGATTAAATTACGAAATGCATGAATGCACACAACTTTTTCGTTCGAATGAAAGTCGCAACCTTCAGCATCAAACGCAAAGTGTGATTTTAATTTGTAATACGACCAAAATCAAACTCAAAGTGTGTGGATTGACATGGGGCAGTCGTCAAGACTTCGCCCATGCAAAAACAATCTCAAAAGTGTGGTGCGCAATTGCTGTTTGCCAGCAATTTGAAGCGTATTCGCTTGGATAAAAATCTGACGCAAGAGAATGTTGCGGAAGGTGCTGGATTGCATACAAACTACATCAGTTCAGTAGAGCGCGGGCAACGGAATATCTCCATCAACAATATTGAACGCATTGCCTGTGCACTGGGTGTTTCCATGCAAGAAATGCTTACAGAATCGAATAGTTTAGCTACGACTGCCATTAAGCTAAAGCGATGACTCAAACGGCGGATGCGTCAGGAGATATAAAAATATCGAGTAGTGAAGGCTCGATTCGCCGCTTTAAGTTGGGCGAGTAGATTCTTTTAGCCACGTCATACCTGCGCAGGCCGGTATCCAAACAATTCAAATATCCTTGCGAAGTGGGCCTGAAATTAACTTTTGTCTGCTTTGCAGTGTTTGTTTTTTGCTGAATACCGGCCTACGCCGGTATGACGAATTTCTGGGCTAATACAAAATCGTGGTTATTCCTTCAGCTTAAACGCCAATGCCTCACGCACGGGTCTGAAGCTACGTCGATGGACTTCAGATACGCCATGCTCATGCAAGGCGGTTAAGTGTGCGGTGGTGGGATAGCCTTTGTGTGCATCGAAGCCGTATTGCGGATATTGCGCATGCAGCTTCAACATGAGTTCGTCGCGCGACGTTTTAGCGAGGATGGAGGCCGCAGAAATCGCAGCTACTTTGCTATCACCTTTCACAATGGCTTGGCTGGGGATACCTGTTTGCGGGCAATACAAGCCATCGACTAAAACTTGATCCGGCTGAATGTGCAAAGCTAATACAGCACGACGCATAGCTAACAGCGTGGCTTGCAAAATGTTGAGTTGGTCTATTTCGTCCACTTCTGCATAGGCCACTGCCCACGCTAAAGCGCGTTCGCGAATGAGCGGGGCGAGTAAGTCGCGTTGCTTTTCAGATAGTTTTTTGGAATCGGCGAGACCTGCAATGGGGCGCTCAGGATCGAGAATGACCGCTGCTGCACTGACCGGCCCAGCCAATGGCCCGCGCCCTGCTTCATCTACACCACAGATGAGCAACAATTCACTCATTGCAAATACGGCAGAATGGCGGCAGCGGCTTTTTGCGCGGTGTTTTGGCGTAGGGTGTGATGCATGTCGCTGAACACCTCTTCTAACTCGGCGACCGCATTTTTGTCGTTCACCAAATTGAGCAAGGCTTGCGCGATATTTTCTGGCGTTGCATCGTCTTGCAATAATTCTGGGACCACAAATTTACCCGCCAAAATGTTGGGTAAACCTACCCACGGTTGATATTGCTTGCGCTTGGAAATCCAATAGGTGAGCGCAGGCATTTTGTAGGTGATGACCATAGGACGCTTGAGTAGCGCGGCTTCTAGCGTGGCCGTACCCGATGCAACCAACACGCCATCGGCGGCAATCATGGCGTCGTGCGCGTGCCCAAACAACAAGGTGATAGGCAGTTGTTGCGCTTCCAGTTTCCACAATACTTCTTCAAAAATGTTGCGCGTTTCACGGCTAACCAGCGGCACGAGAAATTGTGCGTCAGGTTGTTTCTGCAAAATCAGCTTGGCGGTTTCAATATATGTTTGCGCCAAATGACGCACTTCGCTCTGCCGACTGCCCGGCAGAAAGGCAAACACTTTTGCGTTACGCGGCAGGATGCGCATTTGCTCGCGCATCTCGGCGCGGTTAGGAATAAGCGGCAAAAAGTCGGCCATGGGATGCCCCACATAAGTGACTGGCACGCCCGCTTTTTCGTAGAGTGGCGCTTCAAATGGGAACAAAGCCAGAATGTGCGAAACCGCTTGTTTGATTTTGTGCATGCGCTCTGCACGCCATGCCCAGATGGAGGGGCTGACGTAATGCACGGTGGGAATGTCGCGTTGTTTGAGTGCTAATTCCAAATCGAGATTGAAGTCTGGAGCGTCCACGCCAATGAATAAATCAGGCGGCTGTGCGATAAGTTGCTCACGAAGCTGACTGCGAATGCCGACGATTTCGCGGTAGTGACGCAGCACTTCAACGTAACCGCGCACCGCTAATTTTTCCATGGGAAACAGCACTTGCATGCCTGCGCTTTGCATCTTGGGGCCGCCAATGCCGATGAAGCGCACATTAGGCTGTGCCGCTTTAATGGCGATCATTAACAGGCTACCCAGCATATCGCCCGAGGCTTCACCCGCCACCATGGCGATGGTTTTAATTTTTTCAGACATGAATTATCGAGACAGAGAGCAAACGAATTGCTTTGCGAATTCCATATTTAACGAACGATGCCGCGTTGCGAGCGACTTAGAAAATCCGACATGAGTTTTAATTCTGGATGGTCGGCTTGCTGTGCGTTAATTTGTGCTTTGGCTTCATCCAACGTCAAGCCAGATTTATACAACGTTTTATAAGCACGCTTGATGGCCATCACCGCCGCACTTGAAAATCCGCGACGCTTCAAGCCTTCCGAATTCGTACCATGTGGCGCAGCAGGGTCACCCGCCACCATGACATAGGGCGGAATATCTTGTCGCAACACACTACCCATGCCCGTAATGACGTGTCCGCCAATCTGACAGAACTGATGCACAGCCGTAAAACCACCCAAGATGGCAAAGTCATCCACGATGACATGTCCCGCCAATTGCGCGTTGTTCGCAAAGATGGTGTTGTTACCCACGTGGCAATCATGCGCAAGATGCACATACGCCATGATCCAATTCTTGTTGCCAATCTTGGTTACACCGCCGTCTTGCACTGTGCCTATATTGAAGGTACAGAATTCGCGAATCATGTTGTCATCGCCAATTTCCAAGCGAGTGGGTTCACCTGCATATTTCTTATCCTGTGGAATTTCACCCAAGGAACTGAATTGAAAAATGCGGTTATTTTTGCCAATACGCGTGTGTCCATTGATAACCACATGCGGACCAATCGTTGTGCCCGCACCAATTTCGACATGCTCCCCAATAAGGCTGTACGCCCCAACTTGAACGTCATCAGCCAACTTGGCATTGGGGTGAATAATGGCAGTGGGATGACGCAAGGCGTTCATTATTTTTCCTTCAGCGTGCAAATCAATTCTGCTTCAGCGGCAATTTGCCCATCTACTTCCGCAGTGCCTTTGAACTTGAACATACCGCGACGGCTCATGGTCATTTCCATTCTGAAAATCAGTTGATCGCCAGGCGAAACGGGGCGCTTGAAGCGCGCATTATCAATCCCGACAAAATAGTAGACCTGACCGTCATTTGGCTTGGTGCCTGCCGTCTTAAAGGAAAGTAACGCTGACGCCTGCGCCATTGCTTCAATCACCAACACGCCTGGCATCACAGGATGATGCGGGTAGTGTCCTGGGAAAAATGGCTCGTTAATGGTTACGTTTTTCAACGCCACAATGCGCTCACCAGGAATCACTTCTAGCACGCGATCAATCAGCAAGAAGGGGAAACGGTGTGGCAGATGTTCCAATACTTCGTGGATGTCCATTGTGATACTCATGACTTCTCTCCTTTAATTGATTCAATTTCTTTTTCTAAATTTTTTACGCGTTTGACCAAGTTATCTAAATGGCGCACATGCACGGCATTACTGCGCCACTCATCACTCTTGCTAAAGGGATAAATCCCCGCATAGCTACCCGCTTCAGAAATGGATTTACCTACTAAGGTGAAGGAGGCAATCTCAACATGGTCGGCAATTTGCAGATGCCCCAAAATACCTGCGCTACCGCCAATGCGGCAATACTGACCAATCGTAGCGCTGCCCGCAATCCCCACGCATCCTGCGATGGCGGTATGTGCGCCGACGCGTACGTTGTGGGCGATTTGGATTTGGTTATCCATCTTCACCCCTTCCTCAATGACGGTGTCTTCCAGTGCGCCACGATCAATGGTGGTATTCGCGCCTATCTCCACATCATCGCCAATCACTGCGCGTCCGATTTGCGGAATTTTTAGCCAGCGCCCTTCTTCCATCGCAATGCCAAATCCATCCGCGCCGATGACTGCACCTGAATGCAGAATGACACGACTGCCGACCACACAATGATGATAAATAGTGACGCGCGGATATAAGCGGGTGTGTTCGCCGATAGACGCATGCGCGTCAATGACACAGCCTGCCATCACCACACTGCCCGCACCAATACTCACCCCATCACCAATCATTACCAATGCACCAATTTCTGCCTGCGGTGAAATTTGTGTATTGCGGCCAATCACCGCAGAAGGATGAATACCCGGAACACAGACAGGTAAAGGATTCAGGTATGCCGATAATTTGGCAAAATAAGAATAAGGATTAGCGCACACGATACGCGGCAGTGTGGATGCATCGGCATCGGTTTCAGACAGGATAAGCGCGGACGCTTGGCTAGCATCAAGTTGCTTGCGATATTTAGCATTAGCAAGAAATGCAATCTGGCCACTAGTTGCATGCGCCAAGGTGGCTATCTGACTAATTTTTGTATCCGCATCGCCCAGCACGCGTCCACCCAAAAGAGCCACAAAGTCCGACAGTCGATAAACAGGATGCGTCATGCGAGTGTGTTTTTTAAGTGATTATTTAGCGCTATCTGCCGCGTCATTCGCGAGGTATTTCAAGACACGATCAGTGATGTCAATTTGCGGATTACGATACACCGCTTCTTGCAAAATCACGTCGTATTGTTCACTCTCTGCAATGGCTTTAATCGCTTTATCTGCTTTAGCTAAAATTTGCGCGAGCTCTTCGTTTTTACGCAAATTCAAATCTTCTCGAAATTCACGTTGTTGCGTTTGCAAGTGTAAATTAAGGTTCGCCAGTTCACGCTCTTTGATGCGCTTGTTCGAGTCGGAAATTTTGCCGCTGTCTTTTTCCAAATTTTCCTGCAATTGTGCCGCTTGCTTAGCGATTTTTTTAATTTCGGCATCGCGAATCAAAAATTCTTTTTCAATTTTCTTTTCTGCGCGAACCGCCTGCTCCGACTCGCGCATAATGCGTTCGGTATCCACAAATCCCAGTTTGAATTCACCCGCTTCAGCCGCACTCACGCAGCTAGCCAACAACAAGAACAAACCTATCCATTTTTTCATTTCAACTCCCTCCCTACATCCTGTGCGCAACCAAACAACCTTAAAACATTCCGCCCATTGAAAATTGGAAATTTTGTAATTTGTCTTGCGCCTGATTATTTAACGGTTGCGCCCAGCTCAACTGAATAGGCCCAGCGGGTGATAACCAAGTTAAACCCGCCCCCGCAGAATAGCGCATTCCCAGCGAAGACGGCAGCAAAGCTGCGCCACCATAAACAGCACCGCCATCCACGAACAAACTCAAACGAATTGACTTTTCTTTGTCCATGCCAGGAACAGGAAACAACATTTCCGCATTGCCTACCACGCGCTTATCACCTCCGATGGAATAATTGCTGTCATCTCTCGGGCCAAGTGAGCTGTAGTCATAACCGCGCACACTGCCGGTGCCGCCGGCGTAAAAGTTTTTGAAGAAAGGCAATGGCATGCCGCTGTAACCCGCTGCTGCCCCCACATCTCCATTCAAGCGGAACGTTACGTTCTGGCTGACTGGGTAAAACCATTGTTGTGTGTAATTTAATTTGTAGTAGCGCTGTCCTGAAACAGGCAGAGAAGCCTCAATCGAAGCGCGCTGTGTTGCCCCATCTGTGGTGTACATCGCACTGTCACGGCTATCTCTTGACCACGCAATCGTACCCACTACGTTTTGGTTAGTTGCACCAAAGGTATTCACGTAATCAATATAGCGCTGTGGACTAATCGACGTTAAAGTGATTTTTGTATTTTCTAAAGCCAGTCCGTAATGGAACGATTCTTCATCACTAATCGGCACGCCATAACGCACGCCACCGCCAAAGGTATCGGATTTATATTGGCTCACCGAAATCGTGGTGGCATTCGATTTCCGATTGTAAATATCAAAGCCTCGGCTAATACCGTCATCCGTGTAGTAAGGGTTGGTGTAGGAAATCGAATAAACTTGGTTGACTTTACTGGTATTGATTTGCGTGGATAAATAATTACCCGTGCCAAACAAATTCGATTGCGTCACGCCGCCCATAAAGGTCAGGCCTTCATTATCGCTAAAGCCCGCCCCCGCTTGAAAGTTGCCGGTGGCTTTTTCTTCTACAGCCAAGTTCAAATCCAACTGATCTGTAGTGCCTGCTACAGGTTGCGTTTCAATGTTCACGCCACCAAAAAAACCCAAACGGTCGATACGTTGTTTAGACGCTTTGATTTTGGAAGTGGCAAACCAGCCCCCTTCAATTTGGCGAAACTCACGGCGAATCACCTCATCGCGCGTTTTGTCATTGCCCGACACATTGATGCGGCGCACATAAGCGCGTTGCATGGGATCGACCATGTAAGTGAACGCGACTTGATGTTTTTCTTTGTCAATTTCAGGCGCAGGATTCACATTGGCAAACGCATAACCATCCTCACCCAAGCGCTCGCTGATTTTGCTCGATGCTTGCATCAATGCTTCTCTAGAGAATACATCGCCCGCTTGAATCGGAATCAATTTGCGCGCCTCATCCGCTGTGATACCGCCTTTCGCGGTCACCACTTTTACATCGCTCACCGAGTATTTTTCACCTTCAGCGAAATTGAGCGTGATGTAGATGTCTTTCTTGTCAGGGGATATCGACACTTGCGTCGAATCAATCGCAAAATCCATATAGCCAGAATTCAGATAAAGGCTGCGCACACCTTCTAAATCAGCGGCCAATTTTTGCTTGGAATATTGGTCGTTATTCGTGAACCAGGTGAATAGGCCCGGCGTGGTGAGTTTCATTACATCCAATATGTCGCCTTCTGAATACGCTTGGTTACCCACGATATTGATTTGACGAATTTTAGATGCCTTGCCTTCAATGACATCAAAGCTCACCGAAACACGATTGCGTTCCAATTCTTTCACGGTAGTGACTACCGCTACTGCATATTTGCCGCGCGCGACATATTGACGTTTCAGCTCGTGCTCGGATTTATCCAAGGCGGCCTTATCAAAAATACGACCTTCAGCCAGTCCCACTGCTTTCAAATTATCGCGTAGCTGATCTTTAGGGAAATCTTTCACGCCATTGATTTCAACGCTGGCAATGGTTGGACGCTCTAGCACCTGCACTACCAGTACACCGTCCTCGTTTAAGAGTTTGACGTCTTTGAAAAATCCCGTAGCAAACAATGAATGCAAGGAAGCCGTAACCCGCGCGTCATCTAAAGTATCGCCGACCTTAACGGGTAAATAGCTAAATACCGTGCCTGCTTCTGTACGTTGAATGCCTTCCACACGAATGTCTTTAATGACAAATGGCGCTGCTGCCCAAGCAGAAGTGACAAACAGCAGCGGCAATACACCCACTAATTTTCTAAAATCCATTGTATTTTTTAACCCGAAATCAGGCGGCTTATGTCATTGAAAATTGCAAACGCCATCATGCTAACCAAGAGTGCGATGCCCACCTTTTGTCCAGCTTCCCATGCAGTATCAGGGACTGGACTGCCCTTCAAAAATTCGACGGCATAATACAGCAAATGCCCCCCATCCAATAAAGGGATGGGGAGCAAATTGAGCACACCTAAACTGATACTAATTAAAGCCAAAAATCCAATGTAAGCGCCCAAGCCCAGCTGTGCCGATTGCCCTGCGTAATCCGCAATCGTAATCGGACCTGATAGATTTTTAAGGGAGACCTCCCCCATCACCATTTTGCCCATCATCTTCAAACTGATGATAGATGTTTCCCATGTCTTGCGCGCCGCCTCGCGCAGTGCCATCCCTACTGGATAACGCACCTCGGTGAGCATGGCATCAAACGCGGCTTCATCAATGAAAGCGCCTGCCCCTATGCGTCCCACTTGCTTACCCGCATCATCAAAAATATCCGGCGTGACGCTTAATTTTAGGCGCATGCCCGCGCGCTCAATTTCAATATCCAACGCTTGCGCAGGATGCTCACGCACCACATTGACCCAGTCTTCCCACAAAGCAAGTGGCTGTCCTGCCGCACTCAATATACGATCATTCACTTGCAGTCCGGCACGTTGCCCTGCACCACCCTCTACCAGCTTGCCAATAATGGGATAAACATCTGGCTGAAAGGGTTTAAGACCCAGTTTGAGCATAAAGTCGCTATCCAAATCCGCTGCTGTCAGGCTGCTCATCTCCAGCACGCGATATTCCAACTCGCCTTGCGGGCTGCGCAACTCCAACTGCGCATCTTTTTTCTGCAACACCAAATCTAATAGCACCCAACGCATTTCTTGCCAGCTGGGCGTGGCTTGCGCATTGATGCTTACCACGCTGTATTGCGATTGCAAGCCCGCACTGGCGGCAGGTGTGTGCGGCATGACCGCACCCAAAATTGGCTTGAGCGCTGGTACACCATACAAAAACAACACGCAGTACAGCGCGATGGCTAACAATAGATTCGCCAAGGGGCCCGCCACCACAATTGCCATGCGTTGCAACACCGGCTTGCGGTTAAATGTGCGTGATAATTCATGGGGGGCAACATCGCCTTCACGTTCGTCCAACATTTTGACGTAACCACCCAAGGGAATCGCTGACACCACCCATTCGGTTTCACTATTCGCAAAACGTTTGGTGTAAATCACCTTGCCAAAGCCCACCGAGAAGCGCAGCACTTTGACATCACACCAGCGCGCCACCCAAAAGTGTCCCAACTCGTGGAATACCACCAACACAACAATGGCAACGATGAAGGCAAAGAGCGTCAGCATCGTGCTATCCAATCGGTTGCAGCACGGCGTGCAGTCGCATCGGCATCCAGCACGTCTTGCAGTGTGGTGACTGCGCACCGTGTAACGTTGCCCAATACGTCTTCAATCAAACGTGGAATGTCGAGGAAGGCAATGCGTTGCTCCAAGAAAGCCGCCACTGCCACTTCATTCGCGGCATTCAATAAAGCAGGGGTGGTGCCACCAGCACGTAACGCTTGATAGGCCAAGCTCAAACAAGGGAAGCGCACAAAATCGGGCGCCACAAAATCGAGCTTGGCAATTTGAAATAAGTCCAGCGGCGCAACACCTGAATCAATACGCTGTGGATAGGCCAACGCATAAGCAATCGGCGTGCGCATATCTGGATTTCCCAATTGCGCCATCACCGAGCCATCTACATATTGCACCATCGAGTGAATCACGCTCTGCGGATGCACTACCACTTGAATGTCATCAGCGGGCACATTGAACAGCCAATGCGCCTCGATGACTTCCAAACCTTTGTTCATCATGCTGGCAGAGTCCACCGAAATTTTGCGCCCCATGCTCCAATTAGGATGCGCACAGGCTTGGTCAGGGGTGACGTGTTGGAGTTGCGCTAACGAGGTATTGCGGAACGGGCCACCCGATGCGGTGAGCAAAATTTTGCTTACCCCGCTAGCGCGCATGTCACCTGTGTAATTAGATGGGAGAGATTGGAAAATAGCGTTGTGTTCACTATCAATGGGTAGCAATGCAGACCCACTGACGTGAATAGCTTCCATAAATAAATGGCCTGCCAACACCAGCGTTTCTTTATTCGCCAACATGATTTTTTTGCCCGCGCGAGCGGCGGCTAACGTGGGTGGCATGCCTGCTGCACCCACAATAGCCGCCATCACCGCATCCACATTAGGCAATGTAGCTACTTTTTCTAACGCTGCCGCGCCACACAACACAGTGGTATCTAGCGCACTCGCTTGAATACGCACAGTCAGCCGCGCAGCCGCTGCCTCATCTAACAGCACCGCATATTGAGGGTTAAATTGCAGACATTGCGTGAACAGCAATTCGTCTTGCTGATTTGCCGTAAGGGCAATAATTTTGTATCGGTCAGCATGCCGCGCAACCACATCCAGCGTGCTTTTACCGATGCTCCCTGTTGAGCCTAGTACGGTTATGCCTTGCACTAGTTCATTCCTTGTAGCAGCAATGCCAATGCGGCGAGTGGCAAAGTTGAAGTCAGCGCATCAATGCGATCAAGCAATCCACCATGTCCGGGCAACAGCGTTCCACTATCCTTTACCCCCGCTTGGCGCTTAATTGCGGACTCAAATAAATCGCCCATCACTGCCAGCACCACCCACCACCAGGCGGTAATCATCAATGCTGGCAACATTTGTAAGCGCGAAAATTCAGCACTCAATGTCCACACCAACACCACATAAATGGATACGCCAAGCATCGCACCTGCCACGCCTTCCCAGGTTTTACCAGGACTGATGCTGGGGGCTAATTTTGTTTTGCCAAATTTGCGCCCCGCAAAGTAAGCCGCACTATCTGCAATCCATACCAAGCCCATCACAAACAACAGCACCCATGGGCTGGGTGCCGCTTCACGCAAATCAATCATCGACAAGCCTGTCGGGATAAGAACCATCCATCCCACACACGCCATCAACACTGGCTGCTTTACTTTCAATCCCAGCATCAACCACGCGGGCACAACCACCAACCATAGCACCGCAGAAAACAGATACACCAACAAATGCGTAGTGAGCTGTTGTTGCGCACTGTTATTCGCATCCCACGCCAGTAAAGCAAGCATCAATGCAAGTGTGACCGCCCAATAAATTTTTGCAGAGCGGCTAGATAGTTCAGCCAAGCGCGTCCATTCGACAGCGCCTTGCATCACCATCGCCAACACCAACACTGACCACGCGAGTGGCGGTAAATAAAACAAAGCCGTCAGCAGTAGTACCAACATGATGACAGCGGTAATCACACGCGATTTAAGCATTTGATTCACCTTTTAATTGTTCACTGGTGCGACCAAAACGACGCTCACGTTGCTGATAAGACTGCAGCGCTGCTTGCAATTCATTAGCGCCAAAATCAGGCCACAAAATATCGGTAAAATACAACTCGGTATAAGCCAATTGCCACAGCAAAAAATTGCTGATGCGTTTCTCTCCGCCCGTACGTATAAACAAATCTGGCTCGGGCGCGTAGTGCATGGATAAATAGGGAGTCAGCTCTTCTTCTGCGAAGGCTGCGGCACGTTCAGGGTGCGCCGAACTTAAGGCGTGCATCGCCTGCATGATGTCCCAGCGTCCACCGTAGTTGGCAGCGATGGTTAATGTGAGACCTGTATTGTTGGCGGTAAGTTGTTCAGCTTGCTCGATGTATTGCACCAGCTTGGTATCAAAGCGTGCGCGCTCACCAATAATTTTAAGACGGATATTGCTTTTGTGCATGTTGGAAATTTCCATTTCCAACATGCACAAAAACAGCTGCATCAAGAACGAAACCTCATCCGCAGGACGCCGCCAATTTTCACTGCTAAACGCAAACAAAGTGAGATATTCAACACCCATTTGTCGGCATGATTTAATCATCGCGCGCACCGACTCCACACCGCGCTGATGCCCCATCACACGCGGCATAAAGCGCTTTTTGGCCCAGCGTCCATTGCCATCCATAATGATGGCAATATGACGCGGCACAACAGGAATGTCGGGGATAGTACGAGTAGAACTAAAGAATGGCAGCGCCATGATGATTGGCCTATACCGCCATCAATTCAGTTTCTTTGACCTGCAATGCCTTATCAATTTCCATAACAAAGCGATCTGTGAATTTTTGAACATCCTCCTGCGCGCGACGCTCGTCATCCTCACTAATCGACTTGTCTTTGAGTAACTTCTTCAATTGCTCATTGGCATCGCGACGAATGTTGCGTACTGCCACCTTGGCATTTTCAGATTCACTTTTGACTACTTTAATTAAGTCGCGGCGGCGCTCTTCAGAAAGCATCGGCATCGGCACACGAATCACATCCCCATTGGTGGAAGGATTCAAACCCAAATCCGCATCACGAATCGCTTTTTCGATGGCACCAATCATTTTTTTCTCAAACGGCTGTACACCAATGGTGCGCGCATCTATCAAACTAACACTCGCGATTTGATTCACTTGTGTCGGGCTACCGTAATAATCTACTGTCACGTGATCAAGTATGCCCGCATGCGCGCGTCCCGTGCGCACCTTGCCAAAATCCACCTTCAGCGCCTCCAAGGACTTGCTCATTTTTTGGTCAACATTCTTCTTGATGTCAGCAATCATTTTTGTTCTCCATCAATCACAGTAGACAAGTGTTCCTTCATCCTGCCCCATCACCACGCGCTTCAAAGCACCTGCCTTAAAGATACTAAAAACGATGATGGGCAACTTCTGGTCACGGCACAAGGTGAGTGCAGTTGAATCCATCACTTTCAAATCTTTGCCAATCGCCTCATCAAAACTGACTTTTTGATAACGCGTTGCACTCTTATCTTTCTTCGGATCGGCAGTATAAACGCCGTCCACCTTGGTCGCTTTAATCACGACTTCGGCATCCATCTCAACACCGCGCAAGGCGGCGGCGGTATCAGTGGTGAAGAACGGGCTGCCGATACCTGCCGCGAAAATCACCACCTTACCGTCTTCTAAATAACGCAATGCCTTGCCACGAATGAAAGGCTCGGCGACCTGCTCCAAACTCAAGGCAGATTGCACACGGCAGTCCAATCCAGAACGCTTCATCGCATCCTGCAAGGCCATTGAATTCATCACCGTCGCCAACATACCCATGTAATCAGCGGTTGCTCTATCCATTCCTTCTGCGGCAGGGGCGACACCTCGGAAAATATTGCCCCCGCCCACCACCATCGCCACTTCCACTCCCAGTTCAGACACCTCTTTGATTTCAGCCACAATGCGTTCAATGACGGCACGGTTAATCCCGTAGGTATCATCGCCCATCAAGGCTTCGCCAGAAAGTTTAAGGAGGATGCGTTTGTAGGCGGGAGTGGTCATGGATTAGCCTTTCTTCATAGAAGCAGCGACAGCAGCCACTTCAGCTGCGTAATCTTCCACTTTCTTTTCGATACCCTCACCCACAACGAACATCTTAAATGCCGTCACGGTCGCACCCTTGCTCTTCAGCAATTGCTCGATGGTTTGCTTGCCGTCTTCCGCCTTAACAAATACCTGACCTAGCAAAGTCACTTCCCTGAGGAATTTTTGCACCGTACCTTCGGCGATTTTTCCCAACATAGCTTCTGACTTGCCAGACTCTTTAGCTTTTTCGATAGCGATACGACGTTCAGTTGCGATGTCTTCTGGATTCACCCCAGACGCATCAACTGACTTGGGTTTGCTTGCTGCGATATGCATGGCCAAATCTTTGCCCAATGCTTCGTCGCCGCCAGTGTAATTCACCATCACACCAATTTTGCTACCGTGCAAATATGTCGCCAGCTTGCCCGTTGTGTTGTAACGCTCGATGCGACGCACAGTGATGTTCTCACCCAATTTCATCACCAAAGCCTTACGCACTTCTTCAACTGTGCCAGCGCCATTCACCAGTGCAACTGAAGACAATGCATCCACATCTGCGGGTGCGCTTTGCGCCACGGTTTGCGCTACGTTTTTAGCGAACGCCACGAAGTCGTCGTTCTTTGCCACAAAGTCAGTTTCGCAGTTGATTTCCGCAACGGCACCCGTCTTGCCATCAGCCACCAAAAATGCACCAATAACGCCTTCAGCAGTCACGCGTGACGAGGCTTTGCTAGCCTTCGCGCCACTCTTAATGCGCAACAATTCTTCTGCCGCTTTAGCATCGCCTTGGGTTTCAACCAAAGCATTTTTACATTCCATCATGCCGAGACCCGTAGCCTCGCGCAGTTCTTTCACCATACTTGCGGTGATATTAGCCATATCAAACTCCAATTCAGTCGATTACAAAATCTAGTTACAAAAAAGGGGGCTTACGCCCCCTCGTTGTGGCGAACTTGCTTACGCTGCTGCGCCAGCTGCGATTTCCGCAGTCAATGCATTCGTTGCTTGCTCACGACCTTCCAAAATCGCATCCGCCACGCCACGCGCGTACAAGCGAATCGCTTGGCTAGAGTCATCATTGCCTGGAATGATGAAATCCACACCTACTGGACTATGGTTGGTATCCACCACGCCAATCACAGGAATACCCAGCTTCTGCGCTTCGGTCACAGTGCCTTTTTGGTAACCCACGTCGATAACGAAGATAGCCGAAGGCAAACCATTCATGTCTTTAATGCCGCCCAAGCTGCGTTCCAATTTTTCCAGTTCACGGCGCAATACTAGGCCTTCTTTTTTCGATGCTTTGTCGATGCTGCCATCGGCAATCATCGCTTCCAATTCTTTGAGGCGCTTGATAGAGATTTGCACAGTCTTGAAGTTAGTCAGCATACCGCCCAACCAACGGTGATCCACAAAAGGCGAACCCGCGCGAATCGCTTCTTCGCGGATGATTTCGCGTGCTTGACGCTTGGTTGCAACGAACAGAACGCTGCCTTTTTTGGCTGACACTTTGCGAACTTCTTTCATCGCATCGTTAAACATCACGACGGTCTTTTCCAAGTTCACAATATGAATTTTGTTGCGGTGACCAAAGATATAAGGGGCCATCTTTGGATTCCAGAAACGTGTTTGGTGACCAAAATGGACACCAGCTTCCAACATCTGACGCATAGTTACTGACATATTATTTTCCTATCGTTAAGGGTTTAGTCTTCCACTCGCCAGCCTGATCCCCGAAAGGGACACCCCAACATGAACGAGTGTGTGAATTCCTATTCATTCAGCAAATTGCCGCCTAAACAGGGCGCGCATTGTAACCGAAGCGGCACGCTCGTTCAACCCAATCCAAGGGAAAAATTAGAGACTTTACATACACTTTCGACTTATTTGGCGTATGTGCCCGCCTAAAAGACCTTCGCCAAGCAACCATCTAGCTCGCTACACGCACCTCCATACCCAGCGCTCGGATACGGCTTGCAAAGTTATCCATTTGCTCTTTACTCAAGGCAGACAATCTTGGTGCCTCCTGCTGCAATGAGGGGCGTGCCAATCCGTAAAGTAGCACGCCTTGCGGCTTGCTCGATGAACGCAGGGCAGAGGCAAGGAAATCTAAATAATCGCATTCATCTTGTTGACTGGGGGCAACGCCATCTACTGCGAACCAACATGTTTGCAGCCAGGTATTGGGAATGCCACTGAGGGCAGTGGTGAGGTTTTGCTTGACCTTATCCATCGACATTTTGGTATCGTTAATTTGCGCCATGCCCGCCTCGCTGGCCCTATCCAGCTTGAACCAAACTTCGCCATTTAGTTGTGCCATACGTCGCAAACCTTGCTGCACATTGTCGCGCTGCATGAGACTGCCATTGGTGATGAGCACCAGTTTGAGGTCGGCGGGTTTGTGTTTGGCGATCACTTCGATGACTTCGACGAACGCCTGCGCGCTGGTTGGCTCGCCGTTTCCTGAAAGGGCGATGTCGTTGATGCGGCGCGCTTCAGGTGGCACACGTCGCATGAAATCACCGTGCTGAAGGTCATGCAAAAATCCACTCAATTCTTTCTCCAGTAACACCAAATCGACGGGTGGTGCAGTACCAAGAGTGAGATTGGGTACTTGGCAATAGATACAACGCCAGTTGCAGGCGTTATTGGGATTAAGATTGATGCCGATGGAAACACCTCCAGCACGACGCGAGACGACTGGATAGACATATCGCAGTCCCGCGCTATCACGGCTGTGGTCGGTCGTGCTTAAAATCGCCTCACTCAAGATTTAACCAATGGCAGGTATTTAGCGGGATCTACTGGTTTGCCCAGTTTGCGAATCTCAAAGTGCAGTTTCACTTGGTCGGCATCCGTGTTACCCATCTCGGCAATTTTTTGCCCCTTACTGACGCTCTGCCCTTCTTTCACCACAATCTGGTCGTTGTGGGCGTAGGCACTTAAGTAAGTTTTGTTGTGTTTAATGATAATGAGCTTGCCGTAACCGCGCAGACCACTACCGCTGTAGACCACTTTGCCCGCTGCACTCGCCACAATCACCTGACTCCGTTTGCCCGCAATATCCACGCCTTTACGATTTGCACTTTCGGAAAATCCTGCGATGACTTTACCGCGCGTGGGCATGCCCCATTCCAGCGGTTCGTCCACGCCATCCTCTTTTGCCAACGTTGGCGTGGAGGATTTGGGCGTTACGACGGTTGGCATAGCGACTACGGGCGCGACGTTTGGCGTCCCTTCTTCTTGCATTCGATCAGCTTTGGCTAGGGCATCTTCGGTATAAATCAACTTGCCCACTTTGGGTTGCAAACGCACGCCGCCCAATGCAGGACGGGGCTGTGCGGGGATGGGCTTGGCCTCTGGCTTGGTTGATGCGGCTTCATTCAAAGGCACATCCAAACTTAATTGTTGGCCAATTTTGATGGCGGAAGGGTCGCTTAAATGATTGAGCTCCGCCACTTCGCGGTAATCCACCCCATTCACAAAGGCAATGCTGTACAGCGTGTCGCCTTTTTGTACGACATAAATTTTGCGCGCGCTGGTAGGCAGGTGTGCCGTAGCAGGTGCGTGGGGCTCTCCGTTCACACTGCGCTCTTCGATAGGCGCTTTACGATGGCTAGGGGCGGGAGCGCCACATGCGGACAACAAAACGGCAACCAATGTTGCCGAGACTAACGCTGAATGTTTTTTGGAGAACGAAACGACTGTCATGTTTTTCCCGACAACAAAGGTACAAATTTCACCGCGTCCAAACGTGTTTCACGAAACCCCGCTTCAGTGCGCTCGAATAAATAAAGGTACTGCTCTTGCGTGCCAATCGGCAGCACCATTCTACCACCCACGGACAATTGCTCTTTGAGTGCATCCGATAGTGCAGGTGCTGCACACGCCATGATAATGCCATCGAAAGGCGCGCCATCGCTCAAGCCCGATGTGCCATCGGCGTAACGCACATTCACATTGCGTAGCTTCAAATCAAACAATTGTTTTTTGGCACGCAAATATAAAGGCTGAATACGTTCGACGCTATAAACCTCTTTTGCCACGTGCGACAACACTGCCGCTTGATAACCGCACCCCGTGCCCACTTCCAATACACGTCCCAGCTGCTTACCATTGCGCAATATCTCCGTCATGCGCGCCACAATATAAGGCTGCGAAATCGTTTGTCCGTGACCAATCGGCAGTGAGACATCATCGTAAGCGCGTGAAGATAAAGCCTCATCAATAAATACGTGACGCGGCACACTGCTCATGGCGGCTAACACCACCTCATCTTGAATACCTTGCGTACGCAAACGTTCAATCATGCGACCTCGCGTACGCGCCGAGGTCATGCCGATGCCTGCGTGCAAGGCGTTCATTTGTTGTCACCTAACCACGCACGCACTGCCTCTATTTGACTGTATTGCGTGAGATCAATTTGCAAGGGCGTGATAGACACACTGCCTTGCGCAATCGCATGAAAGTCGGTGCCTTGGCCTGCATCTTGTGCTTTACCCGCCGCCCCCACCCAATACACGGGCTGCCCATGCGGGTTGCTGCTTTTAATCACAGGTTCGGCTTTATGGCGCTTGCCCAAGCGCGTTACCTGCATCCCCTGCAATTGCGCATACGGCACGTCAGGCACATTCACATTAAGCAACCAAGGCTGTGCGTGTTGTTCTTTTTGAAAACGTTGCACTAACTCCACCGCCACCCTGCCCGCCGTGTCGTAATGCACAGGCTCATGTTTAGCCATTGAGATTGCAATGGAAGGGATGCCCAATAAAAAACCTTCTGTGGCTGCCGCCACCGTACCCGAGTAAATGGTGTCATCGCCCATGTTCGCACCAGAATTGATGCCCGATACCACCATATCAGGCTGCGTATCTAACATGCCCGTCACCGCCAAATGCACACAATCAGTCGGCGTGCCGTCCACATAATAAAAGCCACTCGCAGCGCGTTTCAGATTCAACGGTCGATTCAGCGTCAGCGAATTACTCGCACCGCTGCGATCACGCTCCGGTGCGACCACCACCACCTCAGCAATCGCCGCAAGATGTTGCGCTAGACACGCCAGTCCAGCAGAAAAATAACCGTCATCATTAGAAATTAAAATACGCATCAGAAAACTCGAATTCATTATGAGCGGCTAATTTTACTTGAGAAGGGGAGGCGGCGACCGCCTGATTCATTGCTTGATGCCTTGCCTGCTTGAACATGCGCGCCATCGAAATCTATTGCTTCATTTACTTCGGATAGATAATAATGAGAACGCACGTTCTGTACCTTACAAGCACTTCAATTTCGCATGATGACTATGGCAACCAACAAATACGACGAATCCAGCTTCAAAGTTTTACGCGGCCTAGAACCAGTCCGCCAACGCCCAGGGATGTACACCAATCTAGAATCCCCTAACCACCTCATCGCAGAGGTGGTGGATAACGCCTGTGATGAAGCCTTGGCTAATTTCGCCAAAAATATCAACGTAATCGCCTATGCTGATGGCTCAATATCAGTTCTTGATGATGGTCGCGGCATCCCCGTGGGTATCCATCCCGAAGAAGGCGTTTCAGTCGTTGAAGTGGCGTTCACCGTGTTGCACTCTGGGGGCAAGTTCGATAAGGATTCGGGCGGTGCTTATAAATTTGCAGGCGGCTTGCATGGGGTGGGCGTGGCAGTTACCAATGCGCTTTCCACCAAGTTAGAAGTCACCGTATATCGCGAGGGCGGCGAACATTTTATTCGCTTCATCAATGGCGTGGCAGCTGCACCTTTAGCGCGCGTAGCCTACTGCCCCAAGAAACGTAGCGGCACGATGGTGCGCGCTTGGCCTAACCCAAAATACTTCGATGTCCCAAATGTCATCCTGCCGCAGCTGGAACGTGCTCTACGCTCCAAGGCCGTATTGTTGCCCGGCGTAAAGGTCAGTTTATTCACTGAAAAAACCAGCGAGACCCGCACTTGGACCTATCCCGATGGTTTGCGTGGCTACTTGAATGAAGCCATGGCAGAACAAGAAATGGCTGTGCCCATCTTTGCCATGGAGAAATTTATCCCCAAGGGCGGTGATAGCGGGTATGCCGAAGGTGAAGGGGCTGCTTGGGCAATCGTGTGGTCAGCTGAAGGCGCGATTGTGCGCGAATCTTACGTCAACCTCATACCCACGTGGTCGGGCGGAACACATGATTCCGGCTTGCGTGATGGCGTGTTCAATGCGGTAAAAAGCTTTGCCGAGCTGCACGGCCTATCACCTAAAGGCGTTAAATTAGTACCAGAAGATGTGTTCTCGCGCGCTAGCTTTGTGCTGTCTGCCAAGGTACTCGACCCGCAATTTCAAGGCCAAACAAAAGACAAGCTGGTATCGCGCGATGCTTTGCGACTCATTTCTTTGATGGTTAAAGACCCGCTCGATTTGTGGCTGAACGAGCATATCGACTTCGGCAAACGCATCACCGAACTCGCCATTCAACAAGCGCAAACTCGGCTACGTTCAGCGCAAAAAGTGGAAAAGAAAAAAGGCTCGTCCGTTGCCGTCTTGCCAGGAAAACTCACTGATTGCAGCTCCAGCGATGCCACGCGTACCGAACTCTTTTTGGTTGAGGGAGATTCTGCGGGCGGCTCTGCCAAACAAGGCCGCAACAAAGAATTCCAAGCCGTGCTGCCCTTGCGCGGCAAAGTGCTAAATACTTTTGATGTTGAAAAAGACCGCCTATTTGCCAACAATGAAATCCACGACATCTCGGTAGCTATTGGTGTTGATCCGCATGGCCCAGAAGATAAGGTGGACTTATCCAGTATGCGCTACAACGGCATCTACATCATGGCCGATGCTGATGTGGACGGTGCGCACATCTCCACCCTGCTGCTGACTTTATTCTTCCGCCACTTCTACCAAGTAGTGTTGGCGGGAAAAATTTATCTCGCGCAACCGCCCCTATTCCGCGTCGATGTGCCTGCGCATGGCAAAAAGCCCATTCGCAAAATTTACGCGCTCAACGAAGGTGAACTCTCTGGCATCGAAGATCGCCTACGCCAAGAAAAGGTGCGCGAAGGCAGCTGGAGCATCTCGCGCTTCAAAGGCTTAGGCGAAATGAATGCCGAACAACTGTGGGACACCACGCTCAATCCAGACACCCGCCGCTCATTGCGCGTTAATGTTGCTGCGGTTCCTTACCAACAAAATATGGATATGTTCAACATGTTGATGGGTAAACACGAAGCCTCGACCCGCCGTGCTTGGTTGGAATATCACGGTAATGAAGTCGAGGGGGACATCTAAATGACTATCCAAAACAACGACCAACCCACCCTCTTCCCCGATGAAGAAGTGAATGTGATTGAAACTGAAACACCAGAAAGTGCGCCTGTTGCAACGGAAGGTAATGGCGGTGGCAAACAATTCGCGCCCCTCGCCACTTTCCCCGAAGGCGATGATGTGCCGATCTCCATGTATGCCGAGCGTGCTTATTTGGAATATGCCGTCTCTGTCGTCAAAGGCCGCGCCCTGCCCGATGTATGCGATGGGCAGAAGCCTGTACAGCGCCGCATTCTGTACGCCATGAGTCAGATGGGCTTGAGCCACGGTAACAAACACGTGAAATCCGCCCGTGTGGTGGGTGATGTGCTGGGTAAATATCATCCGCATGGTGACTCTTCCGCTTATGAAGCGATGGTGCGATTGGCGCAGAATTTCTCGCTACGTTACCCACTGGTCGATGGACAAGGTAACTTTGGCACCCGCGATGGCGACAATGCCGCCGCCATGCGCTACACCGAGGCGCGCCTCACGCCGCTAGCTGATTTATTGCTGTCCGAATTGGATATGGGCACGGTGGATTTCGTGCCGAATTACGATGGTGCGTTCCAAGAACCGGCTATGTTGCCGGCACGTTTGCCGATGGTGCTGCTGAACGGCGCATCGGGTATCGCGGTGGGGATGGCGACCGAGATTCCCTCACATAACCTGCGCGAAGTGGCTTCTGCTGCGGTGCAATTGGTACGCGATGCGAGCCTGTCTGATGAAGCACTACTTGCCTGCATTCCCGGCCCAGATTTTCCGGCGGGCGGGCAAATCATCTCCTCTCCGCGCGACCTGCGCGACAGCTATTTAAGCGGACGCGGCTCCATCAAAATGCGCGCGCGCTGGAATGTGGAAGAATTAGCGCGAGGTCAATGGCAAATCGTGGTGTATGAATTGCCGCACGGTGTGTCGACCAAAAAAGTGTTGGAAGAGATTGACGAGTTGAGCAATCCAAAAGTCCGAGCCAACAAAAAAAGCTTGTCGCCCGAACAGGTGCAAAACAAGCAATTGTTATTGTCGGTGCTGGATGCAGTAGCGGATGAATCAGACAAATCACAAGCAGTGCGTCTGGTATTCCAACCTAAATCCTCACGCCAAACGCATGACGAATTGATGAACGTATTGCTCACCCACACCAGCTTGGAATCCTCCACTTCGCTCAATCTCACCATGATTGGCTTGGATGGCAGACCGCAACAAAAATCCCTGCCGCAAATCATTCGTGAGTGGGTCAGCTTTCGTTTAGCTACCGTGCGCCGCCGCTGTGAACATCGCTTGATGCAAGTCAACGATCGCCTGCATATTTTGCAAGGACGCATGGTGGTGTTTTTGAATCTGGACGAAGTCATCGCCCTCATTCGCGAATCCGACGATCCTAAAGCGGCCTTGATCGCACGCTTTGAATTGTCCGACCGCCAAGCCGAAGATATTTTGGAAATCCGTCTGCGCCAATTGGCGCGTATGGAAGGTATTCGCATCGAGAAAGAAATCAAACAACTCGACAAAGAGCGCAAAGACCTCAACCGCTTGCTCTCAAAAGAGAGCGCCCTGCGCGAACAAGTCGCCATTGAAATTGATGCAGACATGCAAACCTTTGGGGATGAACGTCGCACTTTGATTCAAGAATCGCAACGTGCCGCCCCCGTCAACACGGTAGTGGATGAGCCTGTCACCGTACTCATCTCCAAGAAACATTGGGGACGCACGCGCCAAGGTCACGGCCTTGATCTCACCAATTTACCCTTCAAAGATGGCGATGGATTACTCGCCAAGTTTGAATGCCGCACCACCGACCATTGCATCGTCATCTGCGATAACGGCCGCGCATGCAGCATTCCCATCGCACAATTCCCGTCAGGACGGGGCGACGGCGTACCACTTGCCACTCTTATCGAGCTCGCCAGTGGCGCCAAGATTGCACACGTGATTTGCGGTAAAGCAGATCAAGCCGTGCTCATCTCCACCTCGGCAGGTTATGGATTCACTGCCACCTTGGGCGACATGGTGGGCCGCAACAAGGCCGGCAAACAATTCATCAGCGTAGAAAAAGAAGCCATCCTGCCACCCGTCACCTACACCCCAACGGCACAATCTGTTGTGGCCGCTGCATCAAGCGATGGCCGCTTGTTGATGTTCCTGTTGAGTGAGATGAAGCACCTGCAGAGCGGTGGCAAAGGCGTGATTGTGATGGGTTTGGCGGAAGAGGAAACGTTGACAGCCGTTAATGTCATCAACCAAGCCAAGCTTGAAGTGAGCGGCACAACAGGGGCACGCGAACACACGCTAAAACTGTATGGCGATAATTTGCAGAGTTATTTTGGAAAACGTGCGCGGGGTGGGAAAGTGTTGGCGGCCAAGTTCAAACCGAATCAAGTCAATTAACGCTTCAGCTAAAAAATCAAAAACGGGGTGCGCTACTGGGTTCGCAACTCCCCTTGTGTGCAATCAATATAAATCCAGTCTGCAATTCAACCTGACTTTCTGGTGTCGGCTGGGATTGGTGGCGGCAACGTAAGTATGAATTCAACTTTGGGCTGTGCGCTAGTTAATAGACTCAACTCCCCTCCGTGTGCTCTTGCAATCTCGCGTGACAAACTAAGTCCCAGCCCCACTCCCTCAACGTTACGATTGTGTGCGGAATCGACTCGATAGAAGCGCTCGAATATTTTATCTATCGCCTCTAGCGGAATAGCGTTGCAGGCATTGCTCACAACGACGCTGATTTTGTCATTCGATTGAGTCGCTAACACTTTCATCCAGCCGCCCCCGATATTGTATTTGAGCGCATTGCTAATGAGATTAACCAAGACTTGTCGCAGCAAATCACCATCTGCATTAACCCATAACTCAGGCATGATTTCACTGCTTATCGTCAGATCGGAGGCCATCATCTTGGCATCTTCTACTAGCCCTTCAAGCTCGACTGAAAGATTGACTTGTGTCCGCTGCAAGCGTAAGCGCCCCGCATCAGCCTGTGACAACAGCAAGAGTTTGCGCGAAATGGATGACAACCGCCTGACCTCATCCAAAATCGTGCCTAGGGTGGTCTGCATTGGCGAGCCAGCTTCTACCTGTGTCATCGCGCGTTCGATCTGACCTTGCAAGATGGTGAGGGGGGTCCTTAATTCGTGCGCCGCATCGGCGGAAAAACGCGAGGCTTGTTTGAAACTCTTTTCTAGCCGTTCCAGCATCGCATTAAAGCCGCGTATCAATTCGGCGAACTCTGTATCCTCGCCACCAAGAGTGATGCGATGGTCAAGCCCTTGCGCGGTGACGTGCTGGAGGGATCGATTCAAACGCCTGATAGGATTGAGCGCGCGTGCGGATACAAACCATGCGCCCAATCCAATAAATGCCAAGGCAAAAGGCACAGCAAACAAGAAGCCATTCCTAATTACGCCCATATCCGTTTTGACCGCCGCCAGATCAAAGGCAATGGCGACACGTGAATATTGCGAAGTAGCCAATCCTATTTTCCATTCGGCACCTTCAATTTTGAGCGTCTGCAAGGCTGACCGAGGGCGGGGTAATTGGCCTGCACGCAATTCATCCGACCTGCCTTCAGACGGATCATGCGGCAAAAAGTCCTGAGGGTGTGGTGGTCGATCAAAATGAATATCGTCAGGACGTAAGAGAGGCCTGCCTAGCCCCATACCTTCAGGGGAAGCCGACATAAAACCTCGCTGCTCCATCGCCCCCAGCTTTGGCGGTTGCGCTACTGTAGTCCACGCAAACTTTGCAGCATCAATATTGGAAGGCCAATGCGGTGAACGGTAGATGACCTCTCCCGCTATATCTTCAACTAAAAATAAAAGCTGACGCGGTTCGCGCGAACTCATCAATCGTGGCAGAGCCGTCTCTCCAAAATCGCGCCACACTTCAGCAGGCATCATTCGGTGAGACTCGCGTTCGGCGTTAGAGATAACATCAATCTCTACTTGCCTGACCTTGATGTCATACACCACCCACCATGCGAATGCACCGAAGCCCATGAGCGCAACACCGGACAGCAGTGCAGCATGTAACGCTAGCCTTAAACGAAAGGATTTTAAGATCACGCTTCGACTCCCGGTTTGTGAAAGCGATAACCCACACCGCGCACACTCTCAATAGGTGAGGCTTCAGCCTCGTCTTTGTCGAGGCTGGCAATTTTTTTGCGGATGCGCTGGATGCATACATCCACCACATTCGTACTGGGATCAAAATCGTAACCCCACACATGTTCGAGTATCTGGGTTCGCGTGAACACGCGCCCTGGCGAACGCATCAGATATTCAATCAGATTAAACTCGCGCCCTGTCAAATCGACAGACTGCCCTGCCCATGATACTTCGCGCGTGATGCGATCCAACTTCAGATTGCCCACCGCTAATACGTTTTGACGCTCTCCCGAAATACGCCGCAGCATGGCGTGGATGCGCGCGATCAATTCCTCGACAAAGAAGGGTTTCGCCAAATAGTCGTCTGCCCCTAGATTCAACCCATCAATGCGATCATCCAATTCATTTCGGGCGGTGAGCAATATCACTGGCGTGGCATTGCCCGCCTGACGCAAGCCTTTCAGAATCGACAGGCCATCACGCCCTGGCAACATAATGTCCAGCACAATCACGTCATACACGCCTTGGCTGGCACGTGCATAACCCTCATTCCCATCAAGACAATGCTCAACCACAAAGCTCTGTTCACGCAAACCTGCACACACGAAATCGGCAATGCGTTGTTCATCTTCAATCAGCAATATCTTCATGGTATCCACCTAAACTTTTTTCAGCGTACCGCAATACGCTCAAACCAATCATTACAAAAATTTAATTCAAGCGCAGGGCACTTTGTTATCTCACCCCGATTTAATGCGCAGCGTGTCTCGCACACATCCATTCAATCCATGAAGGAGTAAATATCATGTTCACACCCCGCCTCTTTGTCGGACTCTCATTCACTGTTTTATCCCTCTCTGCCATAGCCGCCAGCACTTCCCACGACACGACGGACAAATTTCCTTGCCCACCTCCAGCGCAAGCTCGTCACGAACCGCCTCCCAGCGCGTTTGATGACTGTAAAGGAAAGTCGGAAGGTGCCGCTATTCAACACGCCCTCCCTAATGGAGAGAAAGTGGCGGCTATTTGTGTGAATTCCCCCAAAGGTTTATTTGCACGACCAGAGCACTCTCCCCGCCCGCAGGATGAACCCAGCAAATAATTGAGTCACAGCGTCGGCCACATCGCCGACGCTCAATCCCTCTGGATTACAGAAGTGTAACTAAGAGAATGCACCATTAGCGGTAAGATTAATTCATTGCATCAATCATACAAGCCTGATCCACGTTGAACGCCATGCGCCCTCACATGAAACTGCCTTTTCTGACCATGCCTTATATTTTGCAGCGACATCTTTTTATGATGCTTGACGAAATCGCGCGCGGTTTCGCTTGGGTCTCGATGGTGCCCTCACGCAAGGCGGGGGCCGCACTTGCCTTGCTGACCTTTCTTGACCCAAGCACTGGATGCATCGGATTGCTCGGGGCGATCAGTGCTTGGTATGCAGGACAAGCTGCTGGGGCCGACAAAGGGGAGCGCCCCGTTTGCGTATTCAATGGCTTGTTGATTGGGCTGTTCGTCGCTCATGTATGGGTGGTGGGTATCAGCGTAGTGATACTCGCAGTTTTGGGCGGCATCTTTGCGGGTTGGTTAACTGTTGCACTCGGGCGGCTATCTTGGTCGCTTATAAAACTTCCTATCCTCAGCTTACCCTTCGTTATCGTTGCCATGCTCACCGCCGCTGCGGGTAGCAGCTTCTCGACGCTGCACTTCAATCCGTATTCAGCCCCACCCGAACTACTCGGCACGCAAGTGGATAAATTCCTCAGCGCGATAGGCAATCTGTATTTCATTCCCAATCCTTTCGTCGGGCTGTTTATTCTTGCGGTGATTTTCGCATTCTCGCGTTACTACGTTTTGTTGGCGCTGATGGGCTACTCAGCGGCTTTGCTTTTCCTTAAACAACTCGGTGCAGCGCCCGAACATTTGGCTACTTCCGCGTGGGACAGCAATGCTATTTTGGCTGCCCTGCTAGTGGGGGGACTGTTCGCTACGCCGTCGTTCCTTACTGCCGCCTTGGCGGTATTAGCAGCTGTGATGGCTGCATGGCTTGCGCTTGCGCTAGGCCGCATTCTTGATGTGGCGCATCTGCTGCCGTTCTCCGCGCCCTTCGTCATCGCCGCATGGTTTGTGTTGTATGCCGCTGTGCGTAACAACCGCATCTCCTCGCGCTTTAATCTGAACATGCCGGATGCGCCAGAACGAACTTATGAGCGCACTCAAATTAGCCTCGCTCGTGTCGGCAGTCCGTCCAGCGTAGCACTGGCACTTCCTTTCATGGGTGTGTGGACGGTGTCACAAGGTTTCTCGGGTGCACATACTCATCGTGGGCTGTGGAAACATGCGCTCGATTTCATTGTGATGAAAAGTGACAAGAGTTTCGCCAACCAAGGCAATCGTCTGGATGATTTCTATTGCTACAACCTACCTGTGCTGTCTCCCGCCTATGGTCAAGTGTGGCGTATCGTGAACGACGTTCCCGATAACACACCGGGCACCGTCAACATGGCAGCCAACTGGGGTAACTTCGTCATCATCCGTTTGTATAACGGACAGTTTGCCCTCATCGCCCACCTCAAGCCAAGCTCGATCTGCGTGCTTCCTGGGGTATGGGTCAAACCTGGCGATTTTATTGGCAACTGCGGCAACTCGGGACGTTCACCACAGCCGCACATTCACCTGCATCTACAAGCCAGTGATGAAGCGGGCGCAGCTACCCTGCCCTTCCATTTAGCCAGCGTATTGGTTGCAAAACAAAACACCGAGCCGCGCTACGAGTTAGCCGTGGTGCCAGAAGAATCAGCCACTGTAGTGAGTGCGGTGGCAGGCGACGTGCGCCCGTTTTATTTATTCGCAGGGCGCGGCATTCGTTATACCGTGGCACACAATGAAAATCCGAGTACTAGCTGGAGCGTTCATTGCGAGGTCGATGAACAAGGCAGAATCGCCTTGATTTCGAGTACGGGTGGACGCTGTATCGCAGAATCGACGTGGTCGGTATTTGCCTGTTACGAGCGCGATGACACCACTGATCCCTACCTTGATTTATGGCTGCTAGCGTGTGGATATACGCCCGTCTCTTATCAAGTTGAACACTGGCAAGACAGATACACCCCAGCTCGGCTATTGCCACACACCGTGGCGAAATGTTTATCAGTATGGGTTTGGCCGTGGGCATCGGCTGCGCAAAGTCACTACCAACGCCGCTGGGATGCCACAACGCAAACCTGGAATCAGACCGCACAACATCGTCAGAAGGTGACAGGCATCACCGTCGAGACCGGTGCCTTCATCGCGCCCCAACTCGGTTGCACTTATCTCACCGCAAAGGTAGATAAAGTTCATTACACCTTCCAAGCCACCAGTACCTTTCAACGCGCCGACATCGGTGTGCCTGGATGGGAAACGCCTTTGTACCTTTCAACTTCCATTGGAAATCGAGCATGAAAAATTTATTCCCCCATAAAAATTCAGCAGGTCGTGCGCGGACTATTGGAGACAACTTGCTGGTGAAATCCCCTCGCCAGCAAGCTCGCACCAACATGACATCTAATCAGCAATGGACGTTAAAGCTCGGAGGGCTCAAGCTCGCACTGATAACGTTGCTATTCATCACCCACGCCGCCCAAGCGGACTCTTGGTATGCAAACACATCAGCAAGCCTCACTCAAGGCAGTTACAGCGGCTCCGTCCTCCGCAAACAGCTTTCCGAAACAGGATTAATAGTAGGTGCTGATTACCTTGAGCAAGGTGGCGTAGCGCTTGGATTAAGCAAAACACAAATCAGCATGAAAGGATCGACGAGCACGAACCAGAACAACCTGTTGCTTTCCGGCAAGTTGCATTATTGGCTCGATGCAATTCCGGGCAAGGTGACGCTGCGTGTTGATGCGCATCGCATCACCAACAACGATACGAGCGGCGATACCAATAACGTGAGCGCCTTGGCGCCTCAAGTCAGTTGGTTGTCGAACGATGCGATGCTCTATGCCGATCTAGGCTTTGCCGCTTCGCGCTATCAAAATCAACTCACGGCAAATCAGTTCACGCCGACCATCGGCTTCGCGCTCAACAACGGCTCAGACTGGGTGCAGTTGCGCGCCTATTTAATTAGCGGACTTAATCCTGCGCGCGCCGCTAACCGCACTAGCACCCAAGCCCTAGATGCCAAGCTGACGCATTTTTTTGCTTCACAGTCGGCTCTTGTCCCAAGCTCTGTCACTTTAAGCGTAGCTGGCGGAGATCGTCTCTATGCAGTGGATATGGATGCGCAGTCGGTCGCAAATTTGTCCGATATTCATAAGAGCGCAGCCTCATTGGCGTTTGCATGGAACGTTACGAAAGCCTCCCATCTATTGGTTGTACTCGGACAGAGCCGCTTCCAAAACGTCACGCTCAATAACAACTACAAGTTGAACGTGGGCTATGCCAGCTTCTCGACGAACTGGTAGTTTTTCAGTATCAAAAATCAATCCATTTAACCAAGGAGCCTGAAATGAAATCCACCCTGACCGCCCTCTTCGCTTCACTGCTGCTATTCGCTACCACTGCCAACGCTCAACAAGACCCATGGCAACTCTCCTACCAATTCGAGACCGCAGGCAAATATGCCGATGCCGTCTCCGCACTCGACGCCATCTCTGCCAACAGTGCGGATGCCGAACTGAAGAGCCTGCGCCGTGGCTGGTTGTTCTATCTGCAAGGCAATTACAACGACGCTATCCGTGAGTATCGTCTTGCAAGCGAACGCAATAGTCGTTCTATTGATGCTCGCCTAGGCGTCACGCTGCCACTACTCGCACAAAAACGTTGGCGCGAAGCGGAACAGAACGCCAGTGCTGCCTTGGAATTGTCGCCAAATAATTACACGGGTCTACTCAGACTCGCTATCGCACTCGAAGGTCAACGTAATTGGGCTGCTATGGAAAAAGCAGGAATGGCGTTGGTCACCAGCTATCCTTCGGACGCCTCCGCCTATGTCTATTTGGCTCGCGCCCAAGCATGGCTGAATAATCGCACGGCAGCAGTAACGACCTATCGTGCCGTGTTGTCACGCTATCCAGGTCACTTGGAAGCCATCGCCTACATCGAACAAAAATAAGAAGAACCCAATGGACAGCTTTGACCTCAAGCATAAACGCGACGAACTTTGGCATGCGCTTGCCGCTGCGGCCAATGTTGTTCCATTTGCGGTTGATGACTTCAACTCGGCCTTCACTCAACTTTGGCAGGTGGATAGGTTCTGGACTTATCCAGGGCGCGGCGTGTTACTTCGACTCACGCATTATCTGGAGCAACAGCGCTTTACCCTGGCGACCCAGTTGGTGAACAACTGCATGTATCAACTCAAAAGTGAGCGTTATCGCCAGCAGGTGTTCAGTCCTTTTCAGACCAATCTGGAGCAGTTGGATAGACCGATGTTGCACGATGACAATCAGCTGCGTGCCACTGCGGTCAGCGCTGCCAAGCCCTATTTTGAAGTGCTCATAGTCCATCCCTTGCCGGATGAATTTGAGATGCTGTATCGACAACATCTTGCTGCATTCAAGACGGCACATGATGAATTCATCTACGACATCGTTTTTGTCGATTCAGCCGAAGATGCTTTGACCGCAGTGCTAGCCAATAGCGACATTCAAGCGTGTGTATACCTAAATCACATCAATGCATCGACCTTGGCATCCGCTCCCATCTTCGCGCATTACAGCAAGGCTCTCATCGCAAATACGCCGCCCATCAATCCATTGAATAGTGTGGAAGTGAATCTATGCAACAGCATTCGCCACATGCGCCCAGAGGTAGATCACTACCTGATCAGCGAGCAGTCAGCCGCCGAGTTACCTTTCCATATTCGCAACTACTTTGATCGCGTACTGTTCCATGTCGATCCGTTCCACGATCTACATTCAGCGATCTTGAACGGCGTGCGTAATCGCTTTTCGACACCGTTCTTCGATGCCCTGCAAGCCTATAGCCGCCAGCCCAAAGGGGTGTTCCATGCATTACCACTTTCGCGTGGCGCTTCGATCAAAGACTCGCCATGGATACACGACATGTTGGATTTCTACGGCGACAACATCTTTCTCGCAGAAACCTCCGCGACTCAGGGCGGCCTCGACTCGCTGCTAGAACCGACTGGCGCGATCAAACAAGCACACATCAAAGCTGCAGAAACTTTCGGTGCGGACTCCAGTTACTTCGTGACCAATGGCACATCGACCTCGAACAAGATCGTGATGCAGGCGAATCTAGCGCCGGGCGACATCGTGCTCATCTCTGCCGATTGTCATAAGTCCATCCCTTATGGCGTGATGCTGACCGGTGCCTACCCCATCTTCCTAGAGACCTATCCTCTGGTTGACTATGACTTGTATGGAGGCATCGACCTAGCTCAGATCAAAGCCGTGATGTTGGATTTGAAGAAACACGGTCGGCTGCATAAGCTCAAACAGATCACGCTCACCAACTCGACCTTCGACGGACTGATCTATAACACCGAACATTTCATGATGGAGATATTGGCGATCAAGCCAGATGTCATCATCCATTGGGATGAAGCATGGTTCGCTTTCGCACACTTCCATCCGCTCTACCATAGCCGCACCGCCATGACTGCCGTGAACAAACTGCGCCAGCGTATGCAGAGTTTTGAGTATCACCAGTTCTACGCGCAATGGTCTGCCGATTTTATCGCCAACCCAGACGAATCTAAGTGGCAGCAAACGCTGTATCCCGACCCTAATTTGGTACAGCTGCGCGTGTATGCAACGCAGTCCACCCACAAGACCTTGTCCGCGTTCCGCCAAGCTTCGATGATCCATGTGGCAGATGTGCGCTTCGATCAAGCGCGCTTCTTTGATGCTTTCCGCATCTACACATCGACCTCACCTAACTATCAAATCATCGCCTCGCTCGACATCGCACGTAGACAAGCGGCACTTGAAGGTTTTTCATTGGTACGCAAGACCATTTTGTTGTCGCTACAGTTGCGTAAGCGCATCCGTGAATCGACCTTACTCAAGCCCTACTTCGAGGTACTAGGTGATGAGGAGATGATTCCACAGTGCTATCGCGCCCAGCGCATGGCGCAAGGCCAATCCGAATTGGCCGAGTTGAGTTCAAACTGGGGAGACTCCGACTTCTCCATCGACCCCACTCGCGTTACGCTCAACGTGAGCAAGTCAGGCTTGGACGGCAGCAGCTTCCGCCAACTATTGATGACTCGCTACGACATTCAAGTGAATAAGTCTTCGCGCCATACGGTGCTTTTCCTGATCAACATCGGTGCGACCCAAGCATCTATCGACTATCTGTTGCATGTGCTGCATGAGATGGCCGAAAAATTCCAAGTAGAACGTAGACTTCGTGTGGGTACGCCACACTTCGAAGCCTCCATTCCACTCCCCGAGAAGCGCTTGTTCCACCCCGCATTCATGCCATTCTCGGATAGCGACTACCCGGCCAGTGATATGCGTACTGCTCACTACCAAGGTATCGATGAAAACAACATAGAGTTCGTGCCGCTGTCTTCAGAGACCATGCAACAAGTGACGAATGGCAAGCGCTGGGTGTCAGCCAGCTTTGTGACACCGTACCCACCAGGTTTCCCCGTCATCGTACCGGGGCAGATCATTACCACTGAAATATTGCGATATTTCCAACACATCAAAGTGAAGGAGATACATGGCTACAATTTCACGCACGGTTTCAAAGTGTTCCGCCAATCGCATCTAGATAACATCACTCGCAATCAAACTAAGGATCAAGCATGACTCCCTCACCGAAAAAGACGCTGGCCTCGATAGCTGACATCAAACGTCATTTCGCGGAGAACGATGTTCCTGTCTACTTCATCAGTGCCAGCAACTTCAACATGATGGGGATGCACGACTGGGTGCGAAACTGGCTCAACATCAATCTCATCGACTGTTTCGATGGAAAGCATCCTCACGTGCTGTTGGTTGCCGACGACCATGCACAGGTGTTCCAAGGTATCGAAGATATCAACACCTATCTATTGAACAATGCCTCTGTGCGCACACACGTCGCGCAACAAAAAGGCACAAAAGGTCACGCTGTCTTTCTGTTCTTCGATGAGAAGATCGAAGCCATGTGCGCCGAGATGGGGCTGGACATCTTCTTGCCTAAAAACAGCCTAGTACGCGAGATCGACAGCAAGATCGTGACCACCGAGATCGGCAACAAAGCGGGCGTGCTCAGTGTTCCCAATGTCCTAACAAAAATCGCCTCCTATCCAGAGCTACAACGCATCGCTCAACAAGCGAACTTAGGCTCACGCTGGGTGGTGCAAAGTGCCTATGGCGATTCCGGCAAGACAACCTATTTCATTGCCAACGAGGCCGACTATCAAGCCGTGGCAGACGAGATCGAATCACAAGATCGAGTCAAAGTGATGCGTTGGGTGAATTGCACTGGCACGGCTATCGAAGCCTGCGCCACCCGTTGGGGCACCTTCGTCGGGCCATTGCTCACCGAGCTGATCGGCATTCCGTCGCTCACCCCGTATGCCGGTGGATGGTGCGGTAATGAGCTTTATCAAGAAGCCTTCACGGCTGACATCCGCAAACAAGTTTTGCAAAAGACCCAAGCCATGGGTGACGCCTTGTATCAGCGCGGCTATCGCGGATACTTCGAGTTGGACTATCTCATCGACTTGGATAATGGAGAGGTCTACCTAGGTGAATTGAATGCTCGCATCACCGGCATCAGTGCGATGACCAACCTATCCGACTTCAGCACCACACACATTCCCTTGTTCCTCTTCCACCTGCTGGAATACGACACCAACGTCGAACTGAGCTTGGATGTGAACACCTTCAACCAATCGGTATTGACCCAAGGCGCGACGGGGACTGCGGCACAAGTGATCCTGAAATATACCGACGCCCCCCTCACCGTTGTCACGCATGCACCTGTCTCTGGCGTTTATGTGATGGAAAGTGATGGACAGTTGTCGCTGAAGCAAGCGGGCGTATCCCGACGTGAAGCCATGGCTGCCAATGAGGCTTACATCTTGCGCATCATGCCTCAGGGCGACTATGCCTATCACGGCGGCGATCTAGCCATCCTGTTCTTGAACCAAGTGATCCGCGATGCGAAGGGACAGTTGAATGACGTGGGAGACCAATGGGTACGCGCGCTGAAACAACAGTTTCAATATCGTCCACTTAACCAAATAGAGCGTTCGGCAGTTGAACTTGCCAACAATCCTGCCAACGTAAAAAGTGGGCGTGAGCAATGAACTTCTATTCGCAAAAACGTTACCACGCCGTGGAAGAAGCCTATCCCGACAAAAAGTGGCTAACGCATTACCACGCGACCATTCCAGCTTATCGCCGTTGGTTCGCGAGTGAAGGTGAACTCAAGCGTCCGGGATTACAAGAATGCCGAGATGCGATGCAGACCTACATGCCTGAGATGGTCCCTTTGTGGGAACACCTCATCGCGCTTACCCATGCAGATGCGAATGATGCGCGCTTATTGAGCTTCTATTGCCCCGCACCTTATCTCTCAGGATGCTCGCAAGCCGTATGGACACGTTACACGCCAACCTTGGTGCGCAACTACGATTACGCACCCGAGTTCTGTGAAGGCCGCATCATGAAAACGCGCTGGCACGATACCCAAGTCATCGCATCGACCGACTGTCTATGGGGAGTGCTAGACGGCATGAACGAACACGGCTTATCCGTATCGTTAGCATTCGGCGGCCAAGAAAGTGTCACTGAAGGATTCGGCATCCCCATCATCCTGCGCTACGTTCTTGAGTTTTGCACCACGGTTGATGAGGCAGTGAAAGTGTTGTGTCGCGTGCCAGCACACATGGCTTACAACATCACATTGCTAGATGCTTACGGCCAAGTACGCACCGTTGAATTGACTCCGTTCTCCGCGCCGAAGATCACCTACAAACCACTGGCAGTGAACCACCAAGGTGATTTCGAGCTAACCAACTACGCCATGTTCTCGCGTTCTTACGAACGTCAGCAGTTCATTATGTCCAGACTGAATGATCCGCTGAGTAGCGTCGAATCGTTCGTGAACTCATTCGAGTTCAACCCCTTGTTCGCCACCAACTATGCACAAGGTTTCGGCACGCTTTACACCGCCATCTACAACCCCCAATTACGTGCCATGGAATATCGCTGGCCGAACCATGTGAAGATGTATCAGTCTTTTGCGTTCTTTGAAGAGTATGAGGTTTGGGTGGATTTGGGCTAAAAAAGGTATGAGTGTTCTAAATTTGGTGGGAGGTACAAGTTTCGAACTTGTGACCTGTCGCGTGTGAGGCGACCGCTCTACCCCTGAGCTAACCTCCCCATTGGAGGGTGCGAATTTAAGCATAGCACTCTCAAACGGGTCAATTTCTTTATCGCGGCAAACCTTCTGACGTAAAATGCGCGCCTCCGAAATTGGCCTTAACGCCCCTCATTTAGAAAGTATCACCATGACAGTTCGTACTCGATTCGCTCCCAGCCCAACTGGCTATTTGCACATCGGCGGCGCTCGCACCGCCCTCTTCTCTTGGGCCTACGCACGCAAGCATGGCGGAACATTCATTTTGCGTATTGAAGACACCGACCTTGAGCGTTCCACGCCCGAAGCCGTACAAGCGATTTTGGATGGTATGAACTGGTTGGAATTGAATTACGACGAAGGTCCGTTTTATCAGATGCAACGTATGCCGCGTTACAAGGAGGTGATTCAGCAGATGTTGACTGAAGGGACGGCCTATTACTGCTATACCTCCCCCGCCGAATTAGATGCGTTACGAGAAGCGCAACGTGCACGTGGGGAAAAGCCGCGTTACGACGGCAGATGGCGGCCTGAAGTGGGCAAGACCTTACCTGCGATTCCCGCTGGCATTACGCCGGTGGTGCGCTTCAAAAATCCAACTGATGGTGTGGTGGCTTGGAAAGATATGGTCAAGGGCGACATCGAATTCAGCAATGCCGAACTCGACGACCTCATCATCGCCCGCTCTGAAGGCACGCCCACTTATAACTTCTGCGTGGTGGTGGATGATTGGGATATGGGTATCACGCAAGTTATTCGCGGCGACGACCATGTGAACAACACGCCGCGTCAAATCAACATCCTTAAAGCACTGGGCGCGACCGTGCCCAACTACGCACACCTCTCCATGATTCTGGGGGACGATGGCGCGAAGCTGTCCAAGCGTCACGGCGCGGTCAGCGTGATGCAGTACGACGAGGAAGGCTACTTGCGCGAAGCTGTTATCAACTACCTCGCACGCTTGGGTTGGTCGCATGGGGATGATGAAGTGTTCACCGTCGAGCAGTTCTGCGCATGGTTTGACCTCGACCACATCACCCCTTCGGCCGCGCAATTCAACACCGAGAAATTGCGCTGGATGAACAATCTCTACATGAAGCAAATGGACAACGACGAGCTCGCAGCCAGAGTGCTCCCCCGTATTGAAGCGCGTGGCATCAAGGTCAGCGATACGCCATCACTTGCAGCCATCGTGGGCTTGTATAAAGAGCGCGTTTCCACATTGAATGAACTGGCGACTGCGGCAGAAATTTTTTACACCGACGTCACCCCAGATTCTGCATTGCTAGACGCTCAACTCACTGCGGAATCCATTCCCGCTGTGCAAGATTTCGCTACAAAAATCGCCACGGTTGCATGGGAAACCAGCGCCATTAGCGCAACGATTAAAGAAGTTATCACCCAACATAATTTGAAAATGCCCAAACTCGCTATGCCCTTGCGTGTGATTTTGACAGGACAAACACACGCCCCTTCTGTTGATGCTTTGGTGGTTTTATTCACGCGAGAAATGGTGCTAGCTCGCATCGAGAAATGTCTCTCTAAAAAAACTTGATGAGTTGCTTTACAAGGTAGGGTCTCATCACTATAATGCGCGCTCTTTTCGGGGGCACCCTGGGGGGTATAGCTCAGCTGGGAGAGCGCTTGCATGGCATGCAAGAGGTCAGCGGTTCGATCCCGCTTATCTCCACCAAAAAGAAAATGTAGCACCGCAGTCCCCATCGTCTAGAGGCCTAGGACACCGCCCTTTCACGGCGATAACACGAGTTCGAATCTCGTTGGGGACGCCACTATTCAGTTGCACGTTGTTTCAGAACGCTGCAAAAATCAAAAAAATCCATATAAAACATGCTCAAAATGCCCTCCCGGGCATTTTTGTTGTTGCACGTCGTTGTTGTGTATTGCACCCCTCTGATGGTAACTTTGTTGGTAACCCATTTCTCAAGACGGTACTAACATGGCAGTTACCAACAAATTGACCGATTCCAAGCTCAGAGGCCTTAAGCCACGGGAAAAACCGTACAAGGTCTCCGATGGCGGGGGCATGTACATCGAAGTCCGTCCAAACGGATCCAAGTGGTGGCGACTGGCTTATCGATTGAATGGAAAACAGCAACTTAAGTCTCTCGGCGTTTATCCTGAAATAGGACTATTCGAAGCACGTCGACTCCGAGAGGAATTCGACCCCTCCCCTGTACCAGCTGGAAGAACTCTAGAACCAGTTTTCCGCGAGTTCATGCTCGTCAAGAAATCTTCTCTCTCAGCTAAGCACCAGGCACTCATGCAGTCTAGATGCGCCCCCATTCTGGAGAGTCTAGGATCACGTC
>JAVHQJ010000182.1:0-2494 GCA_036171075.1 Sideroxydans sp. | reverse complement strand
ATGCACTCATGGCTGGTGTTTCCGTTGTCGAGCTTTGTGGTGTTCTACTTCATACTCATCGCTTCCCACCTAATTGGTTACGTAATCTATCAGTATCATGAGGTGCTTGGTGCGCATGCGGCGGTGAGCTTCGAGAAAATGGAGGCCAATACGTTGCCTGGCAGTCGCAATAATCAGATGTTGACACGTTTGAGTTCGTTGATAGCGGACGGTCACCATGAAACTGCGCTTGAACTGTTGCGTGATGAGCTATGTGTTCGAGGAGACAATATCGATCTTAATGAACGCTATCAAAAACTGTTGTCAGCGACGGGCAAGCACAAATTGGCAATGAACCATGCTCGTGAGTTTATTGCTCAGCTGGTGGCTGAAAAGCGATTTTTTCAGGCGTTGGATTTGTGTGAACAGTGGCTGAAGTTAGACCCGGAATTCAAGCAGCAAGACGCTTATCTACTATATGATTTGGCATCCGCCGCAGGCGTGGCAAAACGCCCAAAGCTTGCCCTCGATTTGCTCACCGATTTTGATAGAAAATATCCCGGACATCCGCATATCCCGTCCGTGTATCTGCTCACGGCACAGTTACTCAGTGAACATTTTCAGAAGAACCAGCAAGCGATACAGATATTGCACACCTTGCAAACCGAATTCCCCGATCACCAGCTTGCCGCTGATGCGCGTCAATACATGGAAACACTAGTCAGGGTCGCTGCCATTGGCTAATTCAGACGCAACATGCCAGCCGCACCTTCTGCTTCTTTAGTGTGGGGATAGTTGCGGATGATGGATTGAAGAATTGACTTGGCTTTGTCCTTACGTTTTTCACGATAAAAGCCGTTCGCCAGCACCAGCAGCACAGCGGGTAATTCACTATGTTGTGGTGCGGAATTTTGCAACCAATTCGCCAATTTTTCAGCGTCATCACAGCGGTCTGTGACTGCAAAACGCTTCGCCAATTTTACGATGAGGTCAGGTTCCAGCCTGTGAGCAGGTTTTGCACACTTCAGGTATTCGTGAAAAACACTGTGCGTCTGTTCGGATGTGGCAGCATCCATCGCATCCAATGCAAGCAAGCTTAGCGCGGCACGATGATAATCCTCGCCAGCCGGTTCAAACTTCGCCGCGCGAAAAATAAGTAATGCCAAGTTTGTGTCATGCGGATATTTTTCTTGCAGCGCTTTGAATTCGCAAAGTGCCTTCTTAAATTCCATCGCACTCAGATAGTCCATCCCGCGCTGAAACATCTTGCTGTCCATTTCATCGCTTTCGACTGCTCCGTGATACCGCTCTATCAGGGTCGGGCGCAGCAAACGATACAGCACACCCATCATGGCACCGCAGAGCAAGCCCCCAAAGTGCGCCATGTAGGCAACGTGCGCGCCTTGTTCGCTTAAATACTGATACAGCTCATTACCCAGCCATAGGGGTAGCAACGCAATGGCAGGCGCACGAACGTAGTCAAAGAAAAATCCCAGCGAGTAGAAAAAATCGATCTTTCTCAGCCCGAAAATAACCGAGTACAGACCCATCGCTCCCGCAATCGCGCCGGAAGCACCCAGCAAATTATAGCCTTGTGCGGTCAAGCCGAACATAAAGACGGCCGCATAGACAGAGACGACGTATGCCAACGCGAACAGCGCTTTGCCGATCACCCTTTCGACCAGAAATCCGACCAGAAACAACACCACCATATTGCCAAACAGATGGTCGAAACCACCATGCAAGAAAGCGGAGGTGAATGCGGTGAGCAGGCTGGGGTTGTCTACCTGATAGACATAACGGCGGGTAAAAGAACGCAAGGATTCGTATTTGTCGCGCTGCGCTGACCAGTCGGCGAACTCGGTCGCCTGAGCGGTAACGATGTGCCCTGCATGCAACTCCCGCATAAACTTCGCGTCATTTTCTATAGCGAACAGTGCGAATTCATCTCGTTTCTTGCTGAGCTTTTCGAATTGAGTCGAATCGGTGGCCCGATCATTTTGCTCAAGGTATCCCACATAACGAGCAAACTCCCAATCCGGCAGATCGGACGAATAGTAATAGTTCGTCGCCCTTGCATCCTGGCGATCATCTCCCGCCTGAAGAAAGAAAAACACCAGGCAATTAACTAAAATAAGCAGCAGCGTAACGACCGGGGGGCGTTTCCAATCTACCCGGTTACCGACCGGAATAATAAACACGATGTTTTGAGGCTCCCTTAACTGGATAGGCAAACATGATAATAGCGTGTGATCAGTGCATGTATATTAAAGATAGTGTTACGCGCGCTGCTCGAAATCGACCTGATGGCAGCCTTGCCAATCCGGTCAGTTTTTGGCTGACCAGATAGTCGCGGATTTCGTCGTAGCTGCCTTCTTCGTTGGCATATTCCACATAGTTCTTGGCGACCGCCAACCATTCCAGCGTGGAGGGTTTGATTTGTTTGAGAGTGCAATGAGAAGCCGACCCCGATTAATACGTCAAACAGGCCATGCCTGCGAGGTGTGCAGCACAC
>JAVHQJ010000181.1:0-2498 GCA_036171075.1 Sideroxydans sp. | reverse complement strand
CCGTAAATTGATGAACCCGGTCCGCGCACGATTTCAACACGATCAATCAAATCAATATTGAGCGGGAATTCAGTGCCAAAGCTGGCCGAATCGTAAACGGCATCATTGGTACGATAACCATCGATCATCAGCAGGATACGATCATTATAATCACCCGGACGGTTATATCCGCGCACGCCCACATAACTGTAATTCCGATCATAACTGACGTACGAGCCGCGCACGCTGCGCAAGATATCAGCCAAAGTACGGTAGCCGTAGTCCTTGATGTTTGCGGCAGTAATTATACTGACGGATGCCGGTGCCTCGGTGATTTTCTGAGAGAATTTGCTGGCAGTGGATACCTCGACATTCAGCAATTGTTCGATGGATAATCCGGTGAGATCAACTGGCTCATGAGCAGTGGCCATGACAGGTGTAGAAAACATCACACCAAGTATGACGCCGAACAGCGCAGCTAACCGGCACGGTCGAAAAGATACCGAGCTGCCTGTTAAATGTGCTGTCATACCCATAGTAAAATCGTAACTACTCGCCCCCTAATGAATTCACCAGCCAAAGCCATTTGAATGGCAATCATGGGATTGACTCCTTTGTAAGCCATGGTTTGCAGGTAACTGGTGATGCGGCAATAGGCATGGGCATAGATTTCAGAGCGGAAGCAGCCAGACACCTTTTGCTTGACCTTGCTCATTCTCAAGTCGCGCTCACCGCGATTATTGGTGAACGGCACCAGTGGGTCTTTGGCGAAGAGCAATACGGAAGCCTCATGTTTTTGCAGCCGCTCCAGCAGATTATGTGCGTCCGACTTGGCAATTCTACCGCGTTTTCCTGCTGGCTTATCTGGAATAGCGGGCATTTCCAATGCCCCCAGTTCCAGGATTTTTCGATAGCATTTTAGCACTCGGGCATATTCCTTATCATCAAGGCATTTCTTCTCGCAATCAGAAACGCGCTTGTAGGTGGCCTGCAGCAGGCGTTTCATCCGGCGCGCCCATCGATAACGATTGGTCTCCACCACGAAAGTCAGTTCTCTCAACAGGTGCGAACCGCACAGGCCATGCCCGCAGTTTGCGTAGCTGAAATAGGATGCCCAGCAATCATGGATAAGCTTGCCCGTATATCGCGGGATAATATCATTTTCTTCCATGGCCTTTATACCCCGCTTTCGGTGTGTCAGTGCTAAATAGAAATGTCCGCTTTTCTGAAAATGAAAATGCCTGTTTTTTCAGCCTTGGAGCCGGGTCAAGGGCAGGCTTTAGCCTGGCGAAGCGAACCCTTGATGCGGTGCAAAGGCAATACGCTCCTGAGTGGCTGTAAGCGCAGCACTATTGCGCTTACAGGCATGAAGACATTGCGCGAATAAACAAAGCGGACATTTCTACTTGGGAGAAAGCGGACATTTTCATTTGGGGCTAACATACCCCGCTTTCGGTGCAATTTTTTCAGGGTGATGCCACCCGCCGAATGCACATGAATCCAGTAATTTGTCTTGTCGACCCGCAACGAGGTTTCATCTACATGCATGACCGCTTCCAGCAATAACTTTTCGGTTGCCCGTGCCTCCCAATTTTCCAGTGCGACATGCAAACGCAGAATGAACTGCAACATGGTGGCTTCGGCGATGACCACATCAATGATGGCGTAAACCAAAGCTTGCGCGCGTTTGAGCGCAACCATCTGGCAGGCCAGCAGGTTGATAATAAACGCCTGCACACCCAGACCATATTGCAACGGGCCGGGCATATCCACCGGAAATTTGCCTTTGATGACTCGTTCGCAGGAGGGGCACTGCTTGATCTCCACTTCCACATGTTCGACGACTTTCTCGAATACGATGTCGATCTTGGTGCGACGCTCATGGGTGCAGGCAACCTGCCCCAGATCGGCACCGCAGTGATCACAGTAATCGACCGGCACGATGGCCAGTGTTTCGATTGTGCGCCGATTCCTCACCGTTTCACCGTCAGTCTTCTTACCTTTGCCTTTGCTGCCCGGATCGGTAAGCGACGAATTGTCCTTGTCGGTTTGCGAGGGCGGAATACTGGAGTTAGCGCTATTCTTCCTGGTGGTGCGCTCCAAAAAAATGGCGAGGATAAGCTCGATAATCATGAGCATGCTGCTCATGATTGCTTGAACTTCGGGCGTAACTTTGCCATCAGCGCGAAGCTGCTCGAAATCCTTCCTGATTTTTTCAACCTGGCTACGCACCGAGATTTTATCCAGACTTGCCATTATCCACACCATCCGTTTTGTCTAACGGAATGATAACACGGACTTTTTTGATCAATTTAAAGCGCCTTGGAAGCCTGTGGTTTTGGCACGGGAGGGGTAACTCAACCGACGCACCACAACAGCCTACTGTGCAGCGATTTGAGTACATTGCCGCCGCCAAAAACAGGTGAGCAACAAAACGATTGAGGACAAAGCCGAAGCTCTTGACCGCCGAGGCTGCGCTAGCATCCTCCATCTTGGCCAGCACGGTAAACAGCGTGGTG
>JAVHQJ010000180.1:0-2498 GCA_036171075.1 Sideroxydans sp. | reverse complement strand
AGATGAAATCGACTTTGCCGTCGAACATGTGATCGGGATAGGCATCGACTTTAACTTGCGCGGTACGACCGAGTCGGAGTTGTCCAATGTCTTGCTCCGGTACTTCGGCAACGACCCACACGGAAGAGAGATCGGCGATCTGATACAACACCTCGCCCGGCATGAAGCGCATGCCTTGCACGGCTTTCTTCTCCAGCACGATGCCCGATTCTTTGGCGTGGTAGGTGATGCGGTTGCCGTTCTGTTTGGCATTGCTAATGTCCCAATTCTTCAGGCGTGTGGCACTGGCTTCAGCCAAGCGTTGCATGCTTTGCTTGGCTTCCTCATCTGCGTTTTTCATGGCAGCCAAACCTTGTGCAGCGATCACCTGTTCGCGTTGTGCGGACACCAGTTCTGGGCTGTACACCTCGAATAGAGCTTGGCCTTTGCTGACGAGTTGGCCAGTGGTGTTCACGTGCAGCCGTTCTACCCAGCCTTCAAATTTGGGGGCGATGGTGTAGGTGCGGCGCTCATCGATCTCAATGCGACCGGTCACGCGCAAGCTGCTGTTTAATTCACGCAAGGTCGCCGCTTCGCTTTTCACGCCTAACTTCTGCACCTTGTCTATGCTGATATTCACGGAAGCAGTGGCTTGTTCATCGCCTGCATACACGGCGACGTAATCCATCCCCATCGCATCTTTTTTGGGCATGGGCGAGGTGTCCGCCAAACCCATCGGGTTGCGGTAGTACAGCAGCTTGCGTTCAGTATTGCTGGATGTTTTCTGCGCGCTAGTACTTTGTTGTGAGCCGAACCAATAGCCTGCGGATGCCACGCCAAGTAGGAGTAAAGCGACAATGAAGAGTTGAATGGCGTTGTTAATTACCATCAATCCAGATTGTCCATAAGGCTTAAACCCCTCCCAACCTCCCCTTGTCAGGGGAGGAGCTGGTTCTGCTCTCCCCCTGAAGCGGGGTAAGCAGGCAATCCGCGCAGCGGATGCTCGCATAAGGGGGAGTTGGAGGGGGGTTGGTTCTACATGTGAGATGGATTTTTTGTTGTTCATCATTCTTCTCCTAGGGACTTCTCGATGTCGGCCAGACGCAACTGCATGTCGGTCTGTGCTTGCAGGTGTTGTTGTTTGGCTTTGAGGATCTGTTTCTGCGCTTCGATGAGCATGCCGAACGATACTTTTCCCGTTTCGTATCCGGCCAGTGCCGACTGATAGGTCAACTCGGCTTGGGGGAGCAGGCGCGTGGCAATGAGTGATTCAGTGCGGCGTGCCGATTCCAGTGCCGACAATGCTTCAGAGAGTTCCGATTGCATTTGGTCGAGTAGCGCCTGTTTGCGTGCTGTCGAGGCAGATAGCATCGCCTCAGTCTCACCTTCCTGCGCGCGGCGCGAAGATTGTTGCAAGGGGATGTTCATCTCCAACATCAAGTCCCATTGTTTAATTGCGCTACCGCTTTGGGTGGGGGCGATACCCAAAATGAAATCGGGGTAACGCTTGGCATAGCTCAGCTCGCGGCTCTTTTCCGCTGTTTGAATATCCGCCTCGGCGATGCGCAGTTGTGGGTTACGCGTGAGCAGTTGTTCCCGTAAGGCGGTTTCATCGAGGGACGCAGGCGATGGCATGTTGCGTAGGTGTTCTGGATCAGCGAGTGACGCGTTCGTCGGGCGTGACAGCAGGGCGTTGAGGCGGGCATGGCTGTGGTGGTGTTCGTTTTGCAAGGCGATGAGCTCGCCGCGTAACTGGGTTTTTCCCACTTGCACCTGAATTACATCCTGTTGGGTAGCCAGGCCGTTGGCGTAACGGGTCTGCACGATCTGTTCCATGTTGTCGAGCAAATCCAGAGTCTGCTGTGTCAGGCGTTCGCTCGCGGTAGTGTAGTGATACATCGCATAGGTTTGCTTGATGCGGCTCGCCAAGTCGGTCCAAGTCGCGGCCATCTGTCCATCGGCCTGCGCAATCTTGGCCTCGGACACCTCGCGTTGTAACCCCCGTTTGCCCAACCACGGTACGCTTTGCATCACCAGAAAACGTGTGCCACCGCCGCGCGTGACATCCATCGGCTCGATACGCAACACGGGGTCGGGCAAGGCAGCAGCAGGCTCGGCGCGTTGGGTAGCAGCCGCAACATCAAAGCGCGCCGCAGCGAGGTTGGGGTTGTGCTCACGCGCGTAACGCAACAAGCCTTCAACGTTGCTACCAAGTGAAGTCGTGTCGGTTGATTTCTCGGTGGGTTGGGTGAGGGCGCTGCTGTTTTGCAGAGGCAACACTTCTGCCGCATGGCTGCTTGATAGCCACACGCCACATAGCAAGGTCATCAGTCTTAAATAGTTTTTCATCATCCACATTCCGTTGCGATTGCAATACAAACGGACAGTCGAAAACGACTGCCGAACGGACAGGACGAGCAACGTTTAGGAATTACAGACGGACTCGTCCTGCGTTAGACGCGGGCGAGAGGAGGGGGAACGAGCGGAGCGGAAAGATGAGAGACGAGCGTTGCGGTGAT
>JAVHQJ010000179.1:0-2540 GCA_036171075.1 Sideroxydans sp. | reverse complement strand
ATCGCTTTGAGTGTCTGCAACATCTCTTGCAGATGTCCCAAGGGAAATGCATTCGGACCATCCGACAATGCTTTTGCGGGATCAGGATGAGTCTCCATGAACACACCTGCCACACCAGCTGCGACTGCTGCACGTGCCAACACGGGCACAAACTCACGTTGTCCACCGCTGGCTGTTCCCTGCCCTCCAGGCAATTGAACAGAGTGCGTGGCATCGAATACAACGGGGCATCCCGTGTTGCGCATCACAGCTAATGAACGCATGTCTGAAACCAGATTGTTGTAACCGAACGATGCGCCGCGCTCACATACCATGATGGTGTCGCCACCGCTCACTTCGCGCGCTTTATCCACCACGTTCTTCATGTCCCACGGAGAAAGGAACTGACCTTTCTTGATGTTCACTGGCTTACCCGACTTGGCTACGGCATGGATGAAATCGGTCTGACGGCACAGGAACGCAGGTGTTTGCAATACATCAACAACGGATGCGACGGGTGCTATCTCGTCTTCATCATGCACATCGGTCAGCACAGGTACACCAATCTGGGCTTTGACCTTTTCCAAAATCTTCAAGCCCGCTTCCATACCAAAACCACGGAAGGTCTTACCTGAACTACGGTTAGCTTTGTCGTAAGAAGATTTATAGATAAACGGAATGCCGAGCTTCTGACAGATTTCTTTCAATTGGCCCGCCGTGTCGATGGCCATCTGCTCTGATTCAATCACGCAAGGACCGGCAATCAGGAACAACGGCTTATCTAGTCCGACCTCAAAGTTACATAGCTTCATACAGTTTCCTTATGCGCCACAGCGGCTGTGACGTAGGCCTCGAACAGCGGATGCCCCTCACGCGGTGTAGAAGTGAACTCTGGGTGGAACTGCACACCGACGAACCAGGGATGTTGGCTTTGCGGCAATTCCATCATTTCAGGCAAATCTTCAGAGGGGGTACGCGCAGAGATGACCAAACCTGTTTTCTCGAAGGCGGGAACAAAATGATTATTCACTTCATAACGATGGCGGTGACGTTCATTCACTTCATTGCCATAGATAGATTGAGCCATCGTATTGGGCTTGATTGGGCAGCGTTGTGCGCCTAAACGCATCGTGCCACCAATATCAGAATCTGCACTCCGTTTAGCCACCTTGCCGTCGCGATCCAACCACTCGGTAATCAGCGCAACAACAGGATGTTCAGTTTCCAGATTGAACTCGGTACTATTCGCATCCGCCATGCCCGTCACATGACGCGCATATTCGATGACTGCCAATTGCATTCCTAAGCAGATACCCAGATACGGAATTTTGTTCTCGCGTGCAAAGCGGATAGCCGCAATTTTCCCTTCTGTTCCACGCACACCAAAACCACCAGGCACGAGAATCGCATCGAGGCTCTTCAAGCAATCAGTGCCTTCAGTCTCGATGACTTCAGAATCCAAGTATTCAATGTTCACTCGCGTAGCGGTATGGATACCTGCATGGCGCAATGCTTCGATCAATGACTTATAAGATTCAGTCAGATCGACATACTTACCCACCATGCCAATGGTGATGTGATGTTTAGGATTTTCCTGCGCAGTGATGAGATTGTTCCAAACAGACAAATCAGCGGGGGGAGCGTTCAGCGCAAGTTCGTCGCAGATGATGCGGTCCAAACCTTGCTCGTGTAGCACTTGTGGCACTTTGTAAATGCTATCCACATCCCACATCGAAATGACGCTGTCTTCACGCACGTTCGCAAACAAGGAAATCTTGGCGCGTTCGTCGTCAGGAATACGTCGGTCAGCACGACAAATCAGTGCCGTTGGGAAGATACCAATCTCGCGCAATTTTTGTACGCTATGCTGCGTTGGCTTCGTCTTCAATTCACCTGCTGTCGCGATATACGGCACCAGTGTAAGGTGCACATAGGCCACTTGATTACGCCCCATACGTAAGCCCATTTGACGTGCAGCTTCAAGGAACGGCAATGACTCGATGTCACCGACTGTGCCACCGATTTCAACGATAGCCACATCCGCTTTGCCATCCAAAGAAGCCGCTGCGCCGCGTTCTACGAAGGCTTGAATCTCATTAGTGATATGAGGAATCACTTGCACTGTCTTGCCCAGATATTCGCCTCGACGCTCTTTGCGGATGACGCTTTCGTATATCTGCCCAGTGGTGAAATTGTTGGCTTTGCGCATCTTGGCACTGATGAAACGCTCGTAATGCCCCAAGTCCAAATCGGTCTCTGCACCGTCTTCGGTGACGAATACTTCGCCGTGCTGGAACGGACTCATCGTGCCTGGATCAACGTTAATGTAGGGGTCTAGCTTGAGCATCGTGACTTTGAGTCCACGTGATTCAAGGATAGCCGCAAGTGAAGCGGCGGCGATGCCTTTTCCTAGTGAAGAGACAACGCCGCCGGTAATGAATATGTACTTTGTCATGGGTGGCGATGATACCGTAAAAGCTCAATTCTCTCAAAGGAACTATCGAAATATAAAAGCAAAAACCCTCAAGTTATGCACTTGAGGGTTTAGCTTTTGTAAGGAG
>JAVHQJ010000178.1:0-2589 GCA_036171075.1 Sideroxydans sp. | reverse complement strand
CCAGGATTGTGATTCCTGTTGTCGTGGGTTCGAGCCCCATCAGCCACCCCAAATAGAAGCCGCTAATTCAATGAGTTAGCGGCTTTTTTCTTTTGTTGGATTTAGATGGAATTTGATAGATTTAGCGTTTCTACCACAGTCAGTGTGGTAGAAGTGTGGTAGAAATCATCTCGAAATGTGGTGAAAAAGCACTTTTCCAGATTTTTCTTTGATAGATTTAGATGTGTGTTGTTATACGTGGTTCTGGCGGTGTGGTGAAAATGTGGTGGAAATACAATAAAGTGTCAAATTGGGTGTGGTGAAGTGTGGTAGAAACCGGATTCAAGCGTGACTGTTCAATAATTTCTTCCCTTATTTTATTTATTGCAGCTACAATAACATTATGAGCACACGCTACACATGGAAAGAAACCAAGCGCAAAACGAATATTGTTAAGCACGGTCTTGATTTCATAGATGCTGATTTAGTGCTTGAAAACCCTTACAAATACGAAATCGATAGTCCGCGCGGGCTGGAAATACGTAAACAGGTTTTTGATGAGTTGACTGTGTTGACGTTGGTTTATCAACCTAGTGAAGTGCCTCATATCATCAGCTTTCGACACGCCCACAAGGATGAACGGGAGATATATTATGACTGGCTCGAAAATGACTACAATGACGCTTGAAGAAATGCGCGCCGCACGTGAGAGCGGAGAAAGTCAGAGTGACTGGGATCGTGTTCGCCGCATGGTTCACAATGGTATTGAGCCAGCGGAGGATGAAGATTCTCCTAATGCTGCCGCGTTGATGCGTGCGGATCTTGAAAAACGTCGCCCTGGTCGTCCGGTGGGTCAAGATAACAAGGTTCAGGTTTCAATCCGCTATCACCGCGAGGTTCTTGATTATTTCAAATCGAAGGGGGTAGGCTGGCAGGCTCAAATGGATAAAGTGTTGCTGGAATGGGTGAAGGCGCATTCAGCCAATAAAACCTAGCTTCAGAGGGCGGTATTCACCGCCCTGATCACGCTTACGCCAAACAGCCGGCCATAAGCCTGCATCATTTGATTCTGAATAACCGGGATCGATTTATCTGTTACCCACCAGAGATTTGAAGCGCCAACCAGCACATCCGGGTTTTCAGTCATCATCCAGAGCACCGAATACGTTAGCAGCTGCTCGTAACAGATCAGCACGCCAGTTTTTTTACCATCTACATCAATAAGACCGCTATGTCCCCAGACATCAGCCACAGCACCAGTCTTGCCGAACGGATGCCACATGGACACTGGCACCGGGATGCCTTGAACAGCTTGTTTTCCATCAGCCCCTTGAGCGCCGATCACCAGTACAGCGTTCAAATACCGACCGTCGTCCTGCTCTAGTTCGCCGCCGACCAGTATTCTTGACCCGCGTTTTTTTAGATCAGCAGATACTCCAGCCAGCAAATACTTTGCCGACATACCAACTGGACCCAAAACGGTTTCCGGGAGCAATCGCACACTGTTAGCTGGTACAGTACCAGTATATTTCACCAGCCAATCCACGCGTTTTATGCCGTCCAGCACAGCACCAATGCCATCGCCACTACCCATGCGCGGGAAATGCGTATCAACACCAATCCAACCGACAGGCCCGGCAGGTGTGACAAAAAAAGCGTTGGCAAGCGCTGAAATAATAGCGAAAGACAATATCCAGACCGAACGGTCTACCAGTGAAACTATCAATCCAGCCGCTCCGGCCAGTCCTATCCATCCAAGTCCGGGAAACAATGCGCCGGCAACAGCCAGAGGATTGATCCAGCCAATGAATGCCAGTGGCGGCACGATACTGATGCACATCGCGATCACGAACCGCCATCCTTTTCCGCGCTGCCCATATAAAATCAAAAATGGAAGTGTCAGAAAAAGGCATGCAGCAAAATAACAGGCATAGCCCAGCCACCACGGGCCACCTTCACCAAAAAATACAGCAGTGCCACCAGGCAGGCCACGCGCACCGCCCAGGTAATAACCCAGCATCAATAATGAAGCTGACCACCTTGATCGAGCCAACCCCCATCCAAGCGGCAGTAATAGCAAGCACGCAAATCTCCAAGCTTCCGTACCGCCACCCCAAGCCAGCCATCCGACGGTGCCACCCGCTAAGCCGAATACAACTGTGACTATCTGACTGTGACGCGCAGTATGTTTGTTTGACACTTGAATCACCCTGTATTTTTTGATGTGCAAATATTGTGCTTACGCGGAAAAATCAGGAAATTACTATCTTGCGGAAAAGCCCGGCCTCTCAAACTTAAAATGCTTGCATAATATCGTAACGGCGTTATACAATTACATATCAAAAACGTAACGGAGTTATGAAAATGAAGGACGAAAAAGACACGAAAACCGCTGACTTCCTGATCGACGACACAGGCACGGCGACGAAAAAGGCTGGGAGGCCGCGTAAATTCGTCGATTCTGCCGCACGCCAGGCGGCGTACAGGGCGAGGCTAAAAGACAATGGAAAAAGAGTGGTGGCGAGGATAGTGAGAGATATGAGACATAAGGTTCTGCTAACAAGTCAGATCATCGACTTGTCAGCCGTGCGTAGATGGTGAAACTGTTTT
>JAVHQJ010000177.1:0-2592 GCA_036171075.1 Sideroxydans sp. | reverse complement strand
CTAGTACAGCTAAACTTGCTTTGGGATTTTCCGGTGCGGATATGATGGGAGATATTGTGAATGAGAGACAGAAAACGGTGACGCGTAGTCGTAGGCAATCAGGTGCATGGGGTAAAATTTGCAGCTGGTTCGATACTGATGATTGGGGGTGGGAAGACTACCAAACTACGGAACAATTTTATGAAATAGATATTCGTAAAATCCAGAATGCAGCTAATTGTTCAGTTGATCAAGCGGTTGATGGGCTTGCTGGAAAAGTAAGCGCATATATCAAGAAGCCACTTAACGATGGAATCAATGATTTCTTTGCTGGATTTAAGGAGTCGGTTGAGCAGATCCGAGGAGATTTAATGCAGGGTATACGTGACCAGGAAAAGAGCAAAGTAGAGCAGCATGAGCTTATTTTAAAATTAAGTGCCTTAAAAAAAAACGTTCCCGACATTCTGACTGATAGTCGTGAATTAAAGAAGGACGTAGAACAATATGGAGCATTGGCAGCATGAATGACTTAGCGCCGATTACAGGAGATTCTGAAATTTGCCAAGTTTTAAGTTCACTACCTGAGAAATTTATCGTTGATTTTGCCAACGGCATTGATGTCGCACGAGATCATCTACGAGTACAGCGTCAAAGAACTGGTATAGGCGCTCGGCTTTATGACGGCTTGACGGGGCAAGGAGCAAGGAGACAGGCAGAAATCAATGCAAGTTTGATTGATGGGGTTGAAGGTTCGCTCATTTGGCTTGGCGAACTAACCGAGTCTCTTGCCCTTAGTAATTATGCGATTGTTCAGGTAAATGAGCGTTTGAGCGTAATAACTCAAAATGTAACGACGCTTGCCCATTACTCTGCCGATACCCGCCATCAAGTGGAAAAACTCTCAATACACTTCAATCAGCGTTGCGATCTGTTGAACCAACAAATTGATCGAATTGACTTTGAGCAACGTGCAGAGCGGCAGCTGGAACAGGTGTTTAATAAATGGGCGGCTGGACGCTTCAATACTTTTTCCCTTGCGGGACGTTGTTATGCCGCAATGGAAGAATTGCGCTGGGGTGTATTTGGTGATTATTGCCGAGTTCACGACAATCATATTCAGCGAGGATTTCTAGGCGATTTAGCCAATAGAGCAATCAGTCAATTGACAAATGATGCGCGCATTGAAGCAGCTGACCGCGCAGATATGATATTTTGGCTCGCCAAACCCACAGGCAGAACACTGCTTTCTGATGCTACAGAAGCCCTGGCTTATCTTGGTGATTGGTCAAATCCTGAAGCACAACCATTTGTATTTTCAATCACCCAATTGCCAGAGCAAAGACCATTAGACTTTCCTAATAGATGCAATGCTAATAGATTGGCACCAGCTTTAGTTTCAGAACTTTTTGCGGAGCAATTCTCATGAGCGATATGAAAGTTGGGCTGGTGCTTTCAGGAGGCGGTGCCAAAGGCGCTTACCAAGTTGGAGTAATCAAGGCATTGAATGAATTGGGAACTCAAGTAGATGCCGTGGCGGGAGCGAGCATTGGTACGCTCAATGGAGCAATTCTGGCGGCAGCACCTTCATTACAGGAAGGTGCTGTTCGCCTTGAACAGCTATGGATGGACTTGGCTAACAGCTCACCATTGAAATTGAATTTTCCAGCCTATCTTCAATTTTTGGCAGCTAGTGGCCTTCGTCTTGCAGGAACGGGTGTACTCGCTCAATTAGCTTCGAAGCTACAAAGTGTTGGGCGCGGCGTGATGCCGTCTTGGTTAGGAACGAGGCTGTCAGGTTTTGTGGAACAATTGAATGCAGGCGCGCTTTCAGACACTCCGCTGCAACGGCACATGGATAGTTATCTTGACCAAGATGCGTTAAATATGGGGTTGCCTTTATACGTTTCGGTCTATAGGCACGAGCATGCCATATTTGATCTGTTGCGCTGTGTTGTTGCAGAGCTAGGTATCGCTGATTCACGAGCAGCCGAGTTTCTTCATATCCAATCATTGCCATTGTTAGAGCAAAAAGACGCTTTGCTTGCCTCTGCGGCCATCCCTTTACTGTTTGCTCCGAAGAAAGTCAACGATACCCCGTATTCGGACGGAGGGCTTGGTGGTTGGCAGAAAATGCAAGGAAACACGCCAATTACTCCCTTGCTTGAAGCCGGTTGCAATATGGTCATAGTAACTCATCTTTCAGATGGTTCTTTGTGGAGTAGACAAGATTTTCCTGATGCAACGATCCTGGAAATACGACCTCAGTCGAATATCTCCAGAGAGGGATTAGTACCTGATGTACTCGGTTTTGATGCTGAAAAAATTCCTTCTTGGATCGAGCAAGGCTATGTAGACACCATTCATTGTGTTGGGCGGGTAATGAAAGCCAGCAAGGCAAGGGTTGAATTAAAAGTTTCGGAAGCAGCGGTTGTCAAAAACCAAGATACATCACGTTTAGATCAAGATATGGCCGAAGCAATGCGTAGGATAGTTTCTTAATCAACGTAACAGTTTTTAAATCAAAGATCTCCATTCGTTGCGCCGGAACAACTACAGATGTAAAGTGGACCCCTCGGTCAAGACAATAATGTAACGAGTTTAAGATGGTCGCCT
>JAVHQJ010000176.1:0-2593 GCA_036171075.1 Sideroxydans sp. | reverse complement strand
CCTTCCATGATCGCCATGTCCACGCTGTTCTCGCTCTTGGATACGCCGATGCGCTTGGCGAACTCGCGGATGCCTTCCGGCGTGTAACCGCGACGGCGCATACCGCTGATGGTGGGCATGCGCGGGTCGTCCCAACCGCTCACCTTCTTCTCGTTCACCAGTTGCAACAACTTGCGCTTGCTGGTGATGGTGTAGTGCAGCTCCAATCGCGAAAACTCGTACTGGCGCGGATGGCAGGGGATGGTGATGTTGTCCAACACCCAGTCGTACAACGGGCGATGGTCTTCGAATTCCAGCGTGCAGATGGAATGGGTGATGCCTTCCAACGCGTCGGAGATGCAGTGGGTGTAGTCGTACATCGGATAGATGCACCACTTGTCGCCGGTGCGGATGTGGTGCGCACGGCGGATGCGGTAGATGGCGGGGTCGCGCATGTTCATATTGGGCGAAGCCATGTCTATCTTGGCGCGTAGCACCATCGCCCCATCGGCGAATTCGCCGTTCTTCATGCGCGTGAATAAATCCAAATTTTCGGCGACTGAACGAGCGCGGTTCGGACTTGGCTTACCCGCTTGCGTCAGCGTGCCGCGATATTCGCGCATCTGTTCTGGCGTGAGGTCGTCCACATAGGCCAAACCTTTGTTGATGAGTTCAACTGCAAAGTCGTACAGCGCATCGAAATAATCGGACGCCCAGCGCACGTCGCCATTCCACTCAAAGCCCAACCAGCGCACGTCTTCTTGAATCGACAGCGCGTACTCTTCGCTTTCTTTCTCGGGATTAGTGTCATCGAAACGCAAATTACACAGCCCGCTGTAATCCTTCGCCAAGCCAAAGTTCAGGCAAATGGATTTAGCGTGACCAACGTGCAAATAGCCGTTTGGCTCGGGCGGAAAGCGCGTTTGAATCGCACTGTGCTTACCGCTGGCGAGGTCAGCATCAATAATAGTGCGAATGAAATTAGAGGCGGGGGCGTTATGCGTAACAGGATTGCTGCTCATTTTATTAGGTCTTAAAGGTGGCAAATAATGGGCGTGAATTTTACCCGAAACGCCATTAAGTAAGGTCTGATTAAGTCCGAACACCCTAGCTTCATAGACCCACAAGGGATGCGAGAACCTCTGCGATGCATTTCCCGTTCGCCCTGAACGCCGCGCTTGCGCAGTGTATCAACCTAAATACAGTTGGCGTTGCGCCCATGCTTCGATACGCGCATAAATCTGCACAACTCACTACGAACGGACTTAATCCCCTCTTCCCTAAACATAAACGAGATGCCGACGACATTTTTTAAGATTGAAAACAGTCCGTCGTTACACACCCTCAACTCAAACGAAAAGATGCCCGCACAAGGCGGGCATCTTAAAAGTGAAGCAAGTGAGACTACATCAAGGCAGAGTGGGGACAGCTGCGCCCATTCCTGCAACACCTGTCACTGCTCTTGCAGCAGCAATTATTGCGTCAAACGCGGTGCGGTTGAATTTAATGTTCACCAAGTTGCTGCTTTTTGCCCCCCCCTGCGGGGTCATCCAACCTTGGAAAACGCCCTTCGTTGGAATGAACGCAATAATTTGAGTTTCACAATTATTCATGCAGTTTTGAGGCAAATTCAAAACACTGGGTGCCGCCGCATTACCCGTGGCTATGATTGATAAAGTTGTTGGCATACCACCTTGGGCAATCGTTGCAGTGATATTGGCCGCAGTGCATCCGGCGGCGGAACTGCCATAAGTAACCCCTGATGATGTGCCTACACCTGCCCATTTCTCCGTGTAGCTAGTTGAGCCCACTGCTGCGCCTACAGCAGGCTCAAATATGGCGACTGCTCCATTTTGTCTAATCATACAAAAGCTATCGCCCAGCGCGGGCAATGCCGTCAACGCGACACCATTCATATTCGTCGCTGCGCTAACCTGACTCACATCAACAGAAAATATATTGTTGTGCCGAATTTCATTAGAAAAGCTAAAGCCTGTTGAACCCACAGGAAAGGTGGCGGTGTTGTAAGGCGTAATGGTGCACGACACTGGACCACCAACCGCGTAAGCGTAGCAGCCGCCCATTGCCTTCCCACTTAAATCCACTTGCTGTATCAGCATTGAAAATGAGTCGCCGATAGAGCTTCCGTCCGCGCGCAGATTTGATGCGGTAAATGTACCGTCTGCCGCAATGCTAAAGCCCATTTTTCCATTTGATGTATCCACCCATCCTCCAGCGGAGGTGGGGGTTAAATCCCACATCATTCCCGTAGCGATTGCGTTATTTAGCGACCATACTCCGCCATTGTATGTTTTCACCGTTTCAGCATAGTCATAGTTAGCCCCATTGGGGAGTAACGTCATTGTTCTAACCTTTCCGAACTGTAGATTTGACCCTGCTGCTGCGTCAAGTTGGAATTGTGCTTCAAACACTCCCGTTGCAGCAGCTGCTAAAAAATTATTCGCCCATGTCGCCGCGCTCCCCATCACAGTACCCGCCGTAGTCCCCGCTACCGTAGCGGTCGTAGTTGCTGCTGCAATCGTGGTTGCATTGCCAGTCGCCACGGCGACGGCTAGCGGCGCTACTTGGGCTTGCACGGTGTTAGCAATTTGCG
>JAVHQJ010000175.1:0-2597 GCA_036171075.1 Sideroxydans sp. | reverse complement strand
AAGGTCAGGCCAAACAGGTGGATGTGCGAGACGCGCACCAGCGTGAAGACATCGGTGCCGGTGTCCTGCTCGGTCATCTTGCGTAGGTCGTCCATGTTGGTCAATCCTGGCAGATGCGGATTGCTGCCGTCGTGGCAACTGATGCAGCGCTTTTCCAGGATCGGCTTGGCAACCGTCTCGTATTTTTCCTTGTCTGCCCCCTTTTGCACCCACTCCACCAACACACCGAGCTCGTCGGGTGGCAGCATATTGGACATCGGGCCGCGCAGTGCCGACTCAAGCTTGGAGCCCTTGCCACTGCCGGTATAAGCAACCACCAAGTCCTCGTAGGACAAGTTGTCGGCGTTGCCATCACGGCCGGAATAGGTATGAAACAAGTAAAGTGCGGCAAAAAGATAAGCCATGCCCAGCACGCAAAGCACTGCGGTGTACATGACGCGCATGCTGATGGGCAACTCAGAGAAATGCAGGTAGTGGCGATGAAGTGGGGTCGTGCTCATAATCAATCCGTAGGGTAATGATGCAATTAACGTGAAAGTGGATGCCGTGATCTGGCCTATTTTTTAACCGGGGTCAACGGCAGTATCATGTAAGCCAGGCCGCGGGCTTTTTTCTGCGAGTAATGCGCCGCCAAACCGGTAATCAGCTCATCGTCCAGGCTCTCGGACATGACGGCCATTTCCTTGCTTTTGCGCTCGCCTTTTTTGTACGCCAGCATCACGCGCTCCAGATAATCCACCCGCTGCGCCGCCAGCGAAGGTGCACGCGGATCGGTGCTGTTGCCATTGACACCGTGGCAACGGTCACAACGGTCGGCCCACTCTTCCACGCTCATGGGTTTGCTCACTTTGGGTGCCTTCGGTGTCAGACTGGCAAAGTAGGCAGCCAAGTTCTTGACGGTGGCATCGTCAACCGCCGTGGCCGGGCCTTTCATGGTGGCGTTCTTGCGTGTGCCGTCCTTGTAGGCACGCATCGCCGCGCCAAAGAATTGCGCATCCTGCCCAGCCAGACTGGGGTTGACCGGGTTGCCGCTGACACCGCCTTCGCCGTGGCAACCGGTACAGCTTGCCGCCGCCGTCTTGCCAGCTGCCGCGTTGCCCGCCGCTGGCGTTTTGGCGCGGGCCGGTGTTTGCAAGGCGTAGAACAGCGCAATGCTGTTGATTTCAGCTTCACTCAAATCCGACACCAACGCTTTCATCATGTCATGCTTGCGCTCGCCGCTCTTGTAGGCACCCATGGCAGCGAGCAAGTATTTGGGATCGAGTCCCACCAAGCTGGGCATGCCTGGCATTTTGCTCACGCCAGATTCACCATGGCAACCGCCACAGGCAGACGCAGCCTCCTTGCCAGCGCTTAGCGCACTGGGTTTGGCCGCCGGCGCCTTGGCCGGAGCTGGCAGCGGATCAGCCGAGTCCTGGCTAGCGTAGTAGGCCGACACGTGCATGATGGCATCGTCATTCATGTACTTGACGGTGTTGGTCATGGTGGTGTTGCCACGCTTGCCAGCCTGGTAGGTCTTGAGTTCCAGGTGCATATAGACCGGCCGCTGTCCGGCAATGTGCGGCACACCCTTTTTGGTGCTTACGCCGCTGATGCCGTGGCAGCTCGCGCACATGGTCAGCGCCACTTGCTTGCCCTGTGCCACGTCCTGCGGTGTCTCGTAGAGTATTTTGTAATCCATCGGATTGACACTGCCGCCGGCCGTGATGGTTTGGGCCAGCGCCGCTGTGGCCAGCACGCCGCCGAGCATGGCGGTGCCCAAGGTCTTCAGTAAAGCAGTTCCAATTTCTCGTTTCATCAACAGTTCCTCAAACATTTTCCAGAATGAGCCAGCGTTTGTTCGCTGCACTCAAATCAATTTCACCCGCAAGCACAATCTCAATGTCAGTTTTATGCAGAGCAAAAGTTTAGCATGGCCCAATCGCTTTACCGACCCGGCAGGATGTCGGTTTTTCCGACATCCACTTTCTCCTGTCGGCGACAGGGGCGAGCTGGCTACTTTTTCGTGGCCGTACTTTCAGTGAACATGTAAATAACCGCAGCGCGCATTTCGGCATCACTGAGGTCGGCCACACCCCCGCGCGCCGGCATGCCACCGCGACCGTGAATTCCGGAGGCAATCACTTTATCAAGCCCTTTACTGACGCGCCCGATCCAGGCTTGGCGGTCACCAATTTTCGGCGCGCCGTTAAGCCCGGTGAAATGACAACTGCCACATTTGGCCTTGACCACCTGTTCACCAGAGCGCACTGCTGGTGCCGCATCTTTGTTCACCGGCTCGATCCAGTTGCCGCCAGACTGGTTGATCATGTGGATGATGGCGCGCTCCAGATCAATGCTGCTCAAGTTGGCATTGCCACCGTGCGCTGGCATGTTGCGTATGCCTTGCAAAGCATGCTCCGTGAGACTCGTCAAACCTTGGTCGGCGCGCCTGGCCCAGGCGTTCTTGTCGCCCATCAGCGGTGCCCCGCTGGTGCTTTGCCGGTGGCATCTGGCGCAAACTTCGTTGACGATATTTTCACCACTGCGCTCGACCGCCAACGCCAACGACGCATCGAACGCCAAAGGCAAAGCCAGCAGCAACAGCGCAGCCAAAC
>JAVHQJ010000174.1:0-2597 GCA_036171075.1 Sideroxydans sp. | reverse complement strand
CCCATGCGGGCGCGACGGACACGAGCCGGCCCCTCACTACCCTGTCCAGTGCAGCATCCGTGCTGTGCAAAAAATTCAGAATTGAACTCGAATCCGCCTGAAATTCCTCAATCCGACCAAGGCCACCTTTTAAGTTAGCCGCTCGTGCTATTTCTGACGCACGCTCGATTCGAAAATCTCGCTGCCGGATTTCGAGTACCAGCCAGTAATTTTCTGAGATGAAGCACCACTCACCTTGACCAAGGCGGGTGATGCGGACAGAGATATTTATTATTAATCAGATAGTTGATAAAAACGTGGTCTGTCCCCGAATATTCCGAATATTGTCCACTCTTGGGGTTGGGCAGATCAGTTGCAGCTTATGCTTCTGCAACTTGACTCACACGCAACAAGCCTACTGCATGAATCATTCGAGTTGATTCCACAACTGCCCGCCCCCTGACACTGTGCCAAACAAGTCTGTTTCTGCGCTTCGCACTGCGCACGATTTCCGCTGTTGGCGTTGTACCGTTCATTAGCTCTGCGGCTTTCCTGTTCTTGCCTGCGCCGTTCCTCCGTCTCCCTCTCTTCGTTTATCCTATTCTGTAATACTCCAGATCTGCCCTTGATCATTTTGGCTTGTTTGCTATCTGGGTATATGTCGACGAGTGCCTGATATATCTCAATTGCCCTATCTTTATGCTCCGCGTTGTCGAGCTTAGCGGCACGAAAATATAGCCCTATCCGAGAATTCTGCGCTCATTGCCTACCTAGGATAAACCTCACTGCGCTTGAACCATTTTTCGGCAGGTGTGTTGATATAATTTGTGCAGTTTCCCTCATAGTTTCGCTGAGAACACTGGGAATCATTGGTTTGAATCTTAATCAAGTTACCCTTTACTTCAACAACAATGCCAGTCGAAACATTATCACCAGGCGAAACATTTTTTCGGAATTTTTCTAATCTAGCGTTTTCAAGTTTTAATCTAGCATTTTCTATTTTTCGTTGAGCAATCGCATCACTCTCTTTCTTTTTTTGATTCTGTAAAGTATCTTTTACAAGCCTCCAACGACATGATTTAGCTTGCCAGACCTCGCCGTCAGAAAAAGTCCAAAATCGTTCTTCACTTTTAAAATAACTAGCTTCATTATCTCCGCACACATCACCTATTTCGAAATGAAAATTTATTCCGACAACTCTTGAATCCTCAATATTGTTAGAGAAAAAAACGAGATCGTAATCTTTCTCGCGAATGGCAGTGTCTGCGAGTTTTTCTCTATTTTCACAATTGCCGCTGTAACTTACGGTTAGGTTGGGGGGGACAGGAGAAAATGGATAATAGACAAAGCAATCTTTTCCAATTACCGGCACTCGGTGCTGATCCACACTTCCTACGAATTCGCGTGCCACGGCAGCTGATTGCCAAACAGCTATAATCAGCGCTCCTGATAACCATAAGAATAACGTCTTAAGTCGATTATTGAGCGCGCCGTGTCTAAACAAGTTTGTGAGCATGTGTGACTCCTTTCCATTCGGGACTTATCCCAATTAAAAAATTAAAATCCAAACTGCATAACCGCTCAGCATAATACCCCCCCCCGCATCCTCCGCAAACATGACACTTATGACATTCATCCATAACCACTGATGACTCAGAACCCCATCCGCCTTTTGCCGCCTGTCACCTTCATTGCATACCTGCAATTCTGGTTTGACATAGGGTTTCTATTTCCCTAGTATTCGCGTATGGGCAAGATTTACACAGGCGACGGATGGCTGATTAAAGTTCAGGGCGATGAACATCCGCCGGTTCATGTGCATCTGTTGCACCCGGATGGCAAAGCTGCTATTTCGCTGGATGGCGCGGTACAGAACACCGGTGTGCCGGACAAAATCATCGCCATCGCGTCTGCGTGGATTGCCCAAAACACCGCAACTATCGAGGTTGAATGGGCGAAAATGAACAATCCGAAAAAGAGGTAAGTCATGAAAAAATTGCAAACTGCGCGGCTGGCATCGGTTGCTGTTGAAGCCGGAATGAGTCTGTCTGTCAGCTATACCGATGGTCGCATCGTGCGCATCAATCTGGGTGATGTGGCCAATCGCCTGCAAGCATTTTCTGCTTTGGAAAATCCTGTGGAATTTGCCACCGCCAAAGTGGCTGATTTCGGCTGGACGCTGGAATGGGATTGCGGCGCATCGCTCGATTCAGACCGGGTGCTGGAATTGGCACTGGAACAAGCCGGGATGCTCGAAAACGTGCGTTTTCGACAATGGCAGGATGCCAACCACCTCTCGTTATCCGATGCTGCCAAAGCCATCGGCATGACACGCCGTACCATCAGCAAATACCGAACAGGTTCCAGCCCCGTCCCGCGCTATATTGCACTGGCTTGTAAAGGCTGGGAGGCGGAGCAACAGGGCAAGTGAAGCAGGATGCAGCACTTGCCGCATCGTTCGAGGTGGAGCATCACTCACCTTGAGCAAGGCGAGTGATTCGTACAGATATATTTGTTATTAATCATATAGTTGCTAAAAATCGGGGTCTATCTCCGATTTTATGATTAGTCCGATTGCGGAGGTTGTTTGGCTAGCAATGTAATGCCATCATTTTTTC
>JAVHQJ010000173.1:0-2613 GCA_036171075.1 Sideroxydans sp. | reverse complement strand
CTGCGTCAATTTCATCAATAAAAATGATGCACGGCGATTGTTTTTTGGCTTGTTCAAACATGTCGCGCACGCGTGCCGCACCCACACCGACAAACATTTCAACAAAATCAGAACCCGAGATCGAAAAGAACGGCACTTTAGCCTCGCCTGCAATGGCTTTGGCTAACAGCGTTTTACCCGTACCAGGGCTACCCACCATCAGCACGCCACGCGGAATGCGCCCACCCAGATTTTGGAATTTGCTTGGATCGCGCAGAAAATCAACCAACTCGGAAACTTCCTCTTTCGCTTCATCACACCCCGCCACATCAGCGAACGTGATGCTCTCTTTGGCCTCGTCTAGCAAGCGCGCTTTACTTTTTCCAAACGAAAATGCGCCGCCTTTGCCCCCGCCCTGCATCTGACGCATAAAGAAAATCCATACGCCAATCAGCAGCAGCATAGGAAACCATGAAATAAATACTTGGCTTAAAAAGCTCGCTTCTTCTTCTGGTTTGGCTTCAACTTTCACGCCGTTCTTGAGCAAATCGGAGACCAACCAAATATCGCTAGGCGCAAAGCTGGTGATGCGCTTTCCATCGGCTGTGGTGGCTTTTAAGGTGCGCCCTTCGATGGTGACTTTGTCGATATGCCCCTGCTTCACTTCCTCAAGGAAAGCGGAATAATCCAATTGCACTTGAGCAGAAGATTGTTGCCGCGCATTGAATTGATTGAACACTGTCATCAACACCAACGCGACGACCAACCAAATCCCGACACTCTTAAATAGATTATTCACAGCAGCCTCTCAAATGAGCGAAAAAACGAACTCGCATTAGACACGTTACAACACTATTTCTCAAGCCTTCCTAAACCAACCAAATACTGTTCACTACTGCGATTACGAGAAGCTTTGGGCTTGCGTGTAACCACTTTATCGAAGTGGCCGCGCGCCAATTTCACATAATCCTCAAAGCCCACACCTTGAAAAACTTTCACCACGAACGAACCACCAGGCGCAAGATGCTTCGCAGCAAAATCCAACGCTAATTCTGCCAAATACATCGAACGTGCTTGATCGGAAATTCCTACGCCGCTGATATTGGGTGCCATATCGGACATTACAAGCCCAATTTGTCGACCATCGAGCATCTTTTCTAACTGCGCCAGCACGTCATCCTCGCGGAAGTCACCCTGTATAAATTCCACGCGCGGCATAGGATGGATAGGCAACAAGTCCAACGCAATAATGCGCCCATGAGTGCCTATTTTTTTGACCGCCACCTGACACCAACTGCCGGGTGCCGCGCCCAAATCCACCACCACCATGCCCGGCTTAATGAGATGATCGCGCTCGTCTAACTCGATTAGCTTATAAGCCGCGCGCGCACGGTAACCATCCTTTTGTGCCATCTGCACATAAGGATCATTCACATGCTCCTGCATCCATTGTTTGCTGGTTTTGGAAGCCTTCATCGTTTAGAATCCGCGCCTATTTTCAAGAAAGTCATCATGTTAAATCTGTCCGTATCCCAGCGCCTCGAACTCAAGGGTCGCGCCCACGCCCTTAAACCCATCGTCATTATCGGCAACGCAGGTCTCACCCCTGCGGTACTAGATGAAATTGAGCGTTCGTTGAAAAGTCACGACTTGCTAAAAGTACGTGTGATGAATGATGACCGTGAGGCACGTGCCGCCATGCTCACAGAAATATGCGGCGTCCTCAATGCGGGCGCAGTGCAACACATCGGCAAAATACTGGTGATCTATCGCCCACTCGCCACGCCTATCGCGCAAGCCCCTAAAAAACGTTCCGGCAAAGCACTCACCAAGAAGCAGCTGGGCAGTAAGACCTAGTACACGCGTGGGCAAACGATGCAACTGTTTGCCCACCCCACACAAGTTTCCTGTTTCAAATATATTGCACTTCGACGACTTCGTATTCCCGCACGCCGCCTGGCGCTTGCACTTCAGCTACATCCCCGCTGGACTTACCAATCAATGCGCGCGCAATTGGCGATTTGATGGAAATTTTGCGCTTCTTGATGTCCGCCTCATCCTCACCCACGATTTGGTAGGTCACCACCTCGCCATTGTTCACGTCTTCCAAAATCACAGTTGAACCGAATACACAGCGTCCATCGGCATTCAGCTCTTTAGGATCAATAATCTGCGCACTCCCCAACTTAAATTCCAATTCAATGATGCGCCCCTCAACGAAAGACTGTTTTTCTTTAGCCGCTTCGTATTCTGCATTTTCGGACAAATCGCCTTGCGCACGCGCCTCAGAAATGGCATTGATGACAGCGGGTCGCTCCACCGTTTTTAGATTGTGCAACTCTTTGCGCAATGTCTCTGCGCCGACGACTGTCAGTGGAACTTTACTCATAGCATTACTTCCTTAATTGATACGACGGTGCAAAGACTGCACGTCATAGACTTGCAACTCGGCCAAGTGATTCATGCCCAAACAGGCGGCACGCGCGCCAGACAGCGTGGTGTAATAAGTAACGCGACCTTGTAGCGCCGCATTGCGAATGGAGTAGGAATCCTTCATCACGGAAGGTTTGCTGTCCACGGTATTCACGATGAGGCTAACCTCGCCATTTTTAATCATGTCCACGATGTGCGGAC
>JAVHQJ010000172.1:0-12406 GCA_036171075.1 Sideroxydans sp. | reverse complement strand
ACTTTCAACATTGATGCGAACGGCATCTTGCATGTGGGCGCGAAGGATAAAGCCACTGGCAAAGAAGCCAATATCACCATCAAAGCCAGCTCTGGCTTGAGCGAAGAAGAAATTCAACGCATGGTGGCCGATGCTGAAGCGCACGCCGACGAAGACAAGAAGACGATGGAACTGGTGACTGCCCGCAACCAACTGGATGCGCTGATCCACTCCACCAACAAGTCGATGAAAGAATACGGCGAGCAATTATCTGCTGACGAAAAAGCGGCTGTCGAAGCTGCGGTGAAAGATGCGGAAGAAGTGGTGAAGGGTGACGACAAAGATGCCATCGAAGCGAAGTCAGAAGCATTGGCGACTGCGGCGCAAAAACTAGGCGAGAAGATGTATGCCGCTGAACAAGCTAAGGCACAGGCAGCGGGTGCTGAAGGTGACGCGCAACAGTCCGCAGGTGCAGCTCCTCAAGATGACAATGTCGTGGATGCTGAATTCACCGAAGTCAAAGACAAGAAGTAAGAAACACCTTTTGTGATGTATCAAGTGGGGCGCATGCGCCCCACTGCCACATGCAAAGAAACATGAAAATGAAGCCTAACCCCTCCCAACCTCCCCTTGTCAGGGGAGGCGCAGGCTCGGCTCTCCCCCTGACAAGAGGGAGTTGGAGGGGGTTAAGGTTTAAGGCTTAATAAAACACCCATCCTACAAAATTTTGTGGTGAGAACAGATGTCAAAAAAAGATTATTACGAAGTCCTCGGTGTGAACCGCGATGCCTCTGAAGAGGACATCAAAAAATCCTATCGCAAGCTGGCGATGAAGTTCCATCCTGACCGCAATCCAGACAATCCCAAAGCTGAGGAGCAATTCAAAGAAGCGAAGGAAGCCTACGAGACTTTGTCGGACGGCCAAAAGCGTGCGGCCTACGACCAATACGGCCATGCCGCGTTTGAAGCGGGTGGCATGGGCGGCGGCAATCCGTTCGGGGCGGGTGGCGCGGGTGCGCAAGGTTTCGATTTCGGCGACATCTTTGGCGACATTTTTGGTGGCGGACGCGGCGGGCGCAGTCAAGCCCAGCGCGGCTCTGACTTGCGTTACAACATGGAAATCACGCTGGAAGAAGCGGCACGCGGTGCGGAAAAACAAATTCGTATTCCCGTGATGGAAGAGTGCGGCACTTGTAGCGGTTCGGGTGCGAAGCCCGGCACCTCGGCAACCACTTGCCAAACTTGCGCAGGTCACGGCCAAGTGCGTATGCAGCAAGGCTTCTTCTCAGTACAACAAACCTGCCCTCGTTGCCACGGTAGCGGTAAGCAAATCAGCTCACCTTGCAAAGACTGTGGCGGTTCAGGTCGTCAGAAAAAACAAAAGACACTGGAAATTAAAATCCCAGCAGGTATCGACACGGGGATGCGTCTGCGTCACAGCGGTCATGGTGAAGCAGGTAGTCACGGCGCGCCACATGGCGATTTGTATGTCGAGATTCACATCAAACAACACGCTGTATTCCAACGTGACGGCGACGATTTGCATTGCGAGATGCCCATCAGTTTCAGCACGGCTGCGCTCGGTGGCGAAATTGAAATCCCCACGCTGGACGGCAAAGCCAGCATCAAGATTCCTGCTGAAACACAAAGCGGAAAAATTTTCCGTCTGCGTGGCAAAGGCATCAAAGGGATGCGTACCCACCAGCACGGCGACCTACATTGCCATGTGATTGTGGAGACGCCAGCTAGCCTGACAGAACGTCAAAAAGAACTGCTACGCGAGTTTGAAAGCATCAGCCAAGGCGATGCGGCACGTCATAGTCCACGTGCCAAGTCATGGATGGCTAAAGTAAAGGATTTCTTCGGGCAGTGATGAGATTGATGCCGTCATACCGGCGTAGGCCGGTATCCAGTGGTGTTATTCAACATGCTTTAGCGTTTGTCCGCTTCGCGAAATTATTTTTGCTGGATACCAGCCTGCGCTGGTATGACGGCAATGGAGGTTGACATGAAAATCCAATCACTCGGCCATGTCGTTCTCAAAGTGCGCGACCTAAATGTCTCTGCGAAATTCTATCGTGACATTCTCGGCATGAAAGAGGTCGCTCGCTATCAAGGGACGATGGCCTTCTTCTCGCTGGGTAGTAACCACCACGACCTCGGCCTGATGCAACTCGGTACGCATGCACAGGATATCGATCCGAGTGCTATCGGCCTCTATCATGTAGCGTTCAAAATTGGCGACACGCTGGATGAGTTGCGCGCCTGCAAAGCGCATCTGGAAAATAACGGCGTCAGCATTTTTGGCATGAGCGATCACGGTGTGAGCCAATCGCTCTACATCCAAGACCCCGATGGTATCGAGATCGAACTTTATGTCGATGCTGATCCCGCAATTTGGAAAGACAATCCAGGCGCGGTAATGACCACCAAACGACTACATCTCTGAACACAAAACAGATTTCATTTATGATTCTGCACATCACATCCACACACAAGGAGTCACACCATGGGTAGCGGTCTCATTCTTCTCGGCATCTGCGTCGTTGCACTCATCTACGGCATCAGTCTCTACAACAATCTGGTTAGCCTCAAACATGCCGTTAGCAAAGCGTGGGCGAACATCGACGTGTTGCTCAAACAGCGCCATGACGAACTGCCTAAATTGGTCGAGGTGTGCAAGCAGTACAAACAGTTTGAACAAGAGACTTTGCAACGCGTGATTGCGGCCCGCTCACAAGTACAAGCCGCTCGCGAAGGACAAGACATCGGCGCATTAGGCAAGGCTGAAGGGGCGATGCGCGCGAGTTTGGGCGGTTTATTTGCGGTGGCGGAAGCGTATCCCGAACTCAAATCCAACGAGCATTTCATGCAACTACAAACCCGCATCACTGGATTGGAAAACGGCATCGCCGACCGACGCGAGTTGTACAACGAAGCAGTAAATATCTATAACGTGGGCATCGAACAATTTCCCGCCGTGCTGATTGCCAACATGTTCGCGTATGCAGATAAACCCCTGCTAGAATTCGCCACCATAGAAAAAGCGGATGTGGACATTAAGTCATTGTTCAATTAGGAACTTAATTAAGCCGCACCACTCTGATAACCGCCCTCTTCACCGAGGGCAATTTGTTGCACACTTTCATCACTTGTATAAAGGAAACACACCATGAAGAAACTGCTCGTATTGGCCGCCGCACTGGGTATCGCTCAACCTGCAATGGCAGCCAATGTTGACCTCAACCAAATTCTTGGCTCTAACGCACAAGCCAACTTCCGCAATCTATCTGAAGACCTCGGTTCTGCTTTGAGCTACAAAGGCATCGCTCCCGCAGAATCTATGGGCATCACAGGTTTCGATGTGGGTGTTGAAGTGACTGGCACAAAATTAGCCAAGAGTGCACCGCTGTGGAAAAATTTGACGGGGACTGACGTTAGTACCCTGCCCGTACCTAAACTGCACGTGACTAAAGGCCTGCCTCTGGACATCGACATCGGCGCCGTGGTTGCCGCAATTCCAGGCACAGGTATCAGCCTGATTGGTGGCGAATTGAAATACGCCGTATTGCCAGGAAGCATGGCGATGCCTGCTGTTGCCATCCGTGGCTCGCTCACCAAATTGAGTGGGGTCAAACAACTATCGTTGGATACCAAAGGACTCGACGTTTCCATCTCCAAAGGGTTCGCTATGTTCACGCCCTATGCAGGTATTGGCCAAGTGTGGACGACCAGCACACCCGATGCAGCGCTGGGTTTGAAAGCTGAATCCTTCACACAAGTGAAAACTTTTGTCGGCGGCAATTTAAATTTGGGTTTGACCAACTTCGCGGCTGAATTCGACAAAACAGGTGCTGCTAGCTCTTACAGCTTGAAGGTCGGTTTCCGCTTCTAAAGGGGCATCCTCGGCGCAAGGCATTGTCATGTTGACCTCCTTGCGCAAAACCTACTCGCAACTCATCACTTCCGGCGGACAGCTTATTTTGCTGTTCGCCGGATTTCATTTGAATTCTCCAGAAGCATGGCTGGTGTGCTTGTCTCTGATTGCACTCATCAGTCTATTCGCTTGGTATTCCGCTCTTCATCGCCAGCGTTTGATTTTAGGCACCCCCACTTCGCGCGTGGCATCCGCCGCACAAGGATATGTCGAGTTACTCGGCGATGGCGCGCCCATTGAGCATGCCATCCTAGGCAAGTGCTCCAATCTACCTTGCTTGTGGTATCGCTACAAAGTCGAAGTAAAAAATCACAAGAACGAGTGGCGTACAGAAGCAACAGGAGAAAGTAACGCACCTTTCTTGCTGGATGACGGTAGCGCGCGCTGCGTCATTGACCCACAACATGCGGAAATTATCACCCAGCACAAAGATGTTTGGCGCGCAGATGATCGTCGCTATACCGAATGGAAGTTGCTTGAGCGTGACGAAATTTATGTACTCGGTGAATTCAAAACATTCGGCGGCGGCAATAATCCGACCACGCTGAATGATTTAATTAAAGAAGTGCTGATTGAATGGAAGTCAGATAACGAAAATCTGCTCAAGCGTTATGATTTGAACAAAAATGGATTGCTCGATATGGAAGAGTGGCTGCTGGCCAGACAAGCTGCAAAGCGCGAAGCCAGCAAACGATTAGCCGAAGTACGCGCCGAACCCGACACCCATTTCATGCTCAAGCCACACGATGGTCGGCTATTCCTCATCAGCAATTTATCGCCAGGAAAATTAGCCGGACGTTACGCGCTGTGGACTCTATTGCATCTGCTGATTTTTTTAGGTGCGCTGGGGGGGATGACTTGGGTACTGCAATAAACTGCGGCGGTAAGATGGTGGTGAGGCACTTAATGTAGGCTGGTGGTGAGGTACAAACCACAGCACTGCAACGTTCAAAACGCTGGTGTTCGCAAGCTCACCACCAGCCTACAAAAAACAAGTTGATAGCAGACTTAATCAGCGCGCCCTAAACTACGCCAACCGCAACAACTCAATCACTTCCTCATTGCCCGCCGCCAGCGCCATATCAATGGTGAGTGTACCTGCATTATTTTTGGCATCAGGATCGGCATTACGACTCAAGAGCAACTTAACCACTTGCGTATGCCCCTTGATTACCGCTTTATGCAAGGCAGACATACCCTCTTTGTTTTGCGCATTTACGTCCGCACCTTGCTCGATTAACAACGCACAAATCAAAAATGAGCCGTGACGTGCCGCCATCATCAGCGGTGTCCAACCATCATAGCTACGCACATCCGCCTCGTGACCATGACGCAATAACAGTTTTACAATTTTGGCATGTCCATTAAACGCAGCCCAATGCAAAGCCGTGTACCCCTGCAAATCGCGTGCATCCAACGGCACGCTCGCCATCAACAAATGCAGCACAATTTCTTGATAACCCGCCGCTGCCGCAATAATTAATGGAGTCCAGTTACGCTCGTCGCGAATGTTGAGGTTAGTGCCACTATCAATCAGGCGTACAGCGAGTTCTGTGTCACCCTCTTCTACGGCTTGCAAAAATCCTTTGGTGGTGAATTTATAATCTACTTTAGCCACTTGAGAATGCACCACATCTCTATCTGCTGCCCATGCATCCAAAGGCTTATCTAGCTCATGCAGATCGTTGTAGTAATTGGCTAAACGGAAAATTTCAGAGGCGACTTCAGGCGGAAAGCCTTTGCGCGTGCCACCGCGCGTGTTCATCATCAAGTCTTGCAAATAATGTTCTGCCTGCTTGGTTTCCCACAGTTCTAGCAGTTTATTGAACACGCGCTCAAACTGGGTTTCTAAAGCGCGCGGGTAATACGCCTCGTTACCCCCCAAGAGCTTTAGAAATTTTTGGTTCATTACGTCTACCCACCTAAGCTAATTTAATGCCAAGTATTCTACTAAAGAATCCATGCTAGGCAATCAATCCTCATACTGCTTTGCAATTTTTTGGAACTCATCTTGTAATGCTAAAAAAGCATCCGTCACATCGGGATCGAAGTGATTGCCGCGTCCCTTGCGAATGAAATCCTCGGCAAGCGCATGTGAGAACGGTACTTTATAAGGGCGCTTGCTAATGAGTGCATCGTAGACATCCGCAATCGCCATCAGTCGTGCGGAAATGGGAATGTCGTCGCCGCGCAAGCCTTGCGGGTAACCACTGCCATCCCATTTTTCATGGTGGCTGCTGGCAATCTCGCGCCCAATGTGCAAGAACTTGCTGGGCGCGGGCAAGCTGCTTTCTGCGGCGGCCAGCGCCTCTCCGCCCAAAGTCGGATGGCGTTTCATAATTTCAAATTCTTCCGCCGTCAGCTTGCCGGGCTTATTCAAAATGTAATCTGGGATACCCACTTTTCCGATGTCATGCAACGGTGCCATTTTGACCAGCGTCTCGATATTGGCATCGTTCAGGAAGTGCTGAAAGCGCGGATGGTTGCGCAGCTGAACTGCCAAAACACGCATGTAATTTTGTGTACGTTTAAGGTGATTACCTGTTTCTTCATCACGCGCATCAGCCAAAATTCCCATCGCCACAATGGTCACATCGCGCACCATCTCCAGCTCAATACTTTGCTGCAATAACTGCGCGGTACGAGCTTCTACTTTTATTTCCAAGTCGGCGTTCAGATGCGTCAGCTTACTGGCCAAAGTAATATTGGAAAAACGCTGCACCAGCGTTTCATAAATGAGCCGATTCAAAAACTGCGCCGCAGACATCATGGCAATTAAAAACAGCAACAACATCAAGCCCAATCCCCAGTTGATTTCATTGTGTTCAATCAACACCCGAAAGGTTAACGGCAAAATCATGCACAAGACGTAAGCAAACAAGGAGGGGAGATGTGTCGGATTCATCATCGTCGCCCCTGCTACCATACCCACCATCACGCAAATCACAAAAAATTGCGACCACAAATCAAGCGGGTATAAATGCATTACACCCACCCCCCACACCAAGCCGGTGACCCATCCCGCCAACGTTAAACGACGACTCAAGGTGCGGCATTGGGTTTCAGTCGACAGGCCGTTTTGAAAAGACTGGATGCCCAGCATCACCACAATATGTAGCGTTAACAAACAGCCTAACCAAATCAATAAATGAGAGGTCACGGTCTTTTCCCACAACATCACTACAAAGAAAATTTCTGCGATTGCAGAAGTGATCAAAGTTTTAGGCAGTTGCGCAAGGCGAACTCGCAATTGTTCTGCGCGCACGGGCAATGTGGTGGGGCTTACATGAAACCGAAGGTCGTTCAGTAACAGACTGATTCTGTTGTTTTTATTTAACATAGACAATGTGAAGGAAAATTTTCGCTTTTCAGGAAGTAAGCCTTTAGTCTTATTTTTCAGTGCGCATTATATGCCGAAGTGAAAAAGTTGACCGCTTCTGCTTCGTCGCGCGTGCGTTTGAACGGAGGCAAACTTTGCCAGATGCGCTTGCCGTAATGTTTCGAGATGAGGCGCGGGTCGCAGATCATCAGCACGCCTTTGTCATTCTCATCGCGTATCAAGCGCCCTGCACCCTGCTTGAGGTTGATGATGGTGCGCGGCAACTGGAACTCCATGAAAGCATTGCGGCCTTGCTTGTTCATCTCCGCGATACGCGCCGCCAGCACGGGATCGTCAGGCGGCGCAAACGGCAGTTTGTCGATGATGACCAACGACAACGCCTCACCGCGCACATCCACTCCTTCCCAGAACGACTGGCTGCCCAGTAACACCGCGTTGCCGTGTTCACGAAAACGCGCCAACAATTCGTTGCGCGAGCCTTCGCCTTGGATCATCAGCGGATATTTCAGATTCTTGCGGTCGAACTCGGCTTGCAATATCTCGTAAGCGCGCTGCATCGCGCGCAGGCTGGTGAACAACATGAACGCCCTACCCTTGCTCGCCTCAATGAGCGGCAACGCCGCCTGCACCACCGCATCGGTGTAACCCTCGCTGTTCGGCTCAGGCAACCCATTCGGCACATATAGCAGCGCCTGCTCTTGGTAGTTGAATGGGCTATCCCAACACGCCGTGCGCGCATCCAACAAGCCCATCTCGGCTTGGTAGTGCGCGAAGTTCTGCTTCACTGCCAAGGTCGCCGACGTGAATATCCACGCACGCGGATGACCGCTAATCTGCTTGGCGAAAATGTCCGCGATGGACAGCGGCGTGGTATTGAGTTGGATGGAGTGATGGAAAACTTCGAGCCAGCGGACGACACCGCTCACCCTCTCCCCTAGCCCCTCTCCCGCAAGCGGGCGAGGGGAACTTTTGCTTCCCATCGCCGCAGAATTACTCCCCTCTCCCGCTTGCGGGAGAGGGGGCGGGGGAGAGGGTAAGTTTTCATTCCTCCACACCTTCAACATCGCCACCAACACCAACGCGCGCTGCCAGCAACTCTCCAAGCCCTCGCTGCGCTCCGCCTGCTTCTCTAACAGCCCAGTCAGGTTCTTCAACTTCTCGCTCAACTTATCCAGCGCAGGTGCGAAGTCTTTGAAACCCTCCGTTGCCTCTGCCGCCATGCGGCCTTCCTTCTTGAACACCAAGCGCAGGTCGCGCGCGGCTTTGTCCAACTCGTCGCACGCCACGGGTAGCGGCGCAAAATCCTTGGCGCTAGTCAGCGCCTCAATGCGCGTGTCTTGTGATAGGTCAAGCAACTGCGAAGTGGACAGGCTCTCACCGAAGAACAAACTCGCCGTCTCGGGGAGTTGGTGCGCCTCGTCGAAGATGACCGTGTTGCAGGCAGGTAGCAACTCTGCTACACCTTCATCGCGCAACATCACGTCGGCGAAGAACAGGTGATGGTTCACCACAATGACGTCCGCCGCCATCGCCTCTTTGCGCGCCTTGAGCACGAAACATTCGTCGTGCTGCGGACATTCTTGGCCGAGGCAGTTGTCGCGCGTGGAGGTGACGTGCATCCAAATTGGCGCGGTCTCCGGCACATCCGCCAACCCGCTCTTGTCACCGCTCTGCGACACCTTGGCGTAGCTCACAATCTTCGCCAGATGCTTCACATCCTCGCGCGTCTTGAACAAACCGTTCGATTGCGCCAACTCCAAATGGTAGTGACACACATAGTTCGAGCGCCCCTTGAGCAGCGCCACCGACACCGGCGCTTTCAAGGCATCGCGCACCATGGGCAAATCTTTTTGAAAGAGTTGGTCTTGCAAGTTCTTGGTGCCGGTGGAAATCACCACCTTGCCGCCCGCCAACAACGCAGGCACTAGATAGGCAAAGGTCTTGCCCGTGCCCGTACCCGCTTCGGCAACCAAGATGGCGTTGTCACGAATCGCCTCTGCCACCGCCATCGCCATGTTACGCTGCTGCGCGCGCGGACGGAACGATGCCACCTCAATGGCAAGCGGAGATTGCTCGGAAAAGAAACGTTCGACTTCGGAGGTCACAGTGGCATGTATAGAGGGAGATAAAAGCCAAAAGGCATATGGTTAATGGTGCGGGACGGCGTTATAGTGCGGCGGGGATTTTACGTGATGGCGCGTAAAAAGAATGAATTTATCGTTTACGTCAACGGCTGAACCCGTCGAACAACCCACGTTGATTTTGTGAATGCGCCTTGTTAGTGATTTGAAATTCCATTTTATGAGGAGAATGCGATGAACCATTTGCCTAGCGTAATAAATGACGAGAAGAGTCCATTCACTTCGTTCTTGAGACTGATCCTCATTCTGGCAATTGCTGTTGCAACCTCTGGTTGCGGGACTATTACCTCACTCACGAATGACCATTACACCCCCGAACAGGCGATAGCTTACGAACCAATAACTTACGCTGAATTACACAATCCCCCTTTGATCTATGGTGGTGTCATTACAGATGCGTATTTCTTAAAGAAAGTTCATCCCGGCAACATTTGGCCAATCATTGAACTAGGCTTACCTGTTGTTGATGCCTGCTTCAGCTTCGGGGCTGACACCATTCTTTTACCCTATACGTCATACCAACAGTTCTTCATCAATAATGACTTCCAGAAAGCGGCAGGGGCAGGGAATCTCGACAAGGTAAAGAAATTGCTGGATGCCGGACAGGCCATCAACGCAAAAGATATTTATGGGCATACAGCGTTGATGCGCGCGGCGTGGGAGGGGCATACAGAAGTGGTTCAACTCCTGCTAGATAAGGATGCCGCAGTAAACGAGCAGCACAAATACAGCAAGGCCACAGCATTGAAGTATGCCGTCGTCAGAAATTTCGATGACCATAAAAAGAACAATGCCGAAATAGTCAAACTACTTTACAAAGAAGGAGCCGCCACAAATGTGACTGGCGAGGAACTATCGCTGCAAGTTGCCCTAGAAAATAATAATGCAGGCATGTTTAAAACGATACTGGAGAGCGGTATCGATAAATCGGATATTCAGGCCATTTTGCATTCAGCGATCACTTGGCATGGCAAGTGGGGAAGGGATGGCAAACCCATCATTAAGATATTGCTGGATGCGGGTGCTCCCGTCGATTTCGATAGCCTGCAATCATCTCTTGGGGAAGAGGATGTGACAGTCGCCGATATGCTTTTCGAGCATGGCGGCGATCCAAATGCCACGGGTAAATGTGGCGAGACACTTCTGATAGACGCATACAGTCCTGAAAAAGCCAAGTATTTGATTAGCAGGGGCTCCAATGTGAACGCAGCAATCCATGTTGGAGCCAATTGTAAAAGCCTTCAGGACAACGAAGGAATGACCGCGTTAATGCAAGCTGCTAAGTATGGATACAATGAAATTGCAACAACGCTTATTAATTCAGGTGCAGATGTGAACGCAATCACCCCCAGTGGACAAACAGCTATGACTTTTGCATCGAGCGATACATATAAATCTCAAGAGAAACAAACCGAGATGATCAACCTACTGAAAAAATCAGGGGCGACACGCTAATCGCGACTCCGCAATTGCCATGCAAATCCTCATCGACGCAGACGCTTGCCCCAAGGTCATCAAAGACATCCTTTTTCGCGCGGCGGATAGGCGGCAGATACTCACCACGTTGGTGGCGAACAAATTGTTGCACTGCCCGCCTTCCCCTTTCATCCGCGCACTGCAAGTGCCTTCCGGTTTCGATGTGGCAGATAACAAGATCGTGGAGATGACGCAGGTGGGTGATCTGGTCATCACGGCGGACATCCCGCTCGCGGCGCAAGTCATCGCAAAAGGTGGGCATGTGTTGAATCCGCGCGGGGAGTTCTATACCAAGGACACCATCCAAGAGCGGCTGACGATGCGCAACTTCATGGAAAACTTGCGCGGGAGTGGTGTGGAGACAGGCGGCCCGCCGGTGTTCAATCAGCGCGACCAGCAGACGTTTGCGAATCAGTTGGATAAGTTCTTAGCAAAACAGCGGAGTTAATGCAGCTTCGTCTAGCTCGTCATTCCCGCCTGCCCGCAGGGCAGTTTATCCTGAGCCTGTCGAAGGGCGGGAATGACGTATTCAAGGTTGTTGAAATATAAAATTCATCAGGCACACAATATGACCCCTATCGCTAAAGACGCTTTGACCAAGATGCCAAAAAGCATCTGGATGTTAGGCTTTGTCAGTCTGCTGATGGATGTGTCATCGGAGATGATCCACAGTCTGTTGCCGCTGTTCATGGTGACGGTGTTGGGCGCAAGTGCGCTCACCGTTGGTGTGATCGAAGGCATCGCGGAATCAACGGCGCTGTTGGTAAAAGTATTCTCGGGGGCGTTAAGCGATTACCTTGGAAAACGTAAAGGGCTGGCGGTGTTTGGCTATGCCTTGGGTGCGTTGACCAAGCCGATGTTCGCTTTGGCAGGCGGCATAGGCATGGTACTGACGGCGCGCTTCCTCGACCGCATCGGCAAGGGCATACGTGGTGCGCCGCGCGATGCCTTGGTGGCAGACATCGCCCCGCTTGAGATACGGGGTGCGGCATTCGGTCTGCGCCAATCGTTGGATACGGTGGGCGCGTTCCTCGGCCCGTTGATCGGCGTGGGATTAATGTTGCTGTGGGCGAACGATTTCCGCGCTGTGTTTTGGGTGGCTCTGATTCCCGCTGTGCTGGCCGTGGCTCTGTTGATATTCGGCGTGCGCGAACCCAAAAGGACGGAGGAACACAAGCCGACCAATCCCATCAGTCGGGCAAATCTGCAACGTCTGGGCGCGGCTTATTGGTGGCTGGTCGGCATCGGTGCGGTGTTCACACTGGCACGTTTCAGCGAAGCCTTCCTCGTGTTACGTGCCGCGCAAAGCGGCATCGCTATCGCGCTAGTGCCGCTGGTGATGGTGGCGATGAACATCATCTACGCAGCATCGGCCTACCCGTTCGGCAAACTCTCCGACAGCGTGAGTCATACAAAACTATTGGCGATTGGCTTGGCCGTCTTGATCGCTGCCGACTTGGTGTTGGCCACCAACGACCACTGGATGACCGTACTCGTCGGCGTCGCATTGTGGGGTGTACATCTGGGCATCAC
>JAVHQJ010000171.1:0-2619 GCA_036171075.1 Sideroxydans sp. | reverse complement strand
TTTTCGCTTCGGACAACAGCTTAATCTACTGTCTCAAATTCGGGGGCCACTATAGTTGTTCTAGCGTCTGTCCTCGTGTTGCTTGGTTTTTCATCCCTAGCCTATGCGGGCGTCAAAATATCAGAGGGGAATGTTTTGCAGCCAGCGTGTTCTGATTTGCCTATGTCTATTACAGACATTCGCTCGGTAGGAACGTTGACAGGCCCTGAGGGCTATTTAGTGAAAAATAAGAAAGTGGCTGCTGGAAAATCAGTATCAAACGGTGACGTTGTTTATTACGCCGCACTAGAAAAATCAGCTACTTTTTACACCTCAAAAAAAGCAGCACAAATACCAGACAGAAGTCCCCTTACCCCAGACATGCAACTAGATGCGGATCGTAAATATCCGGCGTGGGGGAATTACACGATGAAGAATGGTAAGAAATTTATTCTGCTTCGTAGCGGTGGCTACGCGTTCCCTGTGCTCAATGAGAATGGATTTCTTTGCTCGGATGTAATTAAATCGGATAAGGATGGCATCACAACAGTAGGTATGCCGCAAGCTTGGCAGGAAGTCCCTTTTGAGAAAGTTGAAGAGCCTGTCGGTGATGGACAAACGGTTGCGGTTGCGATTACGCTAAAAGAATTTGATTCTGTTTCCTTTACTTTAGATGTTGCTGTTTTGGTAAATGGTAAAATTTCTTCACGAAAAACGGTCGGTTATGACCTGATGTCAGGTTCGGCAGATATTGGTGGTCTTATTGTTGAAGTGGCTGCGGAGGGGAAATCGGCTATTAAAATTAATTCGGTTACTGAGCCTGCTGATTATTCAGTTTGGCTGAAGAAGGTTTTTAATATCGATAAGATTTAATCTTCAGCTTGAAGTTAAGTATCAAATTAAACGCGGCGAAATTTTCGCCGCGTTTTTATTTTCAGCCGTTCATGTTTTTGCTAACCCTAGTGGGGGGGGATTTCTGCCGTAAGATGGCGCTCTAATTTACAGGAGGAGCGGGTGCGTATTTTAATTACAGGTGGTACAGGGCTGATTGGTCGTCATCTATGTGGAGTGCTGCTTGCACAAGGACATATGCTAACAGTGCTGAGTCGTCATCCCGCAACGGTTGCCGCCAAGTGCGGACGCGGGGTGCAAGCGATGAGCAGCTTGGACGAGTGGACAGCGGATCGGGTCTTCGACGCCGTCATCAATCTGGCGGGTGAGCCGATTGTGGATGCGTATTGGTCGGCGAAACGTAAGCAAGTGTTGTTGAATAGTCGAGTGGGGCTGACTCAGAGATTGGTGCAGCGCATCGCATCAGCCCGACAAAAACCGACTGTGCTGTTGAGCGGCTCTGCGGTGGGTTATTACGGTAATGGCGGCGATACGGTGCTAGATGAAGCGATGGCGGCAGGTCATGATTTTCCGTCCGAGCTTTGTGCGTCATGGGAGAACGCAGCACGTGCGGCAGAGCAAAGTGGTGTGCGCGTCTGTTTGTTGCGCACCGGCTTGGTATTGAGCAAGCGCGGCGGTTTGCTGGGGCGTATGTTGCTACCGTTCAAATTGGCGCTGGGTGCAAGGCTGGGAGATGGCAAGCAGTGGATGAGTTGGGTGCATATCGACGATTACGTGGCGATGGTGGTATGGCTACTGAACGATGCCTTGCTCAATGGCGCATTCAACATGACCGCATCAACCCCCGTTACCAATGCGGAATTTACCCAAACATTGGCGCAGGCATTGCATCGTCCCGCGCTCTTCGTTGCGCCCAGTTTTGCGTTGAAGCTAGCGATGGGTGAACGCGCTTGTCTCTTGTTAGAAGGTCAGCGCGTATTGCCAAAACGGCTTGAATCATCAGGTTTTCAATTCGCACACCCTAAGTTGAATGACGCATTGCAAGACTTGCTGCAATACCCCTAAAACTTCGCCCAACAATAAAAATCTACACCGCCCTTGAAATCGGAGGGGGCAACCCCTATTATTAGCAGTCGCTGGTGGAGAGTGCTAACTACCCACCTTCGCATTTGATCAACCCACTGATTTTAGGAGAAATAAGCATGAAGATTCGTCCTTTGCATGACCGCGTGATCGTTAAGCGCATGGAAGAAGAGCGTAAAACCGCATCGGGTATCGTAATTCCTGACGCGGCGACCGAAAAGCCAGATCAAGGCGAGATCGTTGCTGTTGGCAACGGCAAGATTGGTGATGACGGCAAAGTTCGCGCCATGAGCGTGAAGGTTGGCGACAAGGTGTTGTTCGGCAAATATTCCGGCCAAGCTTTCAAGATCGACGGTGTAGAGCTATTGCAGATGCGTGAAGATGACCTTATCGGCGTTATCGAAGCCTAACCCCAATTTGTCATTCCCGCGAAGGCGGGAATCCATTTTGATGAATACGCTGGATTCCGGGTCAAGCCCGGAATGACAGAGCAAATAATTTCAGGAGAATAAACATGGCAGCAAAAGACGTGAAATTCCATGATGCAGCACGTGCCAAGATGGTCGTGGGTGTCAACATTCTGGCCGATGCGGTCAAAGTAACCTTGGGCCCTAAAGGCCGTAACGTGGTGTTGGATCGTTCATACGGTGCTCCACACATCACTAAAGACGGCGTGTCCGTGGCGAAAGAGATCGAACTGAAAGA
>JAVHQJ010000170.1:0-2627 GCA_036171075.1 Sideroxydans sp. | reverse complement strand
GTTTTTCCTTTGGCATCCACATTTTGCGTAGGGAATGAGGATTCGCCCAGCGAGCGACCAATAGCAAGCCTAGCCACTCGATAACGTACTGAAAGGCCTAATTTCCCTTTCAACATTTCGGTAACTTTGTCGGCTTCTGCGCTTGTCTGAAAGTTAGAGACAAGCACATTTTCTAAACTAATATCGCTCATCATTGGCCTCCAAAGTAGGCGTTTTTAGTAGCAATAGTCATACCTACACCATTACCAATTTGTTGATGTTGAAGCAAATACGACTGCGCAATACTACCCTTCAGATCATTGTAAATTTGCGCGTCAATTTCCTTATCCTGGCTTAAGAGAAATACCTGACGACTTTTGTCAGAAATCCAGAAATCCAGGATATTTTTACGGTGTTTACTATCCAACCGTGCCAAGGGTGTATCGACAACTAGTGGTGCCATAATGCCGGAAATTTCGGCAAGCCCAGCAAGCAACGATGTAGCAAACAACTGGTCTTCACCCGCAGACTTATCAAACGAAATTTCATCACCTTCAAAGCTGATAAGGCGTGATTTACCTGTCTCATCAATTTCAATGCGAGCAACCTGTTTTTTGTGTGACAACTGCTGAAAGACCGTGGTCATAGCCTTGGCTAAACTATTGGTCTTAAGTGTGTAAAGACTGGATATCAAGTCTTCAATTAACTTACATACGCGATCGGCTCGAGCCACATCTGATTTTACGGGATTAGCTCTGAGGAATTTTTCGTGTTCACGTTGATAGCTTGAACGTTCATTGTTGATATTAGTTTGAAGGGTTGAGACTTGCTTCTCTATTGAACCAAGTTCGAACTGCTTCTGGTCGATCTTACTATGTATGGCATTAACCTCAGAATTAAGTGCAGCCAAAGTACCATCACGATCAAGACCTTCAATTTTTGCCAAGCGATTGCGGAGATTGCGAATTTTATCTTGCAAATTATTTCGACTCTCCAGAAGCCCCAGAATATCTTGCGCACCTATGTTCAAATTCTCCATCATGCCAATGACCTGCTGACGCTTTGAACCATGGATGTAATCGTGGACAATTTCTTCAGCACATCCATCTGGCAAAGGATAAAACAAGCTTTCCCAAGCAGTTTCCAAGCGATGTTTCACCGTGGTGTGTTGCTCATCTGTAAGTTCAGGATTAAATGCCGGGGACTCTTCTGCAAAAAACTGAGCGGAAAATTTTTCTTTATCAGGTTCCAAGCTATTTTTTCGCGCGTCCCACTTGATGCGATCTTCTTCAGCCTTAAGTTGGCTCACATATGCACTTCGTACTTCTTGCGAAATTAAATGAAACGGCAACCGTGAACCCAACACTTGCTCCAAATCATCTTGACACTTTTTCATATCCATTTCGGCGCGTGTCATTTCCTCCACTATATCGCGTGCGTTAGCAATGTCTCCACCGCCACCACCTAATGCCATGATACGGTGCATTAAATTACTGCGTTCTGTTTTGATTGCGTCCAAAGCTTCATCTGCCGCAATTCTCTGATGTATCGTTTCCTCTAATAACTGCTCATGCTGTGTGAGTTCTTCCAGCAATTGGCGATGTTTTTCTTCATCGACCTTAGGTACACCCTGACTCTTATTTGCTTGATATTGCTGCAGCCGAGTCTCCAATTTTCGAAGCAAAACCACCCCTAACAAACCCTCCATACCCATCTTGATTTGTTCGACTCGATTGTGGTCGGCAAGACGTTTTACCTCTTCACCATCGAAAAAGAAGAAAGGTGCCAAGTGTGCTGGAACAAAGTATTGATCCAATATTTCTTCAATTTGATCGGCATTTCGCGTTTGCGTACAGATACCATCACGAGTGTCATATATCAGAATTTCCTCATCTTGCCAGTTTCCTTTAGTTGAAAAAAACCACTTGCGAGTAATTTTGAAACCATCTTGCTCATTCGTATTAAATTGCACCGAAACACTCATGCTGTCACGCTTCGTTTTCAATGCATGTCCATGTAAAGCACGTTCAAGAAAAACTGGATAGCCTACATCTCCTTTTATGCCTGCACGAGCTAAGTGAATTATGGAATCTTTGCCATATAGACCGAGATAAAGTGCCTCTAGAATGGTCGTTTTTCCGTACCCATTCATTCCACCGATGAGTATGACGTTTTTACCTTGGCTGGGCGCTGGAAATTCAAAAACTTGATGCTGATAGCTTTTGAAATTTATAAGTTCAATTCGCGAAATCCACATGACTATCCTTTTAGTCCATTCGACTCAAGACTTCGCTGAAGGCATCATAAATTCCAAATGCCTTGCTTCTGTCTTGATTATGGCGCTGTATCGCCACAAGATCTGTGAGTACGTCAACTGGAACTTTATGCTTATCGCACAGCCTTTCCATGACATCCCTAGCTTCGCTATCCGACCATAACGGTAGATCACCCAAATACACTTCTGACATTTCATTGCCCCCTTTTTTGAAGCAGTTCTCCAGCCCAAGTTGACTCAATAACATCAATTTCTTCCTTACTGATAAGACGGTCACCAAATTCAGCTTCTGTGGCAAGCAGCCTGTCCAAAATCATCTTGCGCGCCTGAATGGTAAACGGACCTGGAATATGCTTACCAGTTAGCAGATCAA
>JAVHQJ010000169.1:0-38776 GCA_036171075.1 Sideroxydans sp. | reverse complement strand
CTCACGGTGGAAATACACACCTTCGTTCAGGCTCATCTGTCATTGGACAAGGCTGCCCTGCGACAGGGTGGGCAAAGCCTGATAGAATCGCGCCTTCAGAAATTTCTGAATTACCTTAAATACTTGGAGAAGAAGCATGGCTGTTGAACGTACTCTATCAATCATTAAACCTGACGCAGTTGCAAAAAATGTTATCGGTCAAATCTATAGCCGTTTTGAAGGCGCTGGTTTGAAAGTTATCGCTGCGCGCATGACTCAATTGTCGCAAGCAGAAGCAGAAGGTTTCTATGCTGTGCATCGTGCACGTCCTTTCTTTAAGGATTTGGTTGCATTTATGATTTCTGGTCCAGTGATGATTCAAGCGCTGGAAGGTGAAGGCGCAATTTTGAAGAATCGCGACTTGATGGGCGCAACAGATCCTAAAAAGGCTGACAAAGGTACCATCCGTGCTGATTTCGCTGACAGTATTGACGCAAATGCAGTACACGGTTCTGACGCGGCTGAAACAGCTGCGGTTGAAATCGCTTATTTCTTTCCTGCATTGAACGTTTATTCTCGTTAAGTTTGACGTAGGAATGAAGCAAAACCTCCTCGATTTTGATGTGCAGCAACTCGCTGCATGGTTTGCGGAACAAGGTGAAAAACCTTTCCGCGCCAAGCAGGTGTTGCGTTGGATTTACAAAAGCGGGGAGTCCGATTTTGATGCGATGAGTGATTTGGCAAAATCACTGCGCGAGATGTTGAAGCAAAAAGCCTGTATTCAAACCCCTGCCGTGATGCGTGAAGAAACCGCCTCTGACGGTACGCATAAATGGCTGCTGGATGTGGGGACGGGCAATGCGGTGGAAACCGTGTATATCCCAGAAGCTGACCGAGGTACGTTGTGCGTTTCTACCCAAGCGGGATGTGCGCTGGATTGTGCATTTTGCTCGACGGGCAAGCAGGGCTTTAATCGTAATTTGTCCACAGCTGAAATCATCGGCCAAGTGTGGTGGGCGAATCGCCAGCTAGGCAAGAACGCGGATGGCAACTGGCCTATCAGCAACGTAGTGATGATGGGGATGGGCGAGCCGCTACTAAATTTTGAAAGCACGGTGAGTGCTTTGAATTTAATGTTGGACGATAACGCTTATGGATTATCGCGGCGTCGTGTGACGGTTTCTACTTCGGGCGTGGTACCCGCGATGGATAGATTGCGTGATGAATGTCCGGTGGCATTGGCGGTGTCGCTGCATGCACCGAACGATGCGTTGCGTAACGAGTTGGTGCCTATCAATCAAAAATATCCTCTACGTGATTTGATGGCGGCTTGTCAGCGTTATCTGCTTAAAGCACCACGCGATTTTGTTACCTTCGAATATGTGATGTTGGCTGGGGTGAATGACAGTGCGCAACAGGCGCGTGAGTTAATTGAGCTGGTGCGCGATGTGCCTTGCAAGTTCAATCTCATCCCTTTTAACCCTTTTCCTCAAGCGCCCTATCTACGTTCTGATATGGAAGTGGTGAAACGTTTCCGTGATGTGTTGATGCAGGCGAATATCGTTACCACCATCCGTAAAGTGCGGGGTGATGATATTGCAGCGGCGTGTGGACAATTGGCAGGGCAGGTACAAGATAAGACCAAACGTACTGGACAGCGCATTGTGGAGATACGTCATGAACATTAAAAATCTAGCCCTGTTGTGGGTGAGTGTTACGTTGTCGTTCACGTTGGCGGGCTGTTCTACCTCTAAAAATTCCGAGCAAAGCCCTGACAAAATTGCACAGGCACATACCGAGTTGGCGGGGTCGTACTATGGTCGGCAACAGTATGCCGTGGCATTGCAAGAGTTGGGAGTGGCGCTGCAAGCTGAACCTAATTATGCGCCTGGCTATGGGGTACGTGGCTTGGTGCGCATGGCTTTGCATGAAGATGAGTTGGCTGAAGCCGATTTCAAACGGAGTTTGCGTTTAGACCCTAAAAGCTCTGAAAGTCACAACAATTATGGGTGGTTTTTGTGCCAACGCGGTAAGCCAAAAGAATCATTAGCACAATTTGCTGAGGCAGTGAGTAATCCACTGTATGCGACCCCTGAAGTGGCTTATGCCAATGCAGGAATGTGTGCCATTGATGCAGGTGATATGCAATTGGCAGAGGCGCATTTGCAGCGCGCTTTGATTTTGCGTCCAGGCATGCCGGAAGCGCTATTTGGATTGTCTAAAGTCGCTTTTGTGCAAAATGATTTTAATAGCGCAAAGAATTATTTCTTTCGTTTTCAGCAAGCCGTGAATGAATTGAATGCCGCGCAATTAGGGTTGGCAATACAAATTGAACGCAAAGTGTTTGATCGCAATTCTGAAGCTAGTTATACCTTGCAGCTGCAAAAAAGATTTCCTGATTCTCGTGAAGCTCAATTATTACAGGCAGGTCAATAATGGAAAATACGCTCACTGATTTAAGTGGTCTGTCGGGCACTGAAAGCGTGGGGGCTACTCTGCGCACCACCCGCGAAGCACAAGGTTTGACGATAGAGAATATGGCGGATCGCATAAAATTTAGTGTGCGTCAGCTAGAGGCGTTAGAAGGAAATAATTTGGAGTTGTTGCCGCAAGGGGCATTCTTGCGGGGTTTTGTGCGTAGCTATGCGCGCGCTTTACAGTTGGATGAGGCGCCGTTGATAGCCGCGCTAGCGTCTACACATTTAGCAACGATTGAGCTAGGCGCATCTCAAGCGAACGATACCGTATCGCCCAGCATTTCTATCACCACAAAAAATAACGTTTATATATGGGGTGCAGCTGCTTTATTGGTGGTGGGCTTGGGCATCCTCCTGTTGATTAAACCGAATGAATCTGTGACACCTAAAGTGATTTTGGAGGAACTTGCCTTGCCTGCATTGGATGTTGCCTCTTCGGTCTCGGCAAGTGCCAGTCAAGTTTTTGAAGCTTCGGCAGTGGTGGCAAGTACCCCTGTGGTGGTCGTTGCCCCGCTACCTGCACCTGCCATTGCAAAAGCGCCTGCTGTAAGGCCTGCTACACCGCAACCAATACCAAGTGCACCAGCCAAATCACCTCAAGTGGTAACGTCCGTTGTTGTGTCATCCCCCGCTACAGCGGTAAGTGATGCTCAATTGGCTTTGCTCAAACGTCGTCCAATTCATATTGTATTCACACAAGATTCTTGGATGGAAATTGTGGATGTGAATGGGCAAGTATTGCTATCTCGCATGACGGTAGCAGGTTCTGAAAAATGGATTGGCGGTCGAAGACGTGCACCTTATCAAGTTTCCATTGGTAAAGTTGAAGCGGTCAAAATTTTTTATCGTGGACGCGAAGTTGATTTGTCGCAATACAAACAAGGTGGGGTCATCCACTTGGTACTGGAATAAAAACAATGAGTCATCTTCAAATCATGCGTCGCAAGACGAGTTCGGTACGTGTTGGCGATCTCCACATCGGTGGTGATGCGCCTATCGTCATTCAATCCATGACCAATACGGATACCGCTGACGCTGAAGGTACGGCAAGGCAAGTGTATGAGTTGGCGCAAGCGGGTTCCGAGTTGGTGCGTATCACGGTGAATACGACTGAAGCGGCCATTCAAGTGCCCGTCATCCGCAAGATGTTGGATGACATGGGGTGCGACGTGCCCCTCATCGGCGACTTCCATTACAACGGACATCGTCTGCTTACCGAATATCCGGCGTGTGCCCAAGCGTTGGCGAAATACCGCATCAACCCAGGCAACGTGGGCAAGAATCGTAAGGGCGAAGACCAATTCGCCATGATGATTGCGGTGGCTAAACAATATGACAAGCCAGTACGCATCGGCGTCAACTGGGGCAGTCTGGATCAGGATCTGGTCGTGCGCATGATGGATGAGAACTCCAAACTGGCGCAGCCCAAAGAAGCGAACGAGGTGACACGTGAGGCGCTCATCGTCTCCGCTTTGCAAAGCGCACAGCGTGCCGAGGAATTGGGCTTGCCACATGACCGCATCGTGCTGTCGTGCAAGGTGAGTGCGGTGCAGGACTTGATAGCTGTCTATACCGAATTATCCAAACGTAGTGACTATCCATTGCATCTAGGTTTGACCGAGGCGGGGATGGGGTCCAAAGGTATTGTTGCTTCGACGGCAGCGTTGTCCGTGTTGTTGCAACGCGGCATCGGCGACACCATTCGTATCTCGCTGACGCCTGAACCGAACGGTGATCGCACGCAAGAAGTCGTGGTGGGGCAGGAGATATTGCAAACCATGGGGCTGCGTTCGTTCGCGCCGATGGTGACGGCCTGTCCAGGGTGTGGTCGCACCACCAGTACCGTGTTCCAAGAATTGGCGCAGGACATCCAGCGTTATTTACGTTCGCAGATGCTGGTATGGCGTGAGCAGTATGTGGGTGTGGAAGAGATGGATGTGGCCGTGATGGGTTGCATCGTCAATGGCCCCGGCGAGAGCAAATTGGCGAACATCGGTATCAGCCTGCCAGGCACGGGCGAGACCCCGTCTGCGCCTGTGTATGTGGATGGAGAGAAGACGGTGACGCTACGCGGTGAGCACATCGCCGAGGAATTCCAAAAGATCGTTGACGACTACGTTGTCAATAAATATCCCAAACGCTTGGCGGGTGACAAACCCAAGAAGCGTATTGAAATAAAAGCCGTATAAAGCATTGTCCACGAAAGACACGAAAATCACGAAAGTTTGTTTTTGATTTTTTCGTGTCTTTCGTGATTTTTGTGGACGAGAGATTTTGAGTTTATAGATGAGTGACAACAAAACATTACAAGCCGTCAAAGGCATGAACGATATTTTGCCGGACGAGGCGCAGCTGTGGCTGTGGTTTGAAGATACGGTACGCGACTGGCTCGAAGGCTACGGTTATCGCAACATCCGTATGCCTTTGGTGGAGCCAACTGCACTGTTCAAGCGCGCTATCGGTGAGGTCACCGACATCGTCGAGAAGGAGATGTATAGCTTTGAGGATAGTCTCAACGGCGACCAACTCACCTTGCGACCAGAAGGCACTGCATCCTGCGTGCGTGCAGCATTGCAGCACAATCTGCTGTATAACGCGCCGCAGCGACTGTATTACCAAGGTCAAATGTTTCGCCACGAGCGCCCACAGAAGGGGCGTTATCGCCAATTCCATCAAGTCGGTGTGGAAGCATTAGGTTTTGCTGGGCCGGATATGGATGCCGAGCAAATTGTGATGTGTGCGCGTCTATGGAAAAAATTGGGCATCAAAGATGTGGCATTGCAAATCAACACGCTGGGCGATGTCGCCTCGCGTCAACGTCATCGTGAGAAACTCATCGCGTATTTCGAGCAGCACAAAGAGGTGTTGGATGCCGAGGCGCAGCGCCGCTTGTACAGTAATCCCTTGCGTATCCTCGATACCAAGAACCCTGCGATGCAGGACTTGGTGAGTGCAGCACCGAAGTTAATGGACGAGCTGGATGAAGACGCGCTCAAGCATTTTGAGGCGGTGCAGGCCATCTTGAAACAACAGGGCATCGCCTACGAGATCAATACGCGTTTGGTGCGTGGCTTGGACTATTACAACCGCACCGTGTTTGAGTGGGTCACGACCCGATTGGGCGCGCAAGGCACGATCTGCGCAGGTGGGCGCTACGATGGACTGATCGAACAGATCGGCGGCAAGCCCGCACCCGCATGTGGTTTTGCGATGGGGGTGGAACGATTGCTGGCGCTGTTACAAGACGATGGCATGCAGAATCCTGCTGCACCTTTGGATGTGTACGTGGTGCATCAAGGTGAGCAAGCGCAGTCCTTGGCTTGGCAAGTAGCAGAAGATTTACGTGATGCGGGATTGCGTGTGGTGTTGCATTGTGGTGGCGGCAGTTTCAAGTCGCAAATGAAGAAGGCAGACGGTAGCGCTGCGGCGTGTGCACTTATCATCGGTGACGATGAAGTGCTGGCGCAGGCTGTCATGTTCAAACCCCTGCGCGGCGGGGGCGAACAACAACGCGTAGCAGTGAATGGGTTGCAGCAACAAATTCGTCAATTGATTAAGTGAGGGGATAAACATGGCAGAGTTGGATTTGCATGAGCAGGAACAGGTTGATGCGCTTAAAGCATGGTGGAAAGATAATGGCAAATACGTGATGGGCGTGATCATCGTGGGATTGCTGGCGTTTGCGGCGATGCAATTTTGGAAAAAACATCAAAGCTCGCAGGCTGACGATGCTGCAAAGTTGTATGTCGAGGTAGTGAAGCAAGCCACGAGTAACGATGCCAAGCGTGTGGGCGATGCGGCGGATGCACTGGTGAATCGCTTTGCGGGTAGCGCTTATGCACCGCGCGCGCAATTGCTGGCGTCTCAAGTTAGCTTACAAGCCAAAGATGTGTCCCGTGCTAAAACTCAATTGCTATGGGTGACTGAACATGCCAGCGAAGTCGCTTTGCAAGATGCTGCACGTTTGAAATTAGCCAGCGTGTTGCTAGATGAAAAGAAGTTTGAAGACGCACTCAAGCAATTGGATGCAGCACATCCTGAATCGTTTACGGGTTTGTATGCTGACTTAAAAGGCGATGTATTGAGCGCAATGGGTAAAAATGCAGAGGCACGTACGGCTTATCAACTTGCCTTGAATAAAACGGATGAGAAAAGTATGTACCGTAACTTGATTCAGCTCAAGTTAGATGGATTGGGCGCAGCCAAATGAGATTGATTCGCCCCAGCTTGTTAGCACTCATCGCCACGTTGAGCGCATGCAGTAGCGATAAAGCAACACTTGAACCCGCCCAATTGGTGGATTTTAAGCCCACTGTGCAGCTGACAACCCGTTGGAAGCAGAGCCTAGGCAATGCAGGGTTCAGTGTGTTGACGCCAGCGGTGACGCGCGAAGGTGTTTTCGCCGCCAGTACTAAATCGCTCACCCGTTTTGAACGGGATAGCGGCAAGCAAGTGTGGCGAATTGTTCCAAACTTTACGGTATCTGGTGGGGTAGGCGCGGGCGATGGTTTAGTGCTGCTGGGTGGCGACAAAGGGGATGTGGCAGCGTATGACGATGCAACGGGCGCACTGCGTTGGAATGTAAAAGTGTCCAGCGAAGTGTTGAGTGCACCGAAAATTGCCGATGGCGTAGTGGTGGTGCGTACCGGAAATGGTCGAATTGCAGGGTTGAGCGCAGCAGATGGTAAGCGCTTGTGGCTTTATGAACGCTCCACGCCCACGCTGATTGTGCGTAATCACGGGGGCATCGCGGTGCGTAATGGCATGGTGTATGCTGGGTTTGCAGCGGGTAAATTAGCCGCAATCGGTTTGACCAAAGGGGTGGTGATTTGGGAATCAGCCGTATCGCAACCTAAAGGTAATACCGAGTTGGAGCGCATCAGTGACATCACTAGTTTGCCTGCGGTGGATGACACACAAGTGTGCGCCGTCGCTTTCCAAGGTCGCGTCGCTTGCTTTGATGCGGTGCAGGGTGGCACCTTGTGGACGAAGGATATTTCAAGCGATCAAGGCTTGGCATTAACCAGCAGTCAGTTATATCTAACGAATGCAGAGAGTCATGTGTTGTCGTTGGATAGAAGTAGCGGAAGTTCGCTATGGAAAAATGCCCAGCTGTCTTTGCGCCACGCAACCGCCGCATTTCCACTCGACGATTATTTATTGCTGGGTGATTACGCAGGTTATGTTCACGTATTAAATAAAGAAGATGGCGCATTCGTGGCGCGTTATAAAACGGATGGAAGTCCCATTCTGATTCCACCTGTACTGTTAGGTGAGGGGGCTTTGATTCAAACTAGTGATGGGAATTTATATTCCATCACGCTTAATAAATAAGAATTCATGTTACCTACACTCGTACTCGTCGGTCGTCCTAACGTCGGCAAATCTACTCTGTTCAATCGCCTCACACGCAGTCGTGATGCGCTGGTGGCAGACTTGCCTGGACTTACGCGCGACCGCCATTACGGGCGCGGACGAATTGGGGAGCGTCCTTTCCTCGTCGTTGATACAGGGGGGCTAGAGCCCGTCGCCAAAGAAGGCATCATGCATGAGATGGCCAAGCAAACGCGCCAAGCGATTGATGAAGCGGATTTGGTGATGTTTATTGTGGATGGTCGTGCAGGGGTGACGCCGCAGGATCGCATCATCGCTACCCAGTTGCGTAAAACGGGACGTCCCGTCATGTTGCTAGTGAACAAAGCAGAAGGCATGCAAAGTGTGCGCATCACGGCAGAGTTTCATGAATTAGGTATCGGCGTGCCGATTCCTATTTCATCTGCACACGGCGATAACGTGGCGGAGATGATTGAGATTGCGCTGGACGAATTACCCGCCCGCGAACCCGAAGTCGAAGAGAAATCGAACAAACCTAAGCTAGCCATCGTGGGGCGTCCAAACGTGGGTAAATCTACTTTGGTGAATGCCATTTTGGGCGAAGAGCGCGTGATTGCATTCGATCAGCCCGGAACCACTCGCGATTCCATCTATATCGACTTCGAGCGTGGAGGTAAGGAATACACCATCATCGACACGGCAGGTGTACGCCGACGCGGCAAGGTAGATGAAGCGGTGGAAAAGTTTTCGGTGGTAAAGACTTTGCAGGCTATTGAAGATGCGAATGTCATCGTGTTGGTGGTAGATGCGCGCGATCAAATTACCGAGCAGGATGCTCATCTGGCAGATTTTGTGCTGCAAACAGGGCGCGCACTGGTATTAGCAGTGAATAAGTGGGGCGGCCTAGATGAATACAAACGCGATATGGCCAAACGAGACATCGAACGCAAGTTACATTTCTTGAGTTTTGCCAAACACCATTTCATTTCTGCATTGAATGGCATGGGGGTGGATGCACTACTTAAGTCGGTGAACCAAGCTTACGAAGCCGCCATGATTAAATTGCCTACGCCGCAACTCACACGTGTGTTATTGGCCGCTGTGGAAAAACAGCAACCGCCTCGCGGTAGTATTTTCCGCCCCAAGATGCGCTACGCACATCAAGGCGGTAGCAATCCACCGTTGATTGTGATTCACGGCAGTGCGCTGGATAAAGTGGCGGATGGTTACAAGCGCTATTTAGAAAAATGCTTCTGCGATGCGTTCAAAATTTCAGGCACTCCTTTACGTATCGAATTCAAATCCGGTGCCAACCCATTTGCGGATAAAACACCGCGAGCGCTAACCGAAAGTGAAGAACGCGCCGCGCATCGCGCACGCATTCGGGGACGCCGCAAATACGGATAATTGGGTATGACGTCATCGAATAATGGTATGAGTAGCTTTCTCTCCGAGTTGGCAGGTGAGGCCACTCAAACGCTGGCCGCTAAACAAGTTCAACAAATTGACCGTGAGGCGATGACGCAAAGTGTGAGTGCAGCTTTGCAACGTACCTTTCTTTTCTTTAACGAGTTCGTTAAGCACCTAAATGCGCTAGAACCCACGTTAGTACGCAGTTATGTGCTCGATGCTAAAGCCCAATTTACCCCATTGAAATGGCAGCGCGGCATGGTGGAGTCGCGCAAGCAAAGTCTTGCGGATAGCGCACTCTATGATTACGTGTTTTTTCAAGTGAAAATGAGCGTGCCAGCACCAGTCACTATTTCGCGTCGTTGGGAGCAGTTTGAGGTGACGCGCAAAGACCTCAACGCATTTGGATTGAAGTCGCAAATAGACATGCATGACCTTTGGCGTAACCGAACTGCAACGCCGCTATTCCACGTTACATTAGAGCCCGAATTGCTTATTCAGCTGCGTTTTCAGGCCAACTACACGGAAGGCAGAGTGGAGCTTGAGTGTAATAACGTGGAAGGTTTCGGCCTATCTAAAGGTAAACTCACGCCAGAATTATTGCAAACGAGTTTGCTTGAAGAAGTAGGGCGATACTTGATGGGGCGTGCTAATAAAATGCCTGAAGTGATGCAATTGACTCGCGACGCTACCTAATTAAAGCGTCGCGAGACATCATCAAAAGCCGCTTATATTCTGATGTTCAAGCCGGTTAGGAGAACGGTATCGCTCTTCTTGAGGCCAAGCCCAACCGCACTGTTGTGTTTGTTTTGCAAGCTGACAGACAAACCCATCGTACTGCTTAAATCCACTACTAACCCCCCTTCAAATACGCTACGAAATTGACCGGATTTTTCGATGCTAGGGAAGGCTGTTAGTTTTTGTTTTAGGCGCACACTATCACTTAATTGATGCGTAGATTCTTCGCCTAGTAGCACTTCAGTACCTTGTGTATTTGCGCCTAACATCAAGTCGGATTGCGTATAGGACAAACCGCTAAACACATCGAAACTATGCGCAGTTTCTTTGATAAAGTAATACCCCAAACCTGCACCTACGCCGCTACGTAAATTCAAATTCGCCAAGCGGTCATTTTCAAATTCCAGCAAGCCAAAGTCGAATATATTGGTGCTTAAATTATGGTCGTATCTTGACCCTAGGCGCGCTTTGTCAGCACTTTTGATGCCCTGACTAACGCCATATAAAGCGGACAAGTAAGCTGAAATTTTATTTTCAGGTGTGGCGCGAACCTCATCTACCGCAGCAGAGTAGGTTGTACTTTCAGTATTGCCCGCCGCACGTGAGAGTGCCAAGGCGATGTTACCTTGCCAAGTGCCTGTGTCAGCGGCTTGGGCGAAGGGGCTAGTCAATGCGAGTAAAAAAACGGATGTAATCAGTTTAGACATAGTGCAACCTTAAATAAAAAGTGAATTGACGTTAATAATGTAATGCAGCTTTTTTGAATAAATAGCATCAATTAAAAGCGTGGTCATTTTAAGGTAAGGTGAAATTCACTTGGTTAAGTAAGGTAAAGAGAGAATCTAAAACGCGTAGCTTCCGCAAAGTGCGCTTTTCCAGTAAAGTACCGCCGTCTCAACTACAACAAGAGCCGACACCATGAGTATAAAAGGGCAACAACTACAAGACCCGTTCCTGAATGCATTGCGCAAGGAACACGTGCAGGTCGCCATCTATTTGGTCAATGGCATTAAGTTGCAAGGCCAAGTGGAATCATTTGATCAATACGTGGTACTTCTCAAAAATACAGTCACGCAGATGGTTTATAAGCACGCCATTTCGACTATTGTGCCTGCACGTGCCGTAACCATTCCCTATGATGCTGAATAATGTCTGAAGCAACGACTGCGCCGAATACGGCGATATTGGTCAGTCTTGATTTCGGTGCGCCCGATTATGCAGAAAGCCTAGAAGAACTTCGACTCCTTGCCGAAAGTGCTGGCGTGACAACGCTTGCGCTGGTGGAAGGTAAGCGTCAGCGTCCTGATGCCTCTACCTATGCGGGGAGTGGCAAGGTGGATGAAATCGCCGCGTTGGTGGAAGAATTAGAAGCGCCGCTCGTCATTTTTAATCACGACTTATCGCCTGCGCAGATGCGCAATTTGACAGCCAAAGTGCAAACCCGCGTCATTGATCGCACCATGTTAATTCTGGATATTTTTGCCTTACGTGCGCAAAGTCACGAGGGCAAAGTGCAGGTGGAATTGGCGCAGCTTAAATATCTCTCCACGCGCTTGGTGGGGATGAATATGGATATGGGGCAGCAGAAATTTGCCGTTGGCGCGCGCGGGCCAGGCGAAACCCAGTTGGAATTGGATAGACGCAAGCTGGACAGGCGTATGCATTTGTTGAATGAGCGCTTGGCACAACTCAAGCGTCATCGTGAGTTACAACGTAAAGCGCGTAATCGTTCGGATGTGATGTCGGTGTCGATTGTGGGTTACACCAACGCAGGCAAGTCAACCCTATTTAATCGCCTAACCAATGCCAATGTGTATGTGGCGAACCAATTGTTTGCAACCTTGGATACCACCGCACGCAAGATATTTTTGGAAGGTGATACGCCCACGCAAGTCATTTTGTCGGATACGGTGGGGTTTATTCGTCATCTGCCGCATGGCCTAGTTGCAGCATTTCGCAGCACCTTGGAAGAAACCGCTATGGCAGATTTATTGCTGCATGTGGTGGATGTGAATAGCCCAGAGCGTAATGATCAAGTGACTGAAGTCAATAAGGTGTTAGCCGAGGTGGGCGCACAAGATATTCCGCAAATCGTTATCTACAACAAGGTTGATTTGGCGGGCTTGGAGCCGGGCGTGAAGCATGATGAATATGGTAATATCGTGTCTATTAATTTAAGTGCAATCACAGGCGATGGAATAGATGATTTGCGTGCGGCTCTAGCGCAATTTCGAGATGCGCCTAAAGTCGAAAAGCCTGTAGCCGAGTGGCATCCTCTCAACAATCAATAAATCTATGAAGGTGTGAATCATGGGATTGAACGACCCGCAATGGGGTAATAAAAATGCAGGTGGCCCGCCTGATTTGGAAGAGGCAATGCGTAAATTAAACGCCAAAATCCAATCACTGTTTGGTGGTTCGGGTAATGGTGGCGGAAATAAATCCGCTGGCACGCCGAATGGCATGGGTGGCGTTGGGTTGATTGCCTTGATTGTCGCGTTAATTTGGATTGCCAGTGGTTTTTACATTGTCGATGCAAGTCAGCGCGGTGTTGTGTTGCGCTTTGGTAAACAAGTGGAAGTCACGGATGCAGGCCCTCGTTGGCACATTCCCTATCCTATCGAAACGGTTGAAGTGGTGAATTTAAGCCAAGTGCGCACCGTTGAAGTGGGTTATCGCGAGAACGTGAAAAACAAAATGTTGAAAGAATCATTGATGCTGACGGATGACGAAAACATTATTGATATTCAGTTTGCGGTGCAGTATTTCCTTAAAGACCCAGGTGAGTATTTGTTTAATAACCGTGGGCCAGATGAAAATGTGCGTCAAGCCGCTGAAACGTCGATTCGTGAAGTTGTGGGGCGCAGCAAGATGGACTTTGTTTTGTACGAAGGGCGAGAACAAGTTTCTGCCGACACGACGAAGCTTATGCAAGATATTTTGGATAAATACAAATCGGGCATCGTGGTGAGTAAAGTGACCATGCAAAATGCACAACCTCCCGAACAAGTACAAGCCGCGTTTGATGATGCAGTGAAGGCGGGGCAGGATAGAGAGCGTCAAAAAAATGAAGGTCAAGCGTATGCGAATGATGTTGTGCCTAAAGCAAAAGGTGCAGCGGCGCGTTTGATGCAAGAGGCGGACGGTTACAAGCAAAGCGTGATTGCCAATGCGGAAGGTGATGCAAGTCGCTTCAAACAAATTTTGGTTGAATACGAAAAAGCGCCTGGTGTGACACGGGAGCGTATGTACATTGACATGATGCAGCAGATTCTTTCAAGTAGTAGCAAGGTGTTGGTAGATCAGAAATCAGGAAATGGTAGCTTGTTGTATTTGCCGTTAGATAAGCTTATTCAAAGCACCGCACCCACGGCGGCAGAAATTGCACAAAGTGTTAAAGCGGCGGAACAAGCAGCTATTACAGCGGGCGCGAATGAGACGATACCGATGTCCCGTGCAAATGGTGGAAATTTAAGTCGAGATCGGGAGGCAAGATAATGAGTCCGATAATTAAAAATAGTTTGGTGGCCGGCATTGTGATGCTGGTTTTGATGGGGTTGAGTGCATTTGTGGTGGATCAACGCAACACCGCTATCGTGTTCCAGCTGGGAGAGGTGGTGCGTCTAGAAACCACGCCTGGTCTTAAATTCAAAATCCCGCTGGTACAGAATGTTCGATTCTTTGATTCGCGAATTCTCACGTTTGATTCGCAAGATCCAGAGCGTTTCATTACCGCTGAAAAGAAAAATGTGTTGGTTGATTCGTTTGTTAAATGGCGCATTGTGGATGTGAAGCAGTATTACATCAGCGTGGGAGGCGACGAAGCACGTGCAAAAACGCGCTTGATGCAGACCGTTAATTCGGCTTTGCGCGAAGAATTTGGTAAGCGCACGATTCACGATGTGGTATCTGGCAAGCGTGATGAGCTGATGCGCGTGGTTCAGCAAAAGACCGACGTGGATGCGCGAAAAATTGGGGTTGAAGTGTTGGACGTGCGCTTGAAGCGCGTGGATTTCCCCGTTGAAATTAGCCAGTCCGTATATAGCCGTATGGAAGCAGAGCGTAAGCGTGTCGCCAATGAGTTGCGCGCCACGGGTAATGCAGAAAGCGAAAAAATCCGTGCGGACGCGGATCGTCAACGTGAAGTGACACTGGCTCAAGCGTATCGCGATGCACAAAAAATTAAGGGTGAGGGCGATGCCAAAGCGTCTGCTTTGTACGCGGGTGCATTCGGTCGCAACTCCGAGTTCTACGCTTTCTATCGTAGTTTGGATGCCTATAAACAAACCTTCAAAAACAAAAGTGACGTGATGGTGTTGGACCCTAGCTCCTCCTTCTTTAAGTATTTGAAAAGCTCCAACAAGGGCGGCGGAAAATAGCCTACGTGATGAATGATTATTGGTTTGTTGCTTTGGGATTGATGTTGGTGCTGGAAGGAATCATGCCGTTTATCTTTCCGCGTGAGTGGCGTGAAACATTACGCAAGGTGGCTGAATTTGAAGATGGGCAAGTGCGTTTTATTGGACTGTCATTAATGTTGAGCGGACTTTTGCTGATTTACTGGATTAAATAATGAATTGGTTGTTACCTGAATATATTCAAGACATGCTGCCCGATGAGGCATGGCGCATCGAAACAATGCGTCGCGACGTGCTGGAATTGTTGCGCGTGTCTGGCTATCAATTAGTTGTGCCTCCGTTGCTTGAGTATGCTGAATCACTGCTTATCAATGACAGCGCAGATATGGACTTGCGCACTTTTAAGTTGGTCGATCAATTGAGTGGCAGAACATTGGCGTTGCGTGCGGATACCACACCGCAAGTGGCGCGCATTGATGCACACCTGCTGAACCGTCAAGGTGTGGCGCGTTTGTGTTACGCAGGAAGTGTGGTGCATACCCAACCTTCAGGTGTGATGCGTACGCGAGAACCTTTGCAAATTGGCGCAGAGTTGTATGGCCACGCAGGTATCGAAAGTGATTTGGAAGTACAGCAGTTGATGTTGCAAGCATTAGCCTTGTTGGGTATCAAACAAGTGCATCTTGATTTGGGGCACGTTGGTGTATTTTCTGCGCTGATGCACATTGCACAAATTAGCGAGGACTTGGAAAAGACCTTGTTCAGTGCTTTACAACACAAAGATGTTCCTACCTTGAATGACTTGGTGGCAGGCTTGCCAGTAGAAGTTCGTGCGCCCATTCTTGCGTTGCCACAGTTATCGGGCGGTGTCGAAGTTATCGCACGCGCGCGTGAAATTTTGCCAAAGACGCAGGAAATTATGGTGGCGTTGGATGAGCTGGAGCAAGCCGCTAAACAGTTGAAACCATTGGCGGCAGATATTGGGATTGATTTGGCTGAATTGCGCGGCTACCACTACCACAGTGGTATGGTATTTGCGGCGTATCACGCAGCTAGCCATGATGCGATTGCTTTGGGCGGCCGCTATGATGATGTGGGTAAGAGTTTTGGTCGTGCCCGTCCTGCTACAGGATTTAGCATGGACTTGCGCCAGTTGCATGGCTTGCTGGCTAAGCAAGCACAACCCAAATCCATTCGCGCACCGTACTTGCTCGACGCTGCACTCGCGCAAGTGATTGCGACATTGCGTGCTCAAGGTGAAGCGGTGGTGGTGGATTTATTAGGTCAAGCCGAGCATAAAAATGAATTGAACTGCAATCGCGATTTAGTCTTGCGTGATGGCAAATGGATTGTGCTGCATACGAATAATTAACGCTGAAATTGGAAATGAACATGTCTAAAAATGTGGTCGTAATTGGTACGCAATGGGGAGATGAAGGCAAAGGCAAAGTAGTCGATTGGCTAACCGACAATGCCCAAGGCGTGGTGCGTTTTCAAGGTGGTCACAATGCGGGGCACACACTGGTTATAGGCGGTGAGAAGACGGTTTTACATCTCATTCCATCGGGTATTTTGCGTGAAAATGTGATGTGCTACATCGGCAACGGCGTGGTGGTTTCACCCGCAGCACTGCTTAAAGAAATGGATAAGCTGGCAGAAGCAGGCGTGCAGGTCTATGAACGTTTGCGCATCTCCGAGGCTTGCCCACTCATTTTGCCGTATCACGAAGCCATCGACAAAGCACGCGAGATCGCCAAAGGCGCAGCCAAGATCGGCACGACGGGACGCGGGATTGGCCCAGCCTACGAGGATAAAGTCGCGCGACGTGCCATCCGCCTACAAGACTTGTTCCATCGCAAACGTTTTGCGGCAAAGTTGGGCGAAGTGTTGGACTACCATAACTTCGTTTTGAAAAACTACTTCAATGCCCCCACCGTTGATTTTCAAAAAACGTTGGATGATGTGTTGGCTTTGGCAGAACGCATTAAACCCTTGGTGCTGGACGTGCCACGTGCCTTGTATGAGGCCAACAAAGCGGGGCAAAATTTGCTGTTTGAAGGTGCGCAAGGCACGTTATTAGATATTGACCACGGCACCTATCCCTTTGTGACTTCTAGCAATTGTGTTTCGGGTGCGGCATGTGCTGGCGCGGGTATCGGCCCGCAAAATCTGCATTACGTGTTGGGCATTACCAAGGCTTACACCACGCGCGTTGGTTCGGGTCCATTCCCAACCGAACTGTACGATGCCGAATCCAAGCAAGACCCAATTGGCAAGATGTTAGCTGAGAAGGGGCATGAGTTCGGTTCGACCACAGGGCGTGCGCGTCGTTGTGGTTGGTTCGATGCGGCAGCGCTCAAGCGATCCATCCAGATCAACGGCGTGTCTGGCCTGTGCGTCACCAAGTTGGATGTGATGGACGGCATGGAGCAAGTGCGTATCGGCGTGGGTTACAAGATTGATGGTCAGTTCAGCGACATTCTGCCGGTTGGTTCGGAGTCGTTGGAGGGGTGTGAGCCTGTGTATGAAGACATGCCGGGGTGGAGTGGTTCGACGGTCGGTGTAAAGCGTCTTGAAGATCTGCCAGTCGAAGCTCGGAATTATCTGAAGCGTATCGCCGAGATATGTGAAGTGCCAGTTGATATGGTCTCGACGGGACCAGATCGTGACGAAACCATCGTGTTGCGTCACCCCTTCAAAGATTAACCAAACAGCAAGTCACCTTAAGCACGCATACCAATTCAGATGCGTGTTTTTTTGTGAACGCAAGCAAGGTTCAGATTTAGGCTTTCTTGCCTGATAAGCCTCATCAAGTGAACCCACGTTTTAATTCGTTAACTGAAATTAAGTCCTGACTTTTTAAAGCCATATCTTGGTTGCTTAATGAAAGCGCTTTCAATAAACTGACATGGCAGGATTCTTTCAACCCGACTAGGTGACTTGAAAAATGACAATGACTAGACCATTTAATTTGCCGATCGTTATATTGTTATTAGGGTGGGCGTTTAGTGTTAATGCCAACGATGATTACACTCAAGTTGGATTAGGGGCATACGCAAAAAAAACCAAGGGTAGCGATATATTTCCGCCAGCTGCACCTTACCGATCTGAACAAATGATGCAAAGGGCAGCAACTACCAACCAATGGTATTCGAGCTTGATTTTCAGCGCCGAACCTGCGGTGATTTTTGCAACCCCATTGACCGTTAAGCCGACTCTTAAGGGTTTTGAAATGGCATTGCCAAGTAAGAGCGTCATTCCAACTTCAAGGGGGGATGTGGAAATCCATTATCCGCATACCAATCCAATCATCTTTCAACCTGTATCGTTCACACCCAAACGCATTGAATTAGCCAACGCCTCTGACTGGTCAATTGATGTCGCAATGAGAGACGGAGTCTCATCATTAAATGCTGTGGTGTCTCATGGTTCTCCCTATGTGTATTTTGAAACAACGGACGGCGATATCGCAATTCAACTGCCTGCAAATAGCAAACGGATAGAGTATCAAGATGGTCGTGTCTTGCTTATACAAACAGGTGATAAGCGCTATGGGGTATTTGGGCCAACTGGGGTTCAATGGGTGCAGAAAAGCACAACAGAATGGTTCGCTAAATTGCCCGAAGGGAAGCGCTATTTTTCATGTGCCGCATTGCCCGATAATGAGGCATCTACAGTTTTAGATTTTCTCACGCATGCCTACGCCTTCATTAAAAACACAAACACGGAGTGGCGCTACGATGCTGAAACTAGCAAGGTAACTACCCAATTCACTGCAACCACGAAGATTATGGAGGGCGCGGATAGCGGGTTGCTAATAGGTTTGTACCCTCACCATTGGTACAAGAATGAAGAGGTGGTCAATAAAACTAAATATCAATACGAAACTATTCGAGGCCTCGTAAGGCTTTTAGCTGCGAACCAATTCATAACCACTCGTCGATATTCGGGGGTGCTTCCGTACTGGCCTAAAGTAGCCGCTGGCAAAGGAAAAGAACAATTTGAAGAGGTGATGAACAGTGACATTAAGCAGGCACGAAGCATGATGTTGCCAATGGGGGAAGGGCCATACTGGCAGGGTAAAGGATTGCAACGTATCACCCAACTGATGGCTGTTGTTGAGCAACAGGGAAACCTAGAAGGTCGAGATAAATTATTAAAAATGAGCAAAGCTCGTTTCGAGCAATGGTTCAGTGGTGAAAGTCGCCGCACCTATTTTCATTACGACAAGGGGTTAGGGACTGTAGTCGGCTATCCAGAGGAATACTTTAGTGTTAAGCAGATGAATGACCATCACTTTCACTATGGATACTGGATCAGAGCTGCTGCTGATATTGCCTTGCGAGATCCCGAATGGGCAGCATCTGAGAAATGGGGGGGAATGATAGATCTGCTCATTAAGGACATTGCAACTCAAGAGCGTGGTAGGGCTGATTTCCCATTCTTGCGTAACTTTGATATTTACGAAGGACACTCATGGGCATCAGGACTTGCACTAGGCGATGCAGGAAATAATCAAGAATCGTCGTCCGAGGCGGTGAATGCGTGGGCGGGATTGATCATGTGGGGAGAAATCAAAGGCGATAAACGCTTGCGCGACTTGGGGGTGTGGCTCTACACCTCTGAGATTGAATCCATACAGCATTACTGGTTCGATATTCACAATATAGTGTTAGCGCCTGAATACAAGAACGTAGAAGTCAGCATGCTCTTTGGTGGTAAGTATGCGCATAACACGTGGTGGATTGACGAGCCAAGGCAAATTCATGGCATCAATCTACTACCGATGACTGCCGCGTCAACCTACTTGGCTAGTTCCCCCGAATTCATTTTGCGAAACTTGGAAGCGATGAACGCGGAATCTGCCAAGTACACCAAGAAGGTTGATCCTGCTGATATATGGGCGGATATATTCTTGCAATATTTAGCCCTCGCAAAACCACAAGAAGCTTTAGCCAAATGGACTCGTTGGGGATATGTAGAGTTTGGTGATACAAGGACTCACACATTGCATTGGTTGTACACAATGAATGAACGTGGCACTCCTGCACTTGATATCACGGCCAACACACCTCTATACGGGGTATTTAAGACGGGCGATGGGACGCGTACTTACTTGGTGTACAACGCATCTAAAACCCCTCAACAGGTTCAATTCAGTGATGGGATGCGCGTTACAGCATTACCAAGAGCGCTTACCGAGTCTAAAAATTCACAAAAAACCAATTAGTTAAGCGATATCTAGAAAGTACTTGCATTAGCTATTTAGTAGGATTAAAGTAAATTATGAAAGCGCTTTCATTGAGCGATTTCATTTGGAAATCCATCAAACCCGAAAAGCCAACTTTGGAATTTATGTAGTGAATCGTCAAGGAGATGAAAATGCACACAATACCAAGCAGTTATAGAAATCTGTGGCAGATACAGATAGGATTTTTCAGTAAATTAAAAGCAGTTGCTTTAAGTCTTATCTTTGCGGTCGGCCTTGCTGCTTGTGGCGGTGGAAGTGGTAGTGGTAGTTCCTCTACTTCGACGGTACCTAATGCGCCAACAATCGGAAATGTGGTGGGTGGAAATGCGCAAGTTACGGTAAGTTTTACAGCTCCAGCAAATAACGGCGGAAGCGCAATCACAGGGTATACCGTGACATCGACTCCTGCGGGTGGTGTTGATAGCAACGCTGGTTCAACAGCGTTGATACACACTATCACTGGCTTAACGAACGGAACCAGTTATACATTCAAAGTTGTAGCAACTAATGCCGTTGGCAACAGTGCTGCATCAGCTCCATCTACCGCGGTTACACCAACTGCACCAGCAGCGCCTACTGTTCCGGGGGCTCCAACTATTGGAGCAGCCACGGCAGGAAATGCACAGGCATCAGTAAGTTTCGTTGCTCCAGCAAACACAGGAAATAGTGCGATCACTGGCTATACCGTCACTTCAACACCTGCTGGTGGTGTGGATAGCAATGCTGGGACGACAGCGCTCACCCATGTAATAACTGGGCTGACAAATGGAACAGCGTATACATTCAAGGTTCACGCGACGAATGCGATTGGAAACAGTGTCGAATCCGCTTCTTCAAACTCAGTAACTCCAACACTTTCCGTGGCCTATGCGAGTGGATTTAATATAACAGCAGGGACATCAACTGATGGCGGCACTTTAGGTGCTTACACTTGGGCAGCAAATGGTGGAGCTCAATTCTCTGGTGGTGATGCTGCAGCGTTGACCAATTCCACTTATTGGTATGCCGGATATAACTTCACAGCAGTTCCTGCAGCAGGTGATGGCTTCGGTGCATTCGTTGCGGCTCCTGGTGTTGTAGCGGCGAATGGTTTGGTCGTTACGAATGCGACCAATCTGGTCATTCCAATATCAATTGCACAAGAGATGTGGACCAGCAAAGCAGGGGCTTTGACGCTACATATCATCGCCCAAGGCAAAGCAAATAAATATCCCACAAACTGTACCGTGCTGGTCTCAACAGACCTAACCGTCACCGCGCAAGCGATGACAACTTACATGATTCCGATGAGTAGCTTCACATTGGGGCAGGCCTGCGCGCAGGCGGGGATAACCGATGTTGCGACAGCGTTAGCTGATGGCATCGCGGAAATTCATGTGCAGGCATTAACTGGAAATCTAAATACCACCGTGGTAACAGGAGGCTTCTATCCAAATGCAGTGACACTAGGTGCGCCGATTGTTTTCCAAGTAAGTGCACCAGTAGCGGCTACCGCACCAAGTGCACCTACTGCGGTAGTTGCTACGGGCGGCAATGCACAAGCAACGGTGAGTTTTACAGCGGCTGCTAATGGTGGCAGTGCTGTTACTGGATACACCGTCACATCCATTCCGGCAGGTGGCGTGGATAGCAATGCAGGAACCACTAGCTTGTCACACACCATTACCGGGCTTAACAACGGCACTAGCTACACATTCACCGTTGTGGCTACCAACGCAATTGGGAGCAGCACTGCTTCGATGGCTTCGAATGCAGTGACCCCAGCCTTAGTGGCCGGTCAAGTGGTGTCTACAGCCTCTAGTTGGGCAGTCGGGGGAGCCAGCGCTTGGAACGGTGCGACCACATCGTTAGTTACAACTCAGCCGGTTGGGGGTGTTCAGGCTAACGCCGTGCAATTGGTGGTATCCGCTACATCTCAATACTTTGGATCTACTTTCCTGACCCTAGTGAATCAAGAGTTCTGCACAACCGCGCAACCTACCATTTCATTAGAAATATATGCACCAGCAGCAGCTACGGTGCGCTTGAAGGTTGAGCAAGATGGTGATGTAACTAAATATGTTGAGATGGATCAAACGACGGTGCCCGGTTGGCAAACATTGACGTTCAATTGCACTACTCCGGTTACAGCAGGTTATCTAGAGGGGACTGTGTACAACAAGGTGTCTATATTGCCTGGATTTAGTACAACGACACCGAGTGCAGGAGAGACTTGGTATTTTGACCAACTCACTTATGTTCCAACAACAGCTGTTACTTATGTACCCCCAGCAGTATTGGCAGCCCCCACAGTTGCCGCGCCAGCGCCAGCTAATACTGTTTTGTTCTCGGTGCTGACCATTGCTGCAAACGACATAGCGGGAACCAATTTCTTCCCCGGCTGGGGGCAGTCGACGACGTATGCGGCTAGTACCATTGGAGGAAGAGAAACTGCTGTGTATTCCAATCTGAACTACGAGGGTATACAACTTGCTACACCTCAAAATGTTTCAACTGCAACTAACGTGCACTTTGATGTTTGGACGGATGTGACGAGTCTTGGTTTTGCGCTCATCAATTCGGCAGCTGTCACTGGAGCGGGCGCTACGCAGTTCCAAGTCAATAGCACTTTAACTGCGGGATGGAACTCAGTAGATATTCCACTAAGTTCGTTTACCAGTGTAAATCTGACAAATATTGACCAGTTAAGTTTCACTGGAGTCACACCTGCAGGTGGGGGTACGATTTACATTCAGAATCTTTACTTCTGGTAAGCAAGGTGCAGGTAGTTAGAGTAAGACTTAAAACCTAGTAAAATTTAGGAGCGACTGCTTAATGGCGGTCGCTCCTTTACTTTGTGGCGCAACTTTATCAAAACTAGTTGTAGAAATTTTCGACATGAATGGTGGTGAAATTTGAAATCTGATAGCGAACTCGAGATGGCTCATTCAACGCTTGATATGGTGGCGCGTGAAGCAGGCGTTTCACCTAGCACGGTGTCGCGCATCTTGAATGGCACAGCTAAAGTCAGTGCCGAAAAAAAAGCCGCTGTCGAAAAGGCTATCGTCAAACTAAATTTCAGCCCTAATCCTGTCGCGCAAGGTTTGGCTAGGGGTAAATCGCAAACCATTGGGGTCATCACACAAGCGATTGATAGTCCATTCTACGGTGAAGGTTTGCGCGGCATTGAAGACCGTCTGGAGGAGGTCGGTTACACCCCACTCTTTGTGAGTGGACACTGGCGACAAGCTGATGAAAAGTCGTGTATCAAACAACTTTTAGCAAGACGGGTAGATGGCATCATCGTGCTGACCAGTTGTTTGTCAGATGCTTTTTTTATTGCTCAATCAAAGCGTTTACCAGTCGTTTTAACGGGGAGAACTCTAGTAGCACCTTCTCTATATTCATTAGCCTTTGATAATTTTGAGGGCGGGCGTATAGCAACACAACATCTGATAGATTTGGGGCATAAAAGCATCGCATTCATTGCGGGCCCAAGCGATCATGCGGATGCGGTTGAGCGTCTGCGTGGGTATCAATCTGCACTCACTGCTTCAGGTATACCCATCCACCCAGAATTAATTGTGCAAGGCGATTATCGAGAGTCGCAGGGGGGGATGGCGGTACAGCAATTGTTGTTATCTAGAATTCCCTTCACCGCGATTTTTGCAAGTAACGATCAGTCTGCGTACGGGGTCGCGCTTGAGTTGTATCGTAAAGGGCTGCGGATTCCCGATGATATTTCATTGGTTGGCTTTGATGATCTACGTACTTCTAGTTATACCATTCCGCCTCTTACGACGATTCGCCACAGTATTTACGATATTGGTCAATCCGCTGCCAAGTCGATCGTTGATTTGATTGAGGGGAGATTACCTCATCATGTTTCACCGTTGCCTAGCTTGGTGGTGCGTGAATCAACACGACGTGCGCGCAACTAAAATCAGACTAAAAAAGGTTGACACTCCTATGCTTGAGTGATTTAATCAATCACATGAAAGCGCTTTCAAAAAAAGTTATTTGGAAGAAGTTGCTCGCCAATATTTGCATTGGATGGTTGAGTGCGACAGCGTGCGGTGTTCGTGCAGAAAACGTCACGATAAATGTTGCAGCCTTTCCTGCGTTGGATCAAATCGTTAAGGCAGCCCTTCCAGAATTCTATAAGGTGCATCCCGAAATTAAGGTGCATGTTTTAAGTCGTGAGTTTGCAGATCACCACACCGCGATGACAACAGCCATCGCAACAGGAAGCAATATGCCTGATGTGATGCTATTAGAGTCAGGCTATATGGGGCGGTTCGCCGATAGTGGTGCACTAGAATTTTTGACATCCCCTCCCTACAACGCAGATCAATATCAATCCAAGTTTGTTTCATATACTTTTCCTCAAGGAAGTTCTGCTGAGGGGAAGCTCATTGCAATGCCTACCGACATCGGTGTGGGCGCCCTGTTTTATCGAAAAGACTTGTTGGATAGAGCTGGGCTGAAGGAAAGTGACCTGACTCAATCTTGGGAATCTTTTGTGCAAGCGGGTGAAGTCCTTAAGCAAAAGACGGGCGTGTATCTTGTTGGCAATGCCCGTGATTTGAAAGATATTGTGATCCGTTCTAACTTGCAGCCAGGAGAGGGAATCTACTTTGATGTGAACGGCAAAGTGTTGGTTGAATCGCCACGCTTTGTTCGCGCCTTCAAATTGGCACGTATGGTGCGTCAAAATAAATTGGACGCGCGCACAATGGCTTGGTCTGCTGAATGGTCTGAATCCTTCAAGCGCGGCACCGTTGCTACGCAAATGATGGGGTCGTGGTTCGGTGGACATCTGGCAAATTGGTTAGCTCCAGAAACGCGCGGGCTTTGGAGAACCGCCGCATTACCCGACGGGGCGTTTGCTTCATGGGGAGGGACTTTCTACGCGATCCCTAATAAAGCTGAACACAAGAAAGAAGCGTGGGAGTTGGTCAAGTTCATGACATTGGATCGTGATCGTCAATTGGCGGCATTCAAAACTCAAGATTCATTTCCTGCCTTAATAGCAACATATCAAGATACCTATTTTGATCAACCCGTACCTTTTCTGGGCAATCAAAAGTCCCGTTTGCTGTGGCGCGATCTGGCCGCCAAGACGCCTGCCATTCCCCTCAATAAGTTAGACCCCATCGCTGATGAAATCATCAATACCGAGATGGATAAGGTGCTGGCGGGTAAAAAAGAGATCGAGTTGGCATTGGCTGATGCGGCGATCATGTTGCAAAAAAGAATTCGTCACAGCATGCGGCGTTAATTAGCGCAATGAATAAAAAGGGAGGCGCATGAAACCGGTGATTAGTCTACGTTGGGCGCCTTACTTTTTTCTCTCACCATTCTTGGTGCTCTTCATTGTGTTCGGAATATTCCCATTGTTGTTCTCATTGGTCTTGGCTTTTCAAAGTTGGGACCCAGTGAGAGGGATGGATTCGATGCAATTCATCGGACTCGAAAACTTTAATTTCCTGATTCAAGATGAGTGGTTCTGGAAGTCGCTATACAACACGTTATGGCTAGCCTTCGTTTCAGGCATTCCGCAACACCTAGTTGCAATCCCACTCGCCGCATACATTCATCGTAGTTTGAATAAAACGCGAAATTTGGTGGTCGGCATATATTTCATTCCCTACATCACTTCAACGGTCGCAATGGCCATTTTGTTCTCTGCGCTGTTCTCTACCGACTACGGTGTAGTAAACAGCATGATTGCCTGGCTACGCCAGATTCCTGGTCTTGCACTCATATTGCCGAGCACTGCAATCGATTGGTTAGGGGAGCCTAGCAATATAAAGCCTGCAATCTCACTCATGGTCTTCTGGCGCTATGTGGGATTCAACACCGTGCTTTATCTGGCTGCGATGCAAGCCATTCCGAAGGAAACTTACGAGGCGGCTCGCTTGGATGGAGCAAGTACGATTCAACAGTTTTTCTACATCACGCTGCCTTTGCTTAAACCCATGATGTTTTTTTCGGTGACACTCTCTGTTATTGGCGGTTTGCAGCTGTTCGAGGAGCCTTTTGTGCTGACGGGCGGGCGCGGTGGCTCTGATCAAGCGGGCATGACCACGGCCATGTATATGTATCGCACTGCTTTCGAGTTTAATGATTTTGGTACGGCCAGCGCGATTTCCTGGGCATTATTCTTCGTGGTGGCGATTCTGACTTGGGTGACGCACCGCATGTTCAGCACTTCTGGCAGGAGTTAACCGACATGGCTAGTAATTATCAAAATTCGAAAATGTCGAAGATAAGTGCGGCGCTCTTGGTTGCAGTGGGTGCGCTCATTATGTTGGCTCCTTTTTATTTCATGTTCGTATTTGCAACGCATCCCAGGTCGGAAATATTCCAAGTGCCGCCCCCCATGACATTTGAAGGTTCATTCATGTTGAACATGGATATTCTCGCGCAACGTATTCCTTTCTGGCGCAATCTGGGGTGGAGTTTATATGTTGCAATTGCATTTACAGGGCTGACCTTACTGTTTTGCTCAATGGGTGGCTACGCCTTTGCCATGTACGAATTCCGCTTCAAAAAAACTTTGTTCGCGTTGGTGATGGGGACAATGTTGCTTCCGCCGTTTTTGGGGATGATTCCGAATTTGATGGTGATGAATTTTCTGGGCTGGATTGATCAGCCACGTGCTTTATATATACCAGGTGCCGCAGGTGCGTTCGGCATCTTCTTAATGCGGCAGTACATCTTGTCTTCTATCCCCAAAGAATTGGTGGAAGCGGCACGGATGGATGGATGTGGGGAATTCAGAATCTATTGGTCTATCGTCCTGCCTTTGCTGGGGCCTGCGCTGGGTACCTTGTCGCTTGTTTCGTTCATCAGTTCTTGGAACAACTTCATCTCTCCTTTGGTCGTCATGCGTTCCGTCGAGATGTACACCTTGCCACTGGCTCTGCGCAGTATGCAAAACCCTGTGAATACGGAGTGGGGCGCAATCATGGTTGGTTCAGCGCTCGCAACATTGCCGCTCCTCGTATTGTTCGTGCATTCATCAAAACGACTTATTGAAGGGCTGGCTTCGGGTGCAGTTCGGGGTTGAGTTGTGACCGTATTGGGAATCAATACCTAAAAAGGAATAAACGTGGACTTATTTACCGTTATTGATGAATCACTCATAAAGCAACCAGTGAGTAATTATGCAGTGCCGTCGCGCAGTGAGTTTGGTTCTACCTTTGAGTGGGGTGTCTCTACAGCAGCATTTCAAATCGAGGGAGCGAACAAGTCAGACGGCAGAGGCGATTCGGTGTGGGATACATTTTGCCGCGTGCCAGGCAACATTGCGGACGGTAGCGATGGCTCGCAGGCTTGCGATCATTATCATCGGTGGCAAGAAGATTTTGAGTTGATTTCACAGCTGGGCGTTACGGCTTATCGTTTTTCGATTGCATGGCCTCGCGTACAGCCTCTCGGTTATGGTTCTTGGAACGAGCAGGGCTTTACCTTTTACGAAAGGTTGCTGGACGACCTTGATCGTCGTGGCATTCACGCACACATTACTTTGAACCATTGGGATCTTCCTCAAGGATTACAAGATCGTGGCGGCTGGGCGAATCGTGAGACGGTCGCACATTTCTGTTCCTACGCGCGTGAAGTTGGGCGTCGCTTTGGTCATCGCGTCGTTTCGATTGCGACACATAACGAGCCATGGGTAGTGGCGATGTTGGGACACGACAGCGGTATCTTTGCACCGGGCATAAAAGATCGTGCCACGGCCATGCAAGTGTCGCACCACTTACTGTTTAGTCATGGTAAAGCGTTGCAGGCATTGCGCGCTGACGGGGTAACTGCGAAGTTAGGCATCGTTCTAAATCTTGCGCCGTTCTCTTCGGCAACTAATTCAACAGAAGATCAGCAAAAAGCGAGAATCGAAGATGGGCTGCTCATTCGCTGGTACATCGACCCACTGCTCAAGGGGCACTACCCTCAAGACGTATTAGATTTTCTGGGCGCTGCCGCACCCAAAGTTGAACTAGGTGACATGCAAATGATTGCGCAACCCTTGGATTATTTAGGCGTGAATTACTACTCGCGCAGCGTGGTGAGTGCGGGTAAGCCTTGGTCTGCCAAAGAGCAAGGCTTGCCTGTGACCGACATGAATTGGGAAATCTATCCACAAGGTTTAACTGAACTGCTAATGCGGCTAAATCGGGACTATCGCTTGCCTCCTATTTACATCACCGAAAACGGGGCTGCCTTTCCAGATCAAATTGAGAATGGTGCAGTGCTTGATACGGCCAGAGTGCGCTACCTGCAAGACCATATCGCTGCGCTCAACAAAGCAAAACGAGCAGGAGTTGATGTTCGCGGCTACTTTGTGTGGAGTCTGTTGGATAACTTTGAGTGGGCAAGTGGCTATGCAAAGCGCTTTGGCATTATTCATGTGGATTACAAAACACAGCGGCGCACACTCAAGTCTAGTGCGCATTGGTATGCAGACTTTTTGCAGGGAGAATGAATAATGGGGCAGCTTTCGTTAACCAACATTGACAAAGACTTCAATGGTCATTCAGTGATTAAGGGGCTAAACCTAGAAATCGCTGAAGGTGAATTCATGGTGTTCGTCGGACCGTCAGGCTGCGGCAAATCAACTCTATTAAGAATGATTGCGGGTCTTGAGCAACTCAGTGCGGGTGATATGCGACTTGATGGTGTCGCCATTCAAGATCTGCCGCCGGCAAATCGAGGTATCGCCATGGTGTTTCAAAACTATGCGCTCTATCCGCATATGACTGTGGCGGAAAACATTGGATTTACCTTAAAGATGGCGGGTATGCCGAAGAGCCAAATCAATGACAAAGTCATGATTGCAGCCAAAGCCCTCCAATTAGAGGGTTTGCTCACGCGTTACCCCAAAGAGCTTTCAGGTGGGCAGCGTCAGCGAGTCGCCATTGGACGAGCCATTGTGCGCAAGCCCAGCATATTTTTATTTGATGAGCCTTTATCGAATTTGGATGCGGCGCTACGTGTCCAAATGCGTATTGAGATTACACGACTACATCAGTCGCTTAAGAACACCATGATTTATGTAACACATGATCAGGTTGAGGCGATGACGATGGGGCAGCGCATCGCTATTTTCAACGCTGGGCGAATTGAGCAAGTAGGCGTGCCGATGGATTTGTACGAGCGTCCAGCAAATGAGTTTGTTGCGGGTTTCTTGGGTACACCAAAAATCAACTTCATGGCGACTAGCGCTAATGTTTCAAGTAAAGAGTTGATATTACTTGGGCACCATGTGTTGTCTGACTTGCCGAAAAACTGGAATTGGGAGGCCGCTTCGAAAGTTGCCCGTATCGGCGTGCGCCCTGAACATTGGCATTTGAGTGAACAAGGTGTCGGGTTAAAAGCGAATCTTGAACTTTCTGAACATTTGGGAGATGCGGTCTTGCTTCATGTCCGTATTGAAGGAATGGAAGATTTGCTGACACTCAAATTAGCTAAGTTGCCCTATCCAATCATTCCGGGTTCCCAGATTTGGTTACAACCAGAGTTGGAGCACATCATTCTGTTTAATGAGCAAGCGCAACGGATTGCAGTCACTCCAGAATAAATATTTTGGGATCTGTGCGCGTTGAAAAAAATATTGTAAATGAGAGGCCATCAAATGAATAAAGCCATCCACCACGCGATCCTTGCAGCTGGAATACTTTTTTCGCTTCAAGCTGAAGCGCTAGATTACGGTCCATTTTCATTGACTGGTTTTGCAAAAGCTGAAGGCGTGCAAGTCAGTGATTTGTGTCGTAACTGCCAGCTTGAAGTCAACGAAAATAAACAAAGAAGCTGGGCCGATTATATGGTGCCTGGGCGTCCCATCGAATCTGGCTGGACGCATGTCACCTTGTTTCAACCATACCTAGGGGCAAAGTTTGATCTGGGGGGGGGCTACAAAATTTCTGGGCTGTTAAGCCAACGCTGGAGAGACGGAAGTTTGGACGTATCTGGCTATGTCTATGAAAGAAACATTGGATTGAGTCACGAAAATTATGGCTCGATTCGCTATGGCGCGATGACCACGCGAGGATGGAGCTTGGCGGATTTTCCCTATGGCACCAATTTGAATGTGGCAGATGCATGGGGTTCCAGCGGTGCTGGCTATGGACTGTTGCAAAATGCAGTTAGATATATCAGTCCTAAATTCGATGTGTTCGAGGGTGACTTGGTATTGGAAGGAAGTTACGACCAAGGCGATAAAGGATTCAAAATCCATAAGGGCAGATTTTTGGAACTCTACGCACAATATGTCAAAGGTGATTTGGTGTTGGATTTCATAAACCAAGATACTCGTAATGGTCAGCCACAAAGTTGGACTCATGGCCCTTTCATAGGATTGACCCCGAACTCGAATGATGATTCCAAGCTGTCCGATGCAAGCCAAAGCATCACCATGTTGATGGGGCGTTATCAATACACCAACCAGTTAGAGATCAGCGGCGGCATACGCAGAAATCGTTGGAGTGGTGCTGCCGCTGTGATCACGGGAACTCAAAATGGGCATTCGCTTTGGAATAGCATGTTCAATGTGGATTGGGGCGGCACGCTTAATGGTGTCGCTAATCCCGGTTATTCAGCCCAATCAACCGACTATTTATTTGGCGCACGCTACCGTATAAATGATTGGACGGCCTCAGTAGGTATGGTTCACTTTGGAACGGCTTCTACTGCGAATCCGGAAGAGCGGGGACAAAGCAACTCCGCACTCATATCGACTGTTGGATTGAACTATGAGTTTGGCAGAGGTCTGGCAGCTTATGCCAGTATTGGACAGATTCATTACAAACAACTCGGCTTGTCACCGATGACAATGCCTTCCAATTCGGCATTCACCCAAATCGATTCGCGGGTGAGACAAGATGGCAATTGGGGTGGCGCTGGCCTTGTCTATACATTTTGAGATGTGGAGGAAATAAAATCATGATAACGAAAATCGTTCGATATTCACCCACTCAAAAGATCAATTTGATTTTTGTGGGCGTCGTACTGCTGGTGGCAGCCTTGGCGGGGTGTGGTAGCGGTGGCACAGTTCTGGGAGAGGTTCCCGCTAGTGCTTTGCGTCCATTAACAACAGAATTTTTGTCGCGCCAAGCGGTTGCGTACTCTCCTTATCGTAGCAGCAGTCGGACAGGCGAAGTCATTACTACGGCAAATATCAAACAAGATTTGGATTTGCTGCTTGCCGCTAACATCAAGTTGATTCGGTTGTTCGGAAGTGGTGATACGGATTCAAAACTGGTTCTACAGACTATCAGCACAAACAATCTAGATATGAAAGTGATGCTAGGTATCTGGATGGCGCCGAAAGCGACTCCAGATACGGCAAATTTGCAAGAGATCGCGCGCGGTGTCGCACTCGCCAATACGTATCCCAACATCATTGATGCGGTGAGTGTAGGTAATGAGACGATGGTGAATTGGAATACATGGGCACCTGTCGCCGCGAACGATATGGTCGGCTACATTAGGTCTGTTCGATCGCAAGTTTCGCAGCCTGTAACAACGGATGACAACTGGGCTTTCTTTGCGAATGACATAGGAAGCTATCAAACGATGGACATCCTGCACGAGATAGATTTCGTTTCTATGCATACGTACGCCCAAACCGATACGCGCTTCGGAAATAAATGGAATTGGCGGCAAGATACCGTCGCGGCGAGTGGCCGCGCAACCGCGATGATGAATGCTGCATTGGTAGCGACCCAAGGTGATTTCTGGGCTGTCCGCAACTATATGTCTAATCACGGCTTCGCCGCCATGCCCATCATCATTGGCGAAACAGGCTGGAAAGCCGAAGCATCGAATGGAGAGACACAACGTGCCCATCCAGTGAATCAAAAGATGTATTTGGACCGATTAAAATCATGGAAGCAAACAAGTGCCTTGGCAACTGGGCCTATGAACATTGTCTATTTCGAGGCGTTTGATGAGCCGTGGAAAGGCAGTGATGATAAATGGGGTTTGTTTAATGTATTGCGGCAGGCACGATACGTTTTGAAGCAAGATTTTCCAGTTTTGGTGGGTGACGGGACCGCCTATGCCCCAACAGATGCGGTGTATTACATTCCTCCAGTGATTAGTCCGGCTGTGGCAGCGAATCGCTACACGGTGTATGCGGAGTTAGTAACCCCCGCTGAAGCAAAACCCAGTTCTGTATTGGCATGGAACGGGTGGAACGCACCTGCCACAGCTTATTCTGGAGATAACGTATTACTACCTGCTGCTGAAGGAACGACTAGCCGCGAGATCACGCCCGCTCCAGCAGTATGGGGATGGGGAATGGCTCTCGCCAGCAGCACGAACACTTTGGAGAACATGAGTTTATTCACGACGGGACATCTCAATTTCCAAATTAAGACGACATATGCGGGAAAGCTCGAGATCGGCTTTATGACGGGGGATGTTTTAGGGAGCACAGGAGCCGATGTCTACTTGGCGATTGCACCTGGGCAATATGGTTACCTGAATGATGGTGCTTGGCATGCTGTTTCTATTCCAATTAGTGCAATCATGGCGAAAGCCGCCCCAGCGTTTGGTCAGCCCCCCTCGGTAACTATAGACATGACGAAAGTAGGTACACAATTCGTGATTGCGGATCGCTATGCGGTTACAGGTAATACTGCGGGTTCGGTCACCAAGATATATGTGGATGACATTTACTGGAGCCGCCTATGAGCAATGAGAACTATCCAGCCCTATTAGGAGATGTGGGCGGAACAAACGCGCGTTTTGCTTGGCGTTTAGCTCGGGATACACCAATCACAGACGTGCAGACATTAGCGTGTGATCATTACGATGGATTGGAATCGGCGATTCGTGACTATTTGAAAATGACTGGCTTAAGCAAACCCAACGCAGCCTCCATCGGAATTGCTAACCCCGTGACGGGTGATCGGGTGCAGATGACCAATCGCGATTGGTCTTTTTCGATTAGTACCTTGCAAGAAAATTTGGGGCTAAAAAAACTCATTGTGTTGAATGACTTCACCGCAGTGGCACTCGCTTTACAAAGTATTCAAAAGACCGATCTACACCAGATCGGTGGCGGTGAGGCCATACCTAATGTAGCCATCGCCTTGTTGGGCGCGGGTACAGGTTTGGGTGTGTCAGGCTTGCTTCCTTGCGGGAATGCGTGGACACCCATTCAAGGAGAGGGTGGGCATGTCAGTCTAACCCCGAGCAATGAAATAGAATTTCACGTCATTGAATTGCTTGCTAAGCAATTTGGCCATGTGTCTGCGGAACGTGTCCTATCCGGACCCGGTTTATCCAACTTGTATCGAAGCCTATCTTTATTGCATGGCAAGACGGGGGAGACGTCAGTTCCAGCAGCAGAAATTTCTGATCGCGCACTCAAATATAAAGAACCGCTTGCCCTTGATACATTGGAAATGTTTGCTGGATTTATGGGGTCAGTCGCAGGTGATTTGGTATTGACGCTTGGCGCGCGTGGTGGCGTTTATATCGCGGGGGGAATCATTCCACGTTGGATGGGTTGGTTTGAAAATTCCTCGTTTCGCGAGCGTTTTGAAGCTAAAGGTAGATTTCGCTCTTATTTGAATCCCATTCCAGCATGGGTGATTAGTTCTTCTTTTTCTCCTGCATTCATCGGCGCGGCTTCTGCATTAAATCAACGATCTGAATAACCTCAATATATTCTATGAGTTGCCCGAAGTGCAAAACGCTATTTATAAGTCTACATCTCAAAATTTGAGAGTAAGCAGAGCAAAGACTTCCTCAAAATAAATGCACATCCTACTTGTACCAGCGGCTATATAGTCTTTCCTGTTATGATGTTAGCTTGAGTTGATGAGCGAGCATTTTGGGGTTTCTATTTGGGGTGGTGCATCTACATTCTTGCCTATCTCCCCCGTGAACTTTATTGCAATAATTCTCATCCAAACTTTGTGTATAGGGTTTCTCAAAAAATTCCGCTGTGAGTTCGTGTTAGCTAGAGATGAAAAGTGTGGATTTAATGCGACTAGAGTTGAATCGATTGAAAACAAAAAAGCCGAAAAATCAGTTAGATATCGGCTTTTCAGTTAGTTGCTTGATGTTACGTGGTGCCCGGAAGAGGACTCGAACCTCCACACCTTACGGCACACGGACCTGAACCGTGCGCGTCTACCAATTCCGCCATCCGGGCATTGCAGGGCGCGCACTTTAATTGCTATAGGATTTTGTGTCAATGACGAAAAAGAAAAAAACCATCCGCGAACTAGACCCTTTTTTGGAACGCGAACGCGAACAATACGAGCACCCTTTACCCAGTCGCGAATATATTTTGCAGCTATTGGCAGAGAAGGGCGTACCCGTTGAACAAGAAGATTTATGTGCGTATTTGCACATCGAATTAGACGAAGAAGAGTTGTTCATTCGTCGTTTGCGAGCGATGGAGCGTGATGGTCAGATTATGCGCAATCGCAAGCGCGCAATCTGTGTCATGGACAAGTTGGATCTCATCAAGGGCAAGGTGCAAGGTCATCCTGATGGCTTTGGTTTCCTGATTCCTGAAGATGACAGTGCTGATTTGGTGTTGAGTGCAAAGGAAATGCACAAGGCATTGCATGGCGACACGGTGATGGCGCGCGTGACTGGGGAAGATAAACGCGGGCGTCGTGAAGCCAGTATTGTTGAAGTATTGGCGCATGGTAATACGCGTGTGGTTGGCCGTATCTACGAAGAGCACGGTATCAAGTTTGTAGTCGCAGAAAATCGTCGCATTAGTCAGGACTTTTTAGTGGCGGCGGGTGAACATGGCGATGCCAAAGTAGGGCAGGTGGTGATTTTGGAAATCATGCAGCAGCCCTCCAAACATGCACAACCTATCGGGCGCATTATCGAAGTGCTGGGTAATTATGCCGATCCCGGTATGGAAATCGAGATTGCTTTACGCAAGCACGATTTGCCTAATGAATTTCCACATGATGCAAAACATCAGGCCGAGTCTTTTGCGCCAGAAGTAAAGTCTGAAGATTACGTGGGGCGTGAAAGCGTAGTGGCTTTGCCCCTCGTGACGATTGACGGCGAAACGGCGCGTGATTTTGATGATGCGGTGTATTGCGAACCGAATGCGCACGGTTTCCGTTTGGTGGTGGCGATTGCGGATGTCAGCGCCTATGTGAAATCGGGCGATGCCTTGGATAAAGAAGCCATCAATCGCGGTAACTCGGTGTATTTTCCGCGTCGCGTGATTCCGATGTTGCCAGAAGAATTATCGAATGGATTGTGTTCACTCAATCCGCATTTGGAGCGCTTGTGCATGGTGTGCGACATGCAAATTAGTGCGCAGGGTGAGATTCAAAAATATCGCTTCTATCCTTCCGTGATGCACTCGCAAGCTCGTCTGACTTACACCAAAGTTGCTGACATGATTGCCAATCCGCAAGGTGAAAATGCGCGTGAATATGCGGCGGTATTGCCTCACATCAACAATCTGTACAAGTTGTTCCAAGTCTTGCTGCAAGCGCGGGCAAAACGCGGTGCGATTGATTTTGAGACTGTTGAAACGCAGATGATTTTTAATGATAACGGCAAGATTGAAAAGATTGTTCCCGTAGTGCGTAATGATGCGCACAAGCTGATTGAAGAATGCATGTTGGCGGCTAACGTATGCGCGGCAGACTTTTTGAAGTCGCACGAACATGCTGTGCTGTACCGCATTCATGAGGGGCCAACACCTGAAAAATTAGAGACTGTGCGTGAGTTCTTCAAAGAGTTTGGGATGCAGTTGGGTGGAGGTGATGATCCGCAAGCCGCTGACTATTCCAAGTTGCTCAAAGAAATTAAAGGTCGTCCCGATGCGGGGTTGCTACAAACCGTGATGCTGCGTTCGCTGCGTCAGGCAGTGTATTCGCCAGACAATGCAGGTCACTTCGGTTTGGGTTACGAAGCCTATGCGCATTTTACTTCTCCAATTCGTCGCTATCCCGATTTGCTGGTGCATCGCGCAATCAAAGCTGTGTTGGAGGGTAAACAGTACAAGCCACAATTGAAGTGGGCCGAGTTGGGCGTGCATTGCTCGATGACCGAACGCCGTGCGGATGATGCGACACGTGACGTTGAAGCGTGGCTGAAATGCTTCTACATGCGCGATCATTTGGGTAGTGAGTTTGAAGGCACGATTTCATCGGTCACAGGTTTTGGTTTGTTTATCTCGCTGGATGATTTATATGTTGAAGGCTTGGTGCATGTGTCGGAACTCGGCTCAGATTATTTCCACTTTGATGCAACCAAACATCAAATGCTGGGTGAGCGTACAGGCAAGCGTTATCGACTAGGAGACCGCGTCAACGTGAAAGTCGTGCGCGTGGATATGGAAAGCACCAAGATAGATTTCACCTTGGTTAGCGTAGAAAGCGAAGGTGCGCCTGCGTTGAACGTGGGAGCTTGGGGTGCCACTGCACCTAAAAAAGTCAAAGCAGAAAAATCAGAATCAAAGAACAAAAAGGCAGGAAAACGTCATGGCTGAGTCTCGTATTATTCACGGCTTTCATGCCGTCACCGCCCGTATCCGTCAAAACGCTGACAGCGTGATGGAAGTGTTTGTTGATCCTTCACGTAAAGATCCGCGTGCGCGCGACCTATTGAAATTAGCCGAAAGTAATGGCGTGCGCGTCATCAGCGTGGATGGTAAGCGCTTGGATGGCATGGCGGGTAGCCCCCGTCACCAAGGCGTTGCGGCGCGTGTAGATGCTTCGCAAAAGGTGCAACATCTGGACGATGTGCTGGATACTTTGACCGAGCCAGCTTTGATATTGGTGTTGGATGGCGTGCAAGACCCGCACAATCTGGGCGCATGCTTGCGTAGCGCGGATGCCTTTGGCGTACATGCGGTGATTGCGCCTAAAGATCGTGCTGTTGGCATTAACGCCACGGTAGAGAAGGTGGCCTGCGGCGCAGCGCAGACCGTGCCTTACATTACTGTTACCAATCTGGCGCGTACATTGCGTGAGTTGAAAGAACGCGACATATGGGTTATCGGCATGGATGGTGAAGCCGAGACGGAATTGCATCAAGTGAAACACAAAGGCGCAGTGGCTTTTGTATTGGGAGCAGAAGGCGAAGGCTTGCGTCGCTTGACTAAAGAGACCTGCGATCAGTTGGTGCGTATTCCCATGCAAGGCAGTGTGGAAAGTTTGAATGTGTCGGTGAGTACCGGCGTGTGTTTGTATGAAGCAAGAAGGCAACGTGTAATCAGCTAATCCATCAGATGGAGGTGTGATGCAGAAATTTAATTTCTCACTTCAGACACGCGAAGGGCAAAAAGTGGGGAGCGTGATTATTGCGGGGTGAGATCAAGCTGAAGCAGAGAAAAAATTGCGTCAGATGTACCGCTATTGCGAGGTGGTGAATTGCAGCGTTCAAGCCGCAGATAATCGTAAAGTGCTGTTGGAAGCGCCTAAACAGCACACATTATTTGATTAGGAATTGACTGCTGGGTAGCGCAATAAATCTTCAATTTTGCGATTCGCACCTTGTAGCTTTTTGAATAGCGCAAGCAGTAAAGCCTTATCCATATAGGATCGCGCGTCAGGTGGAATGTGATCTAACCCCGTTTTCTTAATTTCCGCTGCGACCACTTGATTGTCGGCAATGACTGTGGCGGAGCGTTCTAAAGTCTCGGTCGCAAAAAATACACCTTCACCAATGCACTCGCCGCTACGAATAGAGCCAACCACTTTTTCTTTGTAATAAGCGGTGACGCTTCCAAAAAGAATGACAAAGAAAGAATCCATGTCCTCGCCTTCAACGGTGATCTTATCGCCTTTATTGAAGGTAATAATGTCGGCATGACTCGCAATAGAATCTAAACAATCACTCGGAATGGGATCAAAAAAAGAGCACTTGCGTAACTCATTTTCGCGGTCATGCACAGCCTCATCTAAACGCTTGGTAAAATTCGATAGACTAGCTTGTATTGCATCAAAATCATTCATGGCCGACTCCCCAAACTCTCAATGCGCGCAACTTACCACAGGGAATTGCTGATGTGTAGTGAACGAGGCCAGATTTCATGGACGGGCAAGTTGATGATACTTTATCAACTTGTTAGGAGAAACCATGAAGCGCATCCCTCGTCGTATTTTCACCGGAGAATTCAAGCGTGAAGCAACCAAGTTAGTCACAGAGCAAGGTCTGACATTTACCGAAGCCAGCAAGAAGTTGGACATCGCTACCAAGTTATTACGTACCTAGATGGATCAGCAAGAGCAAGGCAAGCTCAAAGCCAGCCTCGGTGCATCCAAGCTCACAGCAGACCAGCAACGCATTCGTGAGTTGGAACGAGAGCTGGCAATTGCCAAAATGGAGCGCGACATCTTAAAAAAAGTGACGGCGTTCTTCGCGAAGGAGTCGAAGTGAGATACGCCATGATCGATAAACTCCCTAATCAATACCCAGTCGCCCATCTGTGCGCCTTGTTGGACGTTGCCAAGAGCGCATCGCATCCGGCGACACGCAAAAATTGGCAACCAGATTCCAGCGGAATTCGCCAATCAGTGTTATGCCTCGGCAGCATAAATCAGATGACTTGCCCGTCCACTAAATCGGACTCCGCTCATTCTAGGGTTGAGGTGAGAGCATGTACTGTTAAACTTTGCATCATTTCACGCGAGGGGTTTGCGATGTATTCAGGTTCGGAGTCAATCTTGGAATTTAAGCGGCGCAAACATGTTTTTATGTTGCGTGGCCTTTTGCCTATGTGTTTGTTCGTCGTGCTGGGGTGCGTAGTGATGGCGTGGGGGTTGCCAGACAATAAGCCCATCGTGTTGGCGGCGAACCTGCTGATTTTTATCGCGGGGATTTGGTTTGTGATTTTGGCGAAACGTTACTACCGTTGTCCTGTGTGCGAGAAGGTGGTGGTGCCGACGAAAGACGATGGCACGCCGAGTGAGATTAGTTTTGGCATTGCCTATAAGCCGAAGGTGTGTCCGTATTGTGGTGCTGCGTTGAGCGAGCAGCAGAACTACTGATGGCAGCGTTTTTTAGCGCGAAGAGGTGTGCCAGTGGAAAAAGAAAAGGCCGAGAGTTCTCGGCCTTTTGCTTTGCTGAAGGCGGGTTTAGAAATAAAAGTTTGCACTTAAACCGTAATTATTAGTGCCGAAGAAGCTACGCTTACCCTGCGCTGCGCCTAAATCAGCCGAGGTATATCCCGCGCCAACACTGCCTTCCAAGCTGAAATGTTTGTTCAGAAAGTATTCCGCCCCTGCTTCAGCTGCAAA
>JAVHQJ010000168.1:0-2643 GCA_036171075.1 Sideroxydans sp. | reverse complement strand
GCACCCTTGCCTGCACCCTTGCGCGTGAAATGGTGTTTTTTGCGGATACCTTGCCGGAAACCATCGAATCGGAAACTATCGCCGCTTTGTGAATAGCTGACTGAATACCGCCTGACTGATATGACTTCACGGCTCGGGCGAACTTGCGACGCTCTCGCCTTCCGCTTCCAGCGGTTCTTGATGCAACAAATGCGCGTTCTCAGCCGTTACCAATCTCAGTATCAAATAGGTGGCTTGCCATTCCACGAGCTTAAACTCCCCGTTCGTAGAGGGTGCCGAGTCTTCCCAGTCGCGCAAGATGCGTGCAGGCGGTTTTCTCACTGGGGCGGGTAGATAACTCACCGAACAGCGTTTATGTGCTTGCTTCATAAAGTCCCTTCATGCGCTCGACATTACTCGTTTGTTGGCATATATTACTCGACATCGAATAATTATTACCAGTAAATAATGATAAGTTGCCGCCTCTCCACCATTCTGGGTGCAAAGCGTCTCAAAGTTTCCGATGTATGCCGGGCAACGGGAATCGCACGCGCCACGATAGATCGTTACTACTACGATAAGGTAAACAGTTTTGACCGCGAAGTGCTGTCCAAATTGTGCGATTTCCTGCAAGTAAACCCCGGCGATCTGCTAGTGGTCATAGAACAAGGCAAGTTGTTTGGTGCAGATAACGAAGCCGCGCCCATCGACGCTTACCCTGACGCGACAGATACCTTCGATGGTCATTACATTATTCGATCTTGATAGAAAACCATGAACGCCCCAGTCCACACAAAAACCTATGACCTGCCACTGCGCTCCAAGGTCATAGACTGGCTGGAAACAACATCACAAAAAACGGCCACAGCACTGCAATGGCTGGGTATGCTGAACAACCTGCAAGGCGTTCGTACCGAAGAAAAGGAATTGTCCGGGTTGACCGATGGGTTAATCAATGCGCATGAAAATAATTCAGACGAAGTTTTCAGCAAACAAATCCTACTGAATTACTGCGAACCCTGGCTGCAAGAATGCCGCCCCGTCCTCCAGTCGTATTTGAAACACGCCTTTCGCCCCAGCCTTGACGTAAAAATCATGGCAGACCAGTTACCCAAACGAGTAGAAGCCAAGGCAAGGCGCTTCGTCAAGAAGGCACAAACCTGCTATCAGCATCCGTCCATCGGTTACTGGATCATCCGCACCGGTTATGAAGACCTCGCCACTACAGCACCAAATTGGATCGTGCTGGATCACAAGGGAAAAATGCTACTCAGCCACGAACGCCACGGCGGGTGGTTTCCCACTGCCCTTGAGGCTTTCGATGAAATGCACCGCGCCATCCAAAGCCGCTATAACAAGTTTGGTGGCGAGCGTTCCAACACATTATTCGATGAATATGCCTTTCTGGGCGGAAACAATTATCGTGAATGGTTTCTCTGCCTGCCAGACTGGCCACTGCCATATCGCGACGGACATTTCAAATTGCTACAACTGCTGGTGCATATCCGCACCACCGAACGCATCGACCAAAATGGCTTGCCATTATTGATGGTGGAAGAAATTCAAAGCCCCTGGCACGCCGACATACGCAAACATGGCAGCACTGCTGATAAAGACAAAGTCGGCAAGGATGATCTGGTGGCTGACGCGCCGTTTGCCAAGGAATGGCACGAACTTGCCATCAAAGCGGTGATTGCGCTGGCCGTTCAGCAAAATCTCACTCAGATCGGCTTTACCACCGGTAAACAGCAATGCGAACGCTGGTGGAACATGAAAGGCCTACTGAACCTGTATGACCTGGATATTCCAAAGTGCCTTAAGCGAATCGCCACTCAATATGATTGCACCAATGACCGGGCAACCATCGCCACCCGCCGACCAGTGGCAAGAGTGCGCAGCACCCCGCAGGGCGAGTGGATATTGCAGGATGCAAACAAAGCCAGCATTGCGCCGCCAGTCAAAAACAAGGATGTCGCACTATTTTTCCTGAACGAACGCAGTACCCCGATCAAAGAACAAATTCGCGTACTGCAAGTTTCAACCGCACTCAAGCAAGCCATGAAAGCAGGCGCAATCCCTTTATTTGGCTGGTAATTTCGCTTGCACAGGGTTAACCCATTTCGTATCTGACTTCGCTATAGCGGCGAATTCGAGAATTTGTCCAGTTCATCGCCGTTGGCACAAGATAATCATCGCGAATCATACGAACGACATCCGCCTGACACCAAGTGCAACAATTTTCAACCATCCTCTCTGAATCGAATGTCCAGCCTATACCTTCGGAAGTCATCAACCAAAGGCTGGATTTTTGCCAATCGGGCAGTTTTATTTGATCCAACGCCTCACGTATAAGCTCGTCTAAGGTGTCGAGGCAACTTTCATATTCATCGCCGTCACCCTCATCAACAATGATGCAGATTTCTTCCCACAGACTTTTTAACCCGGTATCGCCAAGTATTTCAGCTTCAATTTTTTGGCAACTACGGATTACTGATTGCTGAACTTTTCGGCAAATTACAACAGATGCTTCTTGAAGAATCGCACGATAAATTTCAATTTGTTGATCTTTGTAGTCCAAAATATTCACCTCACTTAATGTGCCAGCAACATCCCGATCATCCGCCCCACATACCCGTCCGGCTCGTTTTTCATCATCAGCACATG
>JAVHQJ010000167.1:0-2660 GCA_036171075.1 Sideroxydans sp. | reverse complement strand
TTTTCCGCCACAAACCCCAAGTGTCTTTGGTGCGTTCACGCACTTCTTTACCGCGTTCGAGGATGATGGGGCGGAAGCCCATCTGCGCCAGTATCAATCCAGCGAATAGACCACACGGCCCAGTGCCAATGACGACAGGACGTTCGGTCAATCCTTTGGGGGCGATGGCTACAGGGTGATAACTGGTGTCGGGCGCGACCTTCACATGCAGGTCGTTCTTGAAACGCAGGAGCACTTTGGCTTCATTCGTCACCTCCACATCCAAGGTGTAGATGAATAGGATGGCCGAAGGTTTGCGCGCATCGTAGCCGCGCCGGAACAGGGTAAAGCCCTTTAGTTCGTCCACGCGGATGCCGAGGCGCTGGATGATCGCATCGTGGATGGCGTGTGGTGGGTGGTCGAGCGGAAGCTTGATTTCAGTGAGTCTTAACATGGGCGCTATTCTAACGTATGGGACTAAGTTATCCTGCGCGCCCGAATTGAAAATGTGAAATCCGACAGCATGGCAAAAGCAAAAACGATTTATTCCTGTACCGAGTGCGGCGGGCAATCGCCAAAATGGCAAGGCCAGTGTCCGCATTGCGATGCTTGGAACACGCTGGTGGAAGCGGTGGCGGAAGCGTTGCCCGCATCGGGCAAGAACCGCTTCAGCGCCTTGGCGGCATCGGGTAAGTTGCAACAACTGGCCGAGGTAGAGGCGAGCGAAGTGTCGCGCACGCCAACGGGTATCGCCGAGTTCGACCGCGTGTTGGGCGGTGGCTTGGTGGAAGGCGGCGTGGTGCTGATTGGCGGCGACCCCGGTATCGGTAAATCCACCTTGTTGCTACAAGCCTTGGCGCACCTCTCGCAATCGCAAAAAGTCCTCTACGTGAGCGGCGAAGAATCAGCACAGCAAATCGCCTTGCGTGCCAAACGCCTTGCGCTGGATGCACGTTCGGTCAATCTGTTGCCCGAGATTCAGCTAGAGAAGATCCAAGCCACCATCGCCAATGAGAAGCCCGATGTGGTGGTCATCGACTCCATCCAAACTGTGTATTCCGAGCAACTGACTTCTGCGCCAGGTTCGGTGGCACAGGTGCGCGAATGCGCAGCGCAACTCACGCGAATGGCGAAGAGCATCGGTGTCACCATCATCCTCGTGGGTCATGTCACCAAAGAAGGGGCGCTGGCAGGGCCGCGCGTGTTGGAACACATCGTCGATACCGTGCTGTATTTCGAGGGCGATACGCATTCCAGTTTCCGTCTCATCCGTGCGTTTAAGAACCGCTTCGGTGCGGTGAACGAGTTGGGCGTGTTTGCCATGACTGAAAAAGGTCTGCGCGAGGTGAGCAATCCATCCGCGCTGTTCCTGTCGCAGCACGGTGAGCAAGTGGCAGGCTCCTGCGTGATGGTCACGCAGGAAGGCACGCGTCCGTTGTTGGTTGAGATTCAAGCGCTGCTGGATGCCTCGCACGCACCCACGCCGCGCCGCCTGTCATTAGGCTTGGAGCAAAATCGTTTGGCGATGTTGCTGGCCGTGTTGCACCGCCACGCGGGCATCGCCTGTTTCGATCAGGACGTGTTCATCAACGCCGTGGGCGGGGTGAAGATCACCGAGCCGGGCGCTGACCTCGCCGTGTTGCTCGCCATCGTGTCGTCCCTACGCAGCAAACCTTTGCCAGAGAAGATGGTGGTGTTCGGTGAAGTGGGTTTGGCAGGCGAAGTGCGTCCAGTGCAGCGCGGTCAGGAACGCTTGAAAGAAGCCGCAAAATTAGGGTTCACCCACGCTATCATCCCCAAAGCCAATGCCCCCAAGCACAAGATAGAGGGCATGACCATCATCGCGGTGGATAGGGTGGATGAAGCAGTGGAAAAGATGCGTTGAACGGTTGGGTTCGAGCGGCTCAATAGGGTTGTTCGCGGTGAGTAGCAATGGCTAATCCAATGAGCAAACAACCCGATATTGCGCGGCTTGACCGTGTTGTCGCCGAAGCACGACAGCGTGCGGCGGCGAATCATGTGACTGCTACGCATAATCCCTTCACCGAGCTAAAGGCGATGCTAAAAAGATCGGAATGAATCGTTTCACCACCTTCATTCCTCGTGAGATTTACTGGTGTCTGATGTTGACAACCCCCCACTGCTTTCCGTTTTTCTGCGCGATCTCAAAAAGCACTTTATCGCCAGCCTTCAGGTTTTGAGGGAGTGGCGTTTGCAACGCGAACCACATGGTCATTGCTGGCCACCCCAATTCGGCGATGGGCTCATGCGCAATCTGCACCTTGCCTGCATTTGCGTTAACCGCTTTCAGCACGCCGCTGCTTTGGTGCTTGATTTCGTTGCTGGCGGTGGGCATCGCCATTGGATGTTGTGACATATCGTGTTCGTGTGAAGCTGCTTGCGCAAGGCCGATGGAAGTGAGTAGTGCGATAGCGAGAGTGAGTTGTTTCATAGTGTTCTCCTTGAATGGGTTGAGGGGGGTGAGGAAAGTCGGTGTTGTTTGATGAGGGCATAGATGACGGGGATCACCAGCAGTGTGAGCACCGCCGAGGAGATCATGCCGCCGACCATGGGGGCGGCGATGCGGCGCATCACTTCCGAGCCGGTGCCACTGCTCCACAGAATGGGCAGCAGGCCGGCCATGATGGCGACCACGGTCATCATCTTGGGGCGCACGCGTT
>JAVHQJ010000166.1:0-2669 GCA_036171075.1 Sideroxydans sp. | reverse complement strand
CACGCAGGATTTTCCATAGTAATTCGATGCGGCAAAAATCCGGTTCTGTTCTCAACCCCACTCCGCGAGAATCCCCTCGCTTTAGCCATGGGGAGGAAAGCGGGAATTTGATTTTGACTTAGATTTTGCTTGCATTATACAGAGCGCAACTATATAATGTTTTGCATGAGCGATTACACCATAAAATACAAGAGCAACCTGAATGTGGTTTACTCCTGCAAGTACCACGTTATCTGGTGTCCGAAGTATCGGCGCTCGGTTCTGGTAAAGGGCGTTGATGTTCGGTTGAAAGAAATTATACAAGCCGTAGCTGCTGAATGTAATTCTGAGATATTGGAGCTTGAGGTCATGCCAGACCACGTGCATCTGCTGGTAGAGGTTGACCCGCAGTTTGGTATCCACCGGCTGATTAAGCTGATGAAGGGCAAGTCATCCAAATTGATACGTGAAGAGTTTAAGTGGATAAAGTCCCGTCTTCCGACTTTGTGGACGAATAGTTACTTTGTATCGACAATAGGCGGCGCACCGCTTGAGGTGGTTAAACAATACATCGAGCAGCAAAAACACAAATGAGCAATGGTAAAAAATATAGTGCTTTCACTATCCATAATACAGATGGTTCTTGGGTTGCTCGTGTTGTTCGCCGCAAGACTTCCAAAGGTTCAGTGATAGAACGTGAGCGTACAAGGTTTAATAGCCAAGAAGCCGCGCAAACATGGGCTTCTGAGCAATTGGCGCTGTACCTGGTACAATGCAAAGAACGAAGCGCACAAAAGAACGAGAAGCGTTCCGCACATCGTATTCGCCAAGCAGAGCGTGCCGCTCTTGTGGGCAAGTACAGCTACCGTGAGTTGGCCGAGCGGTCTGAGCATGAACTGGATTGCCGCGCAGAATTTAAGGAAAAAGCAAAATTGCTTTGGCAGGAAATTGCATTTCGTATGCTAAAAGAAGATGCCAGCGATGACGAGGCGTTTGCCGAAGCGGATGCCCGTGTTGGCAGAAAATATCAGGAACGCATGGACAAGGCGAAAAACGGCTTGCTGGATACTGTGGCATTTGGCACTCGCCAGATGGCTGTCGCCAACGCACAATTCATGGTGCAGCAGGCAACCGGAAGTCTCGCAAAATGAAGCGCCCCGGCACGCCCACTTTTGTTCTCACTATTCCATTGGTTGTGAAGCCGGGCGAAGACCGGACGCTGATCGGGCGCATGGAAGCCGGAAGACGCTTATATAACGCCACACTGGGCGAGGCACTGCGCCGCTACGGGCTGCTGAAGCAGTCGAAAGCTTGGCAACATACCCGTACCATCGCCGACAAGAAATTGCGCGGCAGCGAATTCCAGCGGCTCTCGAAGGAAGCCGGATTTACGCCTGCGGCCATCATCACTTTTGCCCGTACTTGCAAAAACGAAGCGGACTGGAAAGACCGGCTCGGCTCTAACGTCACCCAGCGCATCGCGGAGCAAGTGTTCGCAGCCATGCAGCAATACTCCTTCGGCAAACGTGGTCGGCCACGGTTTAAAGGGGTTGCCCGCCCCCTACATTCGCTTGAGGCAACCACCAATGCCGCCAACATCATCTGGAAGCCGGAAACGGGCTGTATCGAGTTCGGCGACCTCACGCTTCCAGCTTTGCTGCCCTCCAAAACACAAGACCCCTATCTGCACCAGGCGTTGACCGGCAGAACAAAGTATTGCCGCGTGTTGTGGAGCAACGTAAACGGCGCACGCCGCTGGTTTGTGCAGCTCATGCAAGAAGGGGTTGCCCCGGCCAAACACGCCATAGCGGAAGGTCAGGTAGTCGGCCTGGACATCGGCCCGAGCACCATAGCGATAGTGGGTGATGATTCCGCTTCGCTGGTGAAATTCTGCGATACCGTCATTCAGCCATGGAAAGAAACCCGCCGGTTACAGCGTGCCATGGACAGGTCGAAACGCGCCACGAATCCCCATTGCTTTAACGCTAACGGGACGTGGAAAAAAGGCCAGAAGTTCTCGCCATCTAAACGTTACACGGCAATCCGTACCGAGTATGCGGAAGTCGAACGCAAGCTGGCCGCCGAGCGCAAACGCGCCCATGGCGAGCTTGCTAACCAGATTCTCGGGCTGGGCAATGTCATCCAGTCCGAAACCCTGTCTTACATCGCCTTCCAGAAGAATTATGGCAAGAGCGTTAAAGTCAGAGCACCGGGAATGTTCGTCGAACAATTGCGTCGCAAGGCTGAAAGTGCTGGCGGCAAGTTGATTGATTTGCACACCTGGTCGCTTAAAATGTCGCAGTACGACCACACCACCGAAGTTTGCACAAAGAAGCCGCTCAGTCAGCGGTGGCATGTGCTGGGTGATGGGTCGGGAGTAGTGCAACGGGATGTGTACTCTGCTTTCCTCGCACGCTGCGTAATGAGCAACACGCACCACCCATCCCATATCGAAACGATGTGGGCGGCTCAGAAACCTGTGCTGCTGCAAACGGGGTGGCTGCGTTCCGAACCTGCGAAGATTGAGCCTTCGGGCAAAATCACGGTGGGGACACCGTTAGAGCAGGTTGTTTGTGATAGAGGGTTTGCCATCGGTCATGGCCTGGATGCTGTAGTCGCAAGACGAGAGCCGGGAGACCCCGATGGATTCGCCCTTAGAACCCCCTGCCTTTAGGCATGGGGAGGTTTAG
>JAVHQJ010000165.1:0-2675 GCA_036171075.1 Sideroxydans sp. | reverse complement strand
TGTTGAAATACAGCTCGCGCATCTCGATGCTGGTGCCGTGCGCATGGGCGGCGGGCACGGCATCACTTTGCGTGCCATCCATCGCGTCTATCTTCCATGCGTGGGTCGCATCCGCTGTGCGGCTGGTGAGGCTGACTTGCGCCACCGCAGCCATACTCGCCAAGGCTTCGCCACGGAAGCCCATGCTGGCGACACGCTGCAAGTCATCCAGCGAAGCGATCTTGCTGGTGGCATGGCGCATCAAAGCCAAGGGTAGTTGCGCTTGGGCGATACCACCGCCGTTGTCGCGCACACGCAGCAGCTTGATGCCGCCGTTCTCCAAGGTCACCGCGATGTCGGTAGCACCCGCATCGAGGCTATTTTCCAGTAATTCTTTAAGGGCAGAAGCAGGTCGTTCGATGACTTCGCCAGCGGCGATCTGGTTGATGAGGAGGTCGGGGAGGAGTTGGATAGAAGACATGCGTGGATTATAGCGGATGCCCACCAAATCTAAGCGTGAGGGGTGCGACATCATGTCGCATTCCATTCTGCAAAGAACGGATTTACATTGCGCATCGCCAAGTCAGCAAGCCAGTACGTCTCCTCCCAGAAATGCTGTTTTTTACGAAGGCTGACTTGGTTTTTCACCCTCTCGAAAATTCCCACTTTCAGCGATTTTCCGAAATGGATGGGGATACCCTGCGACATTTTGCCGCGCGACATCATGTCGCATTCACAAGATTTCCCTGTGGTTTTAGCATGCGCCCCGTTTTGTTAAATCGTCAATGTAAGAGGGGGAATCTATGAATAAGAAGCTCGTTGCCATGAGCGCCATGTCGCTTGTGTTGTCCGTGTCCATTTCTAATCCAGTGCTTGCTGTAGATGCGGTGCCAGTCGTACCGACAAGTGATGTGCCTCAAGTCGCACCTGCTTCACCCGATGCGCCTTCTGTTGTAGAGACGGGAAATGGTGGAGCAACTAAAAAAATGTTGGGTGAAGTCGTCGTCACTTCCACCACGATTGATGATCGTTTCGATTCCAAGCGCGGCGAAGCCAGCAACATCAGCAATATCAGCGGCGCCAAAGTGGATGCAGAACACGGCAAAAACATCGTGGATATCCTAGAGGCCGTTCCCGGTGTAACGGCAGAATTGCAGAGTGGGGATTCGGTGAAAATCATGTTGCGCGGTGTGGAAGCGCAACGTTTTATGGGTGAGAAGCCTGGCGTGGCGATTGTGATCGACGGCGTGCCTGTTCTGGAACGTACTGGTCGTGTCAACATTGATCTCGACAACATCGAATCCATCAAGGTCATCAAAGGCGGCGCATCTTATCTGTTCGGTGAAGATGCGCTTTCGGGTGCGGTCATCATCACCACCAAGCGCGGTGCGAAGATGGCGGGTTATACCGTCAGTACAGAAGTGGGGAGCTTTGGCTATCGCAAAGGGCTGGCGCGTGCTGGGTTCACTCAAGGTAATTGGGTTGGTCACATCCAAGCGAGCAAGGCATACGCTGATGATTACTACGATCAAGGTGCGTATTCGAGGCGCTATGTAGATGGCAAGTTGCAATACCTGATTGATGAGACTAGCGACATCGCTGTGGGGTTCGAGAATGCAAAACGTGCGAAAGATAGTCACGGATCGGTGACGGGTTTCACCAACGCGATTAACGACCCGCGCAGCGTGAATGGGGGTAAAGACTTTGCACGCAAATACGACATTGACTTGAATAAGCTCAATGCGACCTATTCAAAAGATATGGGCGGCAATGGCAACCTTTTGGTCAGCACCTATTTGTACAAAGATCACACCTATGGCTGGCAGAATCCGAACGGATTTTTGCGCACAACAGCGGGATGTACGGGCGCGACGGTCACTACGGTAGCGGCATGTAACATGAGCAATCAGCGCGATACCTATGCAACAGGACGCGACACCAATCAAGTGCAAAAAGGCGTGAAATCCGAATGGCGACAAGGTGGGGAGCAAGTCGGCTTGCTGGCGGGGCTTGATCTGCAACAGTTTGAGGATGTGGGCGTTACCAAGAACTTGATCTCTTATACGTCACGTGGCACTGCAATCAATGCGGGTAACCCGTTGAATAAGGTGGGCGCGATTGTCGAAGACATGAAGGCGACCACTGACACCAAAGCACTCTATGGTGAAGCAAAATGGCAGTTGATGGAGCCGCTGGCGCTGACGCTGAACGGTCGCTACGACAATATCGTTTCTGGATACCACAGCAATATCCCGTTGACGGCAGCGCAAGTCGCGGCAGGTAAGGTTGCTACCACAAGCAAGACCTTCAATGTGATGTCTGAACGCGTGGGCTTGAATTACCTAGTTGCCACGGATATGGAGGTGTACTCAAACATCTCCAGTGGTTTCCGTGTTCCGACAGCCACCCAACTCTACGGAAGCACCCTCTCACCCACAGGTACTGTGCTGGGCAATCCTGATTTGAAGCCAGAAACAGCTTGGAACAAAGAGGTCGGTTTGCGCGGCAAACGAGAACTTATGGGCGCGATGGTGGATATGGATGTTGCTGTCTATCAGCTAGATCGTAACGACTTCATTTTGAATACGGGTGGACAGTATCAAACCACGCCGACCGCAAGCGGCACAGAGCAGTATCAGAACATCGGTGGTGTACGTAATCGTGGCTTGGAAGCGGGCTTCAAGACTGATTCAAGA
>JAVHQJ010000164.1:0-12808 GCA_036171075.1 Sideroxydans sp. | reverse complement strand
GGGCTTGCGGACGGGGGTTCAATCCCCCCCACCTCCACCAACAAAAAAACACGACACCCTCGCGGTGTCGTTTTTATTTGTTGCATTGAAGCGCGCGGGAGTTGAATCACCGTCCGGTACGGACGGGGGGCGAAGGGCGTTAAGCCCACAGCACCTGCGTGCTGTGGGTAGCCCGTAGCGGCATTCGCATGCAGGCGAATGCGCGGCCTGCAAGGCCAATTCCCCTCTCAACCAAGACACCCTCGCGGTATCGTTTTATTTGCTGCTTAAATCCTCAAGGCATCGCCAAATAAATTGAACGCACCGCTCTATAACGGTATAGTCCGATCACTTTTTTAACCCAGCACAGACATGGCCGCTCACGATATTCCTGAACATAAACTGAAACTATCCGAAGTGCTGGATATGTTAATCAGCGACCGCATGGTGAGCCGCGAAGAGGCAGGGAGCTTAATTGCCGAGCGTCGCATCCATGGTCAACAAATGCATCCGCTGGTGGTCATTGCAGAAAAAAACTGGAAATCGCAACTCGCCTCGCATCGCATTCTTACTTTAGACTTCCTTGCTGAATGGCTGGCAAAAAAAGTTGGCCTGGAATACTTTCACATTGATCCGCTCAAGGTGGACTTTTCCAATCTCACTGAATTGATGTCGATTGATTACGCTAACCGTTTCGCCATCATGCCTTTGCGCATTGAAGGCGGCGATTTGGTGGTGGCGACGGCAGAGCCTTATTTACGTGATTGGGAAACCACCCTAAAGCACACCTCGCGCAAAAACATTCGCCGCGTATTTTCTTCACCTACGGATATTGCGCGTTACTTGGTGGAGTTTTACAACCTTGCGCGCTCGGTCAAAAGTGCTACCAAGGTCAATACAGATTCCCCTAATCTGGCTTCGTTCGAACAGTTGGTGGAGCTGGGAAAAACCAACAAACAATTCGATGCTAACGATCAGCACATCGTGCACATTGTGGATTGGTTGTGGCAATACGCGTTCGATCAACGTGCATCTGATATTCACGTCGAACCGCGCCGCGAATTTGGTTTGATTCGTTTCCGTATTGATGGTGTGTTGCATCAAGTTCACCAACTGCCCATGTCAGTAGTCACTGCGATGACCAGTCGTATCAAGCTATTGGGACGTATGGACTTGATGGAAAAACGCCGCCCACAGGATGGCCGCATCAAGACACGCACCGAAGACGGGCAGGAAATTGAATTGCGTCTTTCCACTCTACCCACCGCGTTTGGCGAAAAATTAGTCATGCGTATTTTTGACCCTGAAGTGTTAGTCCGCGACTTCTCCGAATTAGGTTTTTCCGAAGACGACCGCGCACGCTGGGATCAAATGACGGCCAAGCCGAACGGCATCATTCTGGTCACTGGACCAACGGGTTCAGGCAAAACAACGACTTTGTATTCGACGCTCAAAGCGCTTGCCACGCCCGAAGTAAATGTCTGCACGCTGGAAGATCCCATCGAAATGGTTGAACCCGCATTCAATCAGATGCAGGTTCAACAAGGCTTGGACTTGGGCTTTGCCGAAGGCGTGCGCGCCCTCATGCGACAAGATCCTGACATCATCATGGTGGGCGAAATTCGCGATTTACCAACCGCCGACATGGCGATTCAAGCCGCGCTCACGGGACACTTGGTGCTGTCCACTCTGCATACCAACGATGCGCCTGCGGCCATCACGCGCCTGCTCGATTTGGGCGTGCCATCTTACCTGTTGAATGCCACGGTACTAGGCATCATGGCGCAACGCTTGGTACGCACGCTGTGCCCACATTGCAAAACACCGCACCCCTTGAGCGAGAGTGACAATGAAATGTGGGATAACTTGGTTGCACCGTGGAAAGCAGTGCGTCCTGCACAATTGATGCATCCGCAAGGATGTTTGGAATGCCGTATGACGGGCTACTCGGGACGCATTGGTATTTATGAAATCCTGCTGATGTCACCTGAATTACGCAAACGCATCACCGCCGAAACCAACATTACCGATTTGCGCGACCAAGCCAGTCGCGAAGGCATGAAGCCACTACGCATCAGCGGCGCGCAAAAAATTGCCGCCGGACTCACTACACTAGAGGAAGTCATCAAAACCTCCCCACCACCCGAACTCGTCTAAATTCACCTTTCTTAAAACCAACCACACAAGGAAATAACATGACTACCGTTAGCACCCTCAACCAAAAATTCGCCGTTGCCAACCACCTACAATTCATCGAAGTAGATGGCGGATTAGTATTTGCTGAAATCAACAACGCACACTCGACAGCGAGCATCGCTTTGCAAGGCGCACACATCGCCACCTTCCAACCCAAGGGCGAAGAACCCATCATCTGGCTGTCAAAACTCGCCAAATTCATTCCGGGCAAATCTATCCGTGGTGGTGTGCCTGTGTGCTGGCCTTGGTTCGGCCCTCACGCAACTGACAGCAAATTGCCCGGTCACGGTTTTGCGCGCACGGTGATGTGGGCAGTGCAAGAGACCAAGGCATTGGCTGATGGCTCAACCTTCATCCGCTTCGGCATCGTCGAGAATGACACCACCAAAGCACAATGGCCACACGCTTCTACCGTGCAGCTGGAAGCCACTGTCGGCAAGGCATTGAAGGTCGAGTTGATAACTAAGAACGCAGGCAACACAGCATTCCAACTGGGAGAAGCACTGCACACCTACTTCCACATCAGCGATGTCGGCAACATGACCATCCGTGGTTTGGAAGGCTGTGAGTACATAGACAAGGTGGGCGAGACCACCCGCCGTACACAACAAGGCGGCATCGTCATCGAAAGCGAAGTGGATCGCGTGTATGTGAACACCACGGCGGATTGCGTCATCGAAGACAAAGGCCTGAAACGCGCCATCCGTATCGCCAAGACCGGCAGCAAGTCAGCGGTGGTATGGAATCCGTGGACAGAGAAGGCCGACAAAATGGGCGACTTCGGCCCACAAGGTCATCGCGGCATGGTGTGTGTGGAAAGTGGCAACGCAATGGAGAACGTCGTTACCGTTGCCGCAGGCGAGACCCATCGCTTGGTCGCGGTGTATAGCTCCGAGAAGTTGTAAAGACTTTCGTCATACCGGCGCAGGCCGGTATCCAGCGCTTTTATCAAACGAGCCGTTTGGTTTTGTCCTGCTTCACAGGGAATTTTTAATTACCTAGATTCCGGCTTGCGCCGGAATGACAAATAAAAAATAGCCGCTTTCCAGCGGCTATTTTTATTCGTGCAACAAACTGAATTTAGTTCGCACGTTTCTTGAACTCGTTAGTGCGTGTGTCGATTTCGATCTTGTCGCCGATCTCGATGAACGCAGCCACGGGCAATTCAAAACCTGAACCCACCAAGCGAGCGGGCTTCATCACCTTGCCAGATGTATCGCCACGCACAGCGGGTTCTGTGTATTCGATTTCACGCACGATGGTGTTGGGCAACTCGACAGAGATCGCCTTGCCGTCGTAGAACACCACTTCGCAGATGTCTTCCATTCCGTCAGTCAGGTAGTTGACTACGTCGCCAACGTTTTCTTTTTCTACTTCGTACTGATTGAATTCAGTATCCATGAACACATACATCGGATCAGCGAAGTAAGTGTAGGTGCATTCTTTTTTATCGAGGATGATTTGGTCGAACTTGTCGTCCGCTGCATAGACCCATTCTTTGGCAGAAGAAGTCAGCAGATTTTTCATCTTCATTTTCACAACAGAGCCGTTACGGCCAGAGCGGCTGTATTCGGCCTTCAGGATAACCATTGGCTCGCCGCCCACATTGATCACGTTACCGGCGCGGAGGTCTTGTGCAATTTTCATAATATGTCTGCCTAAAGCTGAATTTTGAAGGCGCGGATTCTAGTCAGTTCGGCGCAAAAAATCCAGCAAATTCAATGCAAGACTGTTTTGCGACAAGCGCTGCGCCCACCCCACGCCATGTTTAGCCAAAACCCTGCGCTGTGCCACAAAGTCGCGCCACGCCGAGGCAACGCCCAACCCGCCATTCCAAGAGAGCCACATTTTCTGGACTACCAGCGCCGTTTCTTCTGGCAGCCCCGCCGTATAAAGCCGCCGCAACGCCTCCAACTTCTCCAGATGCACCCCGTCATGCTGCGGGTAGATATGCCAGACGAAAGGCCGTGCCGCCCATTGGGCGCGCACACAAGAATCCTCCCCGCGCACGAAATTGATGTCGCACGCCCACAACAGCAAGTCGTACTGCTCCTGCTCGACGAAGGGCAACACATGCACGCGCAGATTGCCACGTTGCCACACATCGCCCGCCTTGCCTGATGCGAAACCAAAGAAACCCGCCACCTGCGGCAAAGCCCTCCCCTCAGGCAACAAGCACGTCACAAGCTGTGAACCATGCTCCCACTCCACCAGCAATGCTCCCATCGCCTCGTTCTCGTAGCCGAACAAAGACACGCGCAATTCGCCTTCGACGCGCGGCGGCACCCCCAAGCCCTGCCAATACTCAGCCTGTGGCGTGACATCGGACTGGAAGGCATCGCGCCTATCCAACAGACCGCGCTCCAACAACAGACCTCCCGTCTTTTCGGTAAAGCCGGGAAAGAAGAAATACTTCGTCAGCGGCAAGGTCAGATGCGGAGAAGGCAAACCATGATGAGTCTCCACCCAATCCTCGGCGGAGAGATATTCCAGATTGATCCAGACAGGTTTAGTCTCACGCGCCGCCATCGCCGCAACATAGATAGGTGGCAACACACAAGCGAACGCACCGATCACCAAGTCCGCATTCCCCTCTCCCGACCTATCGGCCACCCTCTCCCGCTCGCGGGAGAGGGGCTGGGGGAGAGGGTTCACCAAAGTGCCAGATGACCAATGATGGATCTCCACCCCACGACAAACCTGCCCCCCCGACACGTTACTAGCGAAACCAGCCGATTGCGGGAGGGCGGGCATAGCAGTTGCTCCCGCACCAGACGGCTCCGCCGCACCGTGTCGCAACTGCCTCTCCAACTCCACATCCAACTCCGGACACAACTTGCCGAAGCTACGCAGATCATCCACCCACAGCCGCACCTGCAAGCCCTGCTCGTTCGCCAACTGCCGAGCCAAACGCCAGCACACGCCGATGTCGCCGTAGTTATCGACGACGGCGCAGAAGATGTCGCAGGATTTAATTTGCATGAGGCATTCCAGAAATTGGAATGGACTTCAATTTGAAATGGTGGAAAAACAATTCGAGCCTGCCCCCTTTAGTTCAGCTTTAGTTTTGTTACTTTAGTTTTGTTACTTTAGTTCTGTTATGCATTGTCAATGTTGGATTGATGACGAAGTTCAGCAGTTCGACACATAAACCACCGCCCCAAAATTGATCTCAATACCCAACTTCCCGTTGATGACGCAACGCAAGGATAACCGCTGTCAGCCCATCGAAACGGTACAGGATGAGGTAGCCAGTACTTCCAAAGGCTATCGGCCATTCTCTGTACTCGGGTTCCATTTCCTCGATTGGGCGGCCAACTTCGGGGTGTTGTACAAGGATGGCGACACTATGGCGTATCGCTTTGACAGCTTCTTTTGCAGCCTGCGGATTTTTTGATTCCAAAAAGCGGTAGACGCGTTGCACGTCTGCCAGTGCATTGGGAGACCAGATTACACGTGACATGGGGGCATATCCACGTCTTGGCCCTGCTCCAATTTAGCCAACCAAGCATCCGCTTCTTCATGTGTTACATGCATACCAGTAGCTTGATATTCTTCCCATGCACGAACTCCATCTTGTCTAAATGCTTCTCGCTTTTCTTCGCGTTCGACATATTCGTTGATCGCATCCAGCATGACGCGATGAGGCGTACGGTGGCGCGCATCGGCTAGTAGCTTGATGCGATCTTTGATTCCTTGATCGACTTTGAGTGTGGTCGTGCTCAGTGTGGTGGAAGCCATATCTCCTCCCGTTAAATGCAAAGGTGTTACTTGGTGACACTTTACCTCAAGCTGCCTGCTGTTCCAACACGAAACTGCCCTGCCCAAACTCTCCTAGTCGTGCGGCCAACAAGGGCATCACTTCTTGCAAGGTGGCGTACAAGGTCCACGGTGGGTTGATGACGAACATGCCGCTGCCGTGCATGCCGAAGCCATCTTCATCGGGGGTGTGCACGGTCAAGGCGACGTGCAACCAACTCTTCACGGGAAGTTGTTTTAACTTTTCAGGCAATTCCTGTGATTCGCTGCGCTGCAACTGCGGATACCACACGGCGTAGATGCCGTTGGCGAAGCGTCTCAAGCCTTCTTGCAAGGCTGTCACCACGCGCTGGTAATCCTGTTTCTCTTCGTAAGGCGGGTCGATGAGGATGAGTCCTCGGCGCGGCGGCGGGGGCAACAGAGCTTTGAGTGCACCGAATCCATCCGCCTTTTGCATCAACACGTGCGTGCCATGTTCAGCGAAATTCTCTTCGAGGATGGCGTGATCGGTGGGGTGTAATTCGAACAAGCGCATGCGGTCTTGATCGCGCATGGCGTGCAGGGTAACCAAGGGGGAGCCGGGATACAGTTTCAACACGCCGTCTGGGTTGAAGTGTTTGACCATGCGCACGTATTCCGCCAAGGCTTCGGGCAGGTCATCGGCATCCCACAGGCGCGCGATGCCACTCTTGTATTCGGCGTTCTTCTCGGCGTATTCGCTATCCAATTCATAACACCCCGCGCCCGCGTGGGTATCGATGTACCAATAGGGTTTGTCTTTCTGTGCGAGGTAACGCAACAGCTCCAATTCAACAAAATGCTTCAACACATCGGCGTGATTGCCTGCGTGAAAAGCGTGGCGATAACTCAACATAAGAATTCTTTCAAAAATCTAACAAAGGCGATTTTCCACGAAACACACAAAAAGCACGAAAGAAATCGCATTTGAATTTGTTCGTGCTTTGGGTGTTTTTCGTGGACATGGATTTTGACTTACTCTGCATGCAAGGCCTCAACTGGATCGAGCCTTGCCGCACGCATCGCTGGGGCGACGCCTGCGGCGAGGCCGATGGTGATGGCGGTCAGTTCGGCCAGCACGGCATACAGCCACGGCGTGTGAACCGGCAGTGCGGGGATGAGCAGGTGCAAGCCTTGTGCAATGCCGATGCCCATGAGCAGCCCCATGATACCGCCCAAGGCGGAGAGCATGATGGCTTCGCCGAGGAACAGCATCAGCACCTGATTTTCGCGTGCGCCCAGTGCGCGCAACAGGCCGATCTCGGCGGTACGTTCGGTGACGGCCATGGTCATGATGGTGAGGATGCCGACTGCACCCACCAGCAGCGAGATGCCACCCAGAGCGGCCACGGCGAAGGTGATGACGTTCAACACCGAGCCTAACACTTCGAGGGCTTCTTCTTGCGAGATGAGGGTGAAGTCTTCGCGCCCGTGGCGTTCGATGAGACGTTGCGACACGAGCTTCTTTACCTCATTGGCATCAATGCTCGGGCGATAGCTGACGTTGATCTCCATCAGTCCGGGACGGTTCAACAACTCCATCGCGCGCGCGGCAGGAATGTACACGGCATCGTCGAGATCCATGCCCAGCACCTGACCTTTCGGCTCCATCACACCGATGATGCGATAACGCTGGCCGCCAACGCGCAGGTATTCGCCGAGCGGATTTTCTCCCGCGAACAACTCCTGCCTGATCTTCGCTCCCAGCACGACGAAGGCACGCGCTTGTTCATCGTCCGCATCAGGCCAAAAAGTTCCACTCTGCACGCGCATGGTGAAGGCTTGGGCGAACTCGCGCCCCTCGCCAAACACCGTCGTACGCCGCGTCTTACCATTGAACTTCAATTCAGCATTACCCATCACTGAAGGGTTCACACTCTCGACATACGGCAGACGACGTAACGCATCTGCGTCTTCCAAAGAGAGCTGACGGGACGAGCCGAACACGCCTACGTTGCTGCCCTGCGTCTGCGTCTTTCCTGGTTGTATGGAGATGATGTTGGTGCCGAATTGCGAGAACTCTTGCAACACGAACTGGTGCAATCCTTCACCGATGGAGGTGAGTAAGATGACCGCCGCGATGCCGATGGCGATGCCCAGCCCCGTGAGAAAACTGCGCATCCTTGAGGTGAGGAAGCTAGAGGTGGTGAGGGTGAGAAAGTCGCGGTAGTACATGGCATCGTCATTCCCGCGAAAGCGGGAATCCAGTGTTGTTACTAAAAATGCAGTTAGGTTTTGTCTTGCTTCGCAAGAACTTTTCAATTGACTGGATTCCCGCTTTCGCGGGAATGACGGCATTTATAGATTGGAGATTTTTCATCACCGTCCTGCCAACGCGGCCACGGGATCGAGCCGAGCGGCACGTCGTGCCGGCCACACGCTGAATAAGATGCCCGTACCGAGCGCCGTACCACATGCCGCGATGACTGCCCACCACGGTGGCGAGACAGGCAAGCTGGGATATATATGCCCGATGATGGTGCTGCCCACATAGCCAAGCACCAAACCTGCGATGCTGCCGATGCTCGAAAGCAAGGCTGCTTCCGCAAAGAACAAAGCACGTATCTGTTTGGGTGGTGCACCCAATGCCTTGAGCAGGCCGATTTCTTTCACCCGCTGCGCCACCGCGATGAGCATGACGTTCATGATGAGTACCCCCGCCACCGCCAAACTGATAGCGGCGATGCCACCGACGGCCATGGTGAGTGCGGTGAGGATGCGGTCGAAAGTGGCGAGTACTGCATCTTGCGTGATGACGGTGACATCTTTTTCTCCTGCATGACGCTGGAACAGGATGGCTTCAGCATCGCGTTTGGCTTGCTCGATGAAGTCACGATTTTTGGCTTCGATAAGGATGCGGAACAGGCCAGAGGTATTGAACAATTGATGTGCCGAGGCAACAGGGATGATGACCAACTCGTCGGTGCGCATGCCCATGGATTCGCCTTGTTGCGACAACACGCCGATAACGCGAAAGCGCCTATCCCCCAATCGCACCCACTGCCCTACCGCCTGCTCATTGCCGAACAACTCCTGCTTCATCTGGTTACCCAGCACGCACACCGAGGCGCTTTCGTGGATGTCCCCCGTTGGCAGGAACTTGCCAATACCGATGCTCATGTGGCGCACTTCGAGCAAGTCTGAAGTCGAACCCAACACCACCACATCGCGGTTCAGCGCATCGCGCGACAACGTGGCCGAGCCCACGGTGAGCGGCGCGATTCGCTTAACAGCTAGGCTGGCGGTGATGGCTTGTGCATCATCCAGCGAAATCTCTCTGGGAATCTGCCCCAGCAACATGCCGGGGCCCAGCCCAGCGGTCTCGGTGCGGCCGGGCAACACAATGACGAGATTGGTGCCGAGCGAAGCAAACTGATTCACCACATAGCGTCGCGCCCCCTCGCCCAATGCGGTGAGCACCACCACCGAAGCCACACCGATGGACATGGCGAGGATCATCAGCAAGGTACGAGTGGGGCTGCCGCGCAAACTGCCAGAGGCGAACAACAGGGTGTCGGTGAGTTTCATTTAATACCCACCTGCGAAATGGAAGCTGGTGGTGAAACATGGCTGTAGGCTGGTGGTGAACAAAGTGAACCCCAGCATTTTGAATGCTGTAGTTTGCTGGGGTTCGTACCTCACCTCCAGCCTACGGCATAAATGCTTGTCGGTCAGTTTCATGCCGTGTGTCGTTCGTCAGATCGAATCGCGCCATCCAGCATGTGGATCTGCCGATGCGCGCGTGCGCCGATCTCGGTGTCATGCGTCACCACCACCAAGGTGATGCCTTGCTCCAACAAGCCTTCCAGCAGCTTGAGCACTTCCCATCCGGTGTTGCGGTCCAGGTTGCCGGTCGGTTCGTCGGCCAACAACACGGTGGGACGCATCACCGTGGCGCGTGCGATGGCAACGCGTTGCCGCTGCCCACCGGAGAGTTGGTCTGGCCTATGGTCTGCACGTGCGCCCAAGCCATAGTTTTGCATCAATACTTCGACGCGCTGTTTGCGTTCGTCCGCCGCGATGCCCGCAAGAATCATCGGTAACTCGACGTTCTGCGCCGCCGTGAGGCGCGGTACCAGATGAAAGGACTGGAACACAAAACCAATTTTTTCGCGTCGCACTTGCGCCTGTTGCTCATCGGTCAGATCAGTGACATTCCCGCCATCCAACAGATAAGTGCCTGACGTCGGCCTATCCAGCAGACCGAGCAGATTGAGCAGGGTGGATTTTCCGGAGCCAGACGGCCCCATGACGGAGATGTACTCGCCCGCATCCAGCCGCAAGTTGATGTCGCGCAAAGCGGAGACTTGCTGGTCACCCACGGTGAAGCTACGGCTGACGTTCTGCAATTCGATCATCGAATTAACCTACCGTTCGTGGTGAGTAGGTCGCAGACCGTATCGAACCATCCGTTGCGGTACGCAACGGGCTGCCCAGCACGTACCGTACTGGATGGTTCGACAAGCTCACCACGAACGGTCTGTTTCATTTCTCGGGCTTCGCTTCTTCTTGAACCACTTTGGCCCCGACCTTCACACCCGCTCTATCCAAAGACGACACCACTTGGTCGCCCTCCGCCAAGCCAGATAACACTTCTGCGAATTCCCAGTTGGATAGTCCTGTGCTCACTTTGCGTTCTTCCAATACACCGTCTTTATCTAGTAGCACGCGATTGCCTTCCAACAAGGCTTGCGTGGGCACACGTAATACGCGACTGCGCACCTCGTACACAATTTCTACATCCGCGCTGTAGCCCACCAATAAATTTTCGCCTTGCGCTAATTTGTCGAATTCGACTTCAACTTCCACGGTGCGCGCTTGCTTTTCCAAATCCAAAACATACGGTGCGATGCGCCGCACCTTACCCGTGAAATGACGCCCCTTGATAGCATCCAAAGTGATGCGACTGACCTGCCCTACCTTGAGTTTAGCGGCATCCACCTCGTCAATCGGTGCACTCACATAGAGGCAGCTATCGTCAATCAGATCAATAGCGGGAATGGTCAAAATGCCAGGCGGCGATGGTGTGGCGTATTCGCCCAACTCGCCACTGATGTCGGCCACCACCCCTGCAAAAGGTGCGCGCAAGGTCATGCGTTGCAGCGTTGCTTGTGCCATGCGAATGCGCGATTTACTTTGCTCAATATCGCCTTGTGCAGATGCGCACGATGCCTTACGTGCTGCGGCTTCCGTCACTGCTTTGTCTAACAACTGCGCTGAAATAAAACCCTTGTTGAGCAACTCTTGCGAGCGCGCCGCATCGCGTTGTGCTGCATCGGCCAAGCCACACACTTCTTGCACGCGACTTTGCGACACTTTCAACTGCTCTTGCGCTAAATTTTCTTGCGCATGCAGGTCGTCATTCCATAACTCCAACAACACCTGCCCCGCCACCACGCGCTCGCCTTTTTTCACGCGCAACTTGGCAATCTGCCCGCCCGCTTGCGGTGACATTTTGGCGCGACGACAGGCTTTCACCGTGCCTGCACGAGTATTACTCACAGAAGCTTCGACATCGCCCAATTCAATTTTTTTCAAAATAACGGGGATGGGTTTTGCGCTAGAAAATAAGCTCAATGCAAGGATTAGCAGAGCCAACACAAGCCCCACTAGCGCGACTTTTTTCAATGTAAAAAAGGATTTTTTAAGTTGCGATAACGTCATGCTGACTCCTGACAGTTCGCTGCGAATGGGAAAGGGGAATGGTGCCGATGACCGGAATCGAACTGGTGACCTACTCGTTACGAGAGCGCTTGCACTTATTGTATTAGCAGTGTTTGCAAGCCTATGCTACGATCTTTGGCACAATTCTGGCACAGTGGCACAAATTTATTGGAGTAATTATATGGCAACGATACGTAAAAAGGGCGATGGCTGGCATGTGCAGATTCGCAAGAAAGGCCATGCTCCGGTAACTAAGACGTTCACCATCAAGTCGGATGCTACTCGTTGGGCGGCAATGGTTGAGAGTGAGATCGAGCGCGGTGTCTTTGTTGACCGCTCCGAAGCTGAGGCCACGACGATCAAGGATGCCTTTGATCGCTACGACCGCGAAGTTGCCATCAAGAAGAAAGGTTACTCTCGCGAAAAGACAATGATAACGCGTTGGCAGTCTCAGAAGCTCACAGACAGGTCGATGGCAGCCCTTAAGAGCATGGACGTGGCTGATTGGCGTGATATGCGCTTAAAACAGGTTTCCGGCTCGTCTGTGCATAGAGAATTGTGTCTCTTGTCTCACCTCTTCACGATAGCGATCAAAGACTGGGGCTTTGGGATCACGAACCCCGTCACTCTAACCAGAAAACCTAAATTGAATCGAAGCCGAGATCGTCGTTTGGATGATGGCGAGATCGCAAAGATCATCGAGAACACTGAGTCGCGAGAGTTGCCGATCATCATTCGATTACTTACCGAGACTGCCATGCGAAGAGGTGAACTTAGCAAGTTGCGGTGGGAGCAAATCAATCTTAAAACAGGTGTCGCGCTGTTGGTCGATACGAAAAATGGTGAGGATAGAGAGATACCACTTTCAAGCAGAGCTATCACTGCTTTGAAGTCTATGCCGCGCCAGATTGACGGTAGGGTCATATCGATGACACCGGATGCGATTACAAGGGCTTTCGCGCGCGCTTGTGTTCGTGCAAAGGTTGCTGATGCGCGGATTCATGATCTACGCCATGAGGGTGTGACTCGACTGTTCGAGGCTGGGTTCGACGTGATGGCGGTCGCCAGCATATCGGGCCATAAGACGCTCGGGCAGTTGAAAAAGTACACTCACTTGAAGGCGGCAGACTTGGCGAAGAGGGGGGTGTCCGGAATTTTGTGTAAACGGGTTTTCGATTAACTCGATGAAATC
>JAVHQJ010000163.1:5500-12881 GCA_036171075.1 Sideroxydans sp. | reverse complement strand
CGGGATCGTTGTGTACCGGTTTGGATGGAGAAGCCGGGGCGCAACAGATATGGTGTCAACACATTGCTGCGTTCGATGTCGAATAGCGCGGCTGAGGCTAGCCAGTCTGCACCTTCAGGTTGCATCTTCAGTCCGGTCTCGAATTGCCGGCTCGCCATCGGCGCAAAGGCACTGCCGGTCGCTGAGCGGCTTTGCGGCAAGGTGGCCATATTGCCTGCCGAGTAATTGGCATATAGCGCGACTGTTGGGGTTGCGCGCCAGTTCACGCCGACTCGTGGCGTGATCGAGTGGTCGGTCTGTATGCTGTGATCCTGCCACGGCACGGGCAAATAATCTCTATAGTCGAAAATCTGCCGCAAATAACTGACTCGCGCACCGAGCAGCCAGGTCCAGTCGCCTTTGGTTATTTCATCCTGCAAGGCAAGGCCTATGCTTTGGTTGGTCCATGACTGGTCATACACTGAATAGTTGGCCGTCGGTATCCACGCCTGCCCGTAAACCGGGCTGTAGGCGTTGATCGGCGTGTAGATATCCCAAATTCCCCGCTTCAGCGCACGGGTTTCACGCGCCATTTCAAAACGGACGGCGAGCTTGTGCGTGACGCTGCGCGTTGCAAACTCGCGCGACCAGTCGGCGTATCCCGTCAACCAGCGATAGCGTTCCGGGTAGCTTTCATACCAGCGCTTGACGGTGCTGCCCGTCACCGCATAGGGTTCTGCGTCCAGGTATTGCAGATATCTGAAGTCGTAGTACGAAAACGCGACGGCCAGATCGCCACCCAAGGCGGGTTGCATCCAGCGCGTCGCGAGTCGAGTGGATTGCGAATGTTGCTTTCCCCAGTTCTCGGTATAGATGCGGCTGACCGGTACATTGGCAGGTGCGCCGTTGATGGCGGGAATACCGTAATCCGTGCTGCGCTGGTCGTCCAGCCATTCCAGCGAGATTTGCAGCGACTTGCCGCCGAAAAAGTCAGTGGCGATCGAGGGTGCCAGCAAGGTTTGTTCGCCGTATTGATTGTCGCGGAAGCTGCCGCCTTGCTCGCGTGCACCAATAAAGCGGAAGCGGCTGGTGTCACTCAACGCGCCGCCCAGATCAAGACTGGCGGTGGATTTCCCCCAGCTATCCGTTTGCAGCGAAACCGTTTTTATTGCCTGAACGGTCGGCTGTTTGACGCGCAACTGCACGGCGCCGCCGGGTTCTGACCAGCCGTAAAGCGCCGATTGTGGGCCGCGCAAAATTTCAACGGCTTCGATATTCGCCATCGAGACCGGCCCGCGTCCCTGGTAGCGAAAGCCGTCCTTGTAATACGCCGTCGCATCCCCGGCATTGAAACCGCGCAACTGGAAAGTCGGCGTGTTGACGCCCCAGTAGTTGGCGCGGCGCGACACGCCGGGCGAATAATCCGCCAGATCGGCGATGTCCTTGGGAAGTCGTTCCGGGAAATCCGCTGTGGACAGCGAAGTGGCAGAGAGCGGCAGTTCAAATAACGGCGTATCCGACAAGGTGGCGGTGGTCGCCGTATCAACGCGGCGAGCGGACACCACGACCTCATCCAGCAACGGCGCGCTATCTGCCGCGATTGCGAGATGGCTGGCACCCAGCCACAGCATCCCGGTAAAAAATCGGTTATTTTTTATCATGATGATTTATTTGTGTTTTTAAGCTTATGGCCTTTAGGTAAGGCGGGCGGTGAAACGCCAAAACGGTTACGCCATAGGTCGGCCAATTCGAGTACCACATCCCTTCTGCCTAATTGTTGAAATAACTCCACGGCTTCCAGATAAGCGCGTCGGGTTGAGTCTATCGAGCTGGCCAGCCGAACTTTTCGCTTTAAGCACAGCGCAACTTCCAATTGATTGCCGGTTTTTCGAGCCTGAGCCAAGGCTTTATTGAGCAAACGACCTAAGTCGCCATAAATAGCCAATTCATCGCGCAATATCATCGGCCAATGCTCCAACGAAAAGCCGTGATCCAAGCCGACATCAATCAACAGCAGCGTCGCCAGAACCGAATCTTCGCCTACCCCCAATTTGCGGCAAACCAGCATATTGGCGGCTAGCCATTGAATCACCGTATCAGCACAACTTTCAGGAATCAGCCCGCGTTTGATACCGCGCAGCAGATTGTTGGCAAAGTTGTAGCAAAGTGCATCGAGCAGACTGGTATCGCCGTGCCAGAGAAACACGCCGCCCAGCGCCTCGGTAAGCATAGACAAGGTTTGCGAGAGTAATAAAGGCGCGTCTGAGTTGCTAGCGGCGAGCAATTTTCTCCCTGTAAGCAGGGCTTGCAAATTGAGTTTGTTAGGACAGTGACCCGTTGTGCCAGTCTCTGAGGGTAGGTCAAGCAAACGTTGTGCTTCTGCGAAATGCGCCTGATCATAGTGCAACTTTACGCGCACCAGTTGCGCACGTGCCTGTGCCGCCGGATGCGCGTGTCCCTGACGTTCCGCTGTATCCACGCGGCGCAACCTGAAAGTGGCCGCACGGTAATGTGACTCACGTACCAGCAGGGAAGCGCGCAGCACATCGGTAACGCTTTTAGTCCAAAGCGGCAGCGAAACACACGCCACATCCGCTTCATCCAGAAATTTGAGTGCACCATTCTCCCCGGAAATATCACCGTCATGCATCGCCAGCGTGGCATGAATCAGTGCAATCACCCAGGAAACCCAGGCTGGATTCTGATAAACCGCCAGTGACGGGGTTTCTATAGGGTTTAACGGGGATGAAGTAACAGGGGTGACTTCAGTGAATCGTTCCTGTTCGCCAAAAAAATCAATGGAATCAGGCATTATTGCCAGTTTGAATCGCCCGCGCGTCTTGGTCTCGTAGCGTACCAGCGGCAATTGGGCCTTTTCCAGCAAGTCGATAAAGCGTGCCAGCTGGCGTGGATCTATCCCCGGCAGGCGAGCCTTAATCCCCGCCAGATACACCCAGTCAGGATGCGCCTCCTGCAAAATTTGTAGAAACTGAAACAGCCCGCGACTGCGGAAGGAGTAGGCCTTGTTTTGGAAGAGCAGTTTCATCACGGCATCGCTTGCGTGGAATTGCCGCGATTATGTCATAAGTGTCATGGTTGCGTGGGGGGGTAATGACAAGTATTGTTCGAAAAATTTTTAAAACCTTAGGTGGCGTGCGGGTAAGCCGTTTTCCTGAAACAGATGCAGAGGGAGTTTCAATGAATAAAAATTGGCGGTTGTTTTTGCTTGGCGCAACGATGGTTACACCACTGGTTGCGAGTGCGGTGGAAGATACGGGTCGAATTGATAAGCGTTTTGAGAAGCCGGTGGAGTCGAAATCCTAGGTGATATGCCACAATTAAAGATGGGCAAAAATTTTTTCGTCCAAGTTCAATTACTAATTTATAGGTGATGCTGTGAAAAACCAAAATTCATATCGATTGTTTATTCTGCTGATTTCAATGTTTATTTTGGCAGGTTGTGCAACTACAGGTGAGGCTGATGCATCACGGCGGGTGAGATTTACCAACACCCCTGAGGGCGCGCTGGCTACGATGCCTGATTCCATCCTATTCGCGGTTAACTCGGTTGAACTTTATAAGCAAACAGATGAATTATTTGATGCGCTCAAGCCTGCTTGTCAAAGTGCCAAGGGTAAATTTATTGTTAAAGGTCATACTGATAATAGCGGCTCAGCGTCCTATAATCTAAAGCTTTCCCAGCAGCGTGCAGAAGCGGTCAAAGCTGCATTGGTGGCTCGTCAAATAGCACCCTCGCGTATTGAGGCAAAGGGGTATGGAATGACACGACCTATTGTTGCAAATGCGAAGACTCCTGAAGAAATGGCAAGAAATAGAAGAGCGGAAATCATATTTGTTGGTGAAACGGTTGAAAGTATAGGTGGTAATAAAATCGAAAAAGCGCTTTCGGATATTGCAAATAAAATCAGTGGCTTATTTGGATCATTGCTGAAATAGGGACGCTGATTATGCAAAAATTGATGCAGCTTTTAGTCATTATGCTTCTTGGTTTTATTTGTATGAATGCAGAGGCAACGGCTACTGCCTCTGTCTCAGGTTTCGTGGAATCATCAAATAATTTAATTAAAACAGTTTCCTATCGTCTAAAATTACCTTCCCTGCGAGGGGATCGTTACTTCTTGACTATATATTCTGATGGTCAGAGTCGTGTTTTTCATTTTCAGAGCAAGTCTGATGAATTCTTAATCAACGGTGACAGCGGTAAGTTATGGGAGGGCAATTTAGAGGATTTGCTGCGAAATTATCAGCGTATAGACACGATGAATCCTCAGAAAATTGGCCAAAATGGTGAACCTGCCAGTTTGCTTGAGCATTTCCATAGTTCCGGGTGCTTAAAGCACAACTATCTTTGTACTGCATTAGCGGACGCTGACTTTGTAGTCTATGCATCTCAGGATTCCAGTCACACAGAGTTCACCTTCGAATTACATGACTACTCTCGATTATTTGCACACGTTCAGTCCGTTTTTTCGGGTGATAAACCTATTGATGCAGGTGTATTTTCTCAAAGGGAGGCGATTGCTGCATTGGATTATGCCGGGCGTTATTCTTGGCATGACAGATATAAAGATGCGCTCAGGTCATTAAAAAATAATACGGAAAATTTGCAACGATTTGCGCAAGGTGTGGGGAAAATTTCTCTGCCATTTATTGGCAAAGAAACGACACTTAGCCAGCAAAGTGGCAGGATTACGTTTGACCCCAGCAACATCAACCATAATATTGATGTCGGGCGCGAATTGGAAATTGCCGCGTGCAGTATTCGTGCTGCTAATGCCGCAAAATCTTTGCTAGGTGTCGCATCAACTCGCGAGAACGAAGTAAAGGCGATGGTTATTGATTGTGCAAACTACAATGTCTTTGTTACAGCCGCCTTTTTGGATGCATCGGGTGCGGAAGCTCGAAAACTGGCCTCCGCGCTGAGAAAACAAATTAATTCCTCTACCACGGCCAATGAAAGAGATGAACTGAACCTGTATGCCTGTGAGCTTGAAGGAAAAGGTGGATGTGCTCTGAAACAATCTTCTTTTTCACACGCACCGAAAACCGTCGTCAAGAGAGCGCCTCCTCAGCGTGACGGTAAAACAATTGATGTCACCCTAAATCAAACTGATGCTTCAAATTTCAGCACAAACGCATCAGAAGAGCTGGTGAAAATTAATAAGATAGGCAACAAAATGTTGTTGCTTGGTTTTGATGAGGTCGGTGTGGGGCTGAAGAGAGATGCTGGTGATATTGGTGGTTTGATTTTCATTGCCAGACCGGTAGAAAACGCCACGAAAGGCGTGTTTAAGGTGGATGTTTTTCAGAACCCCAGATCACCTGTCAAATTTTCGCAGGGTGCTTATCGCATTAGCGTTAAATTTGCCATTGATACGCAACGAGAAGATCAGTGTTCCAAGGACTTGCTCAAGGACTTACTCTGTAAATTTAAAATTCCCCAAGTAATTCCCAAAAGAAACCTTGTTGTTGCAACATTTACCTTAAACGAAAACAATCAGTGGCGAGACACGCAAACTGTTAGTGCGGGGAATCTGAAACCATTGCAGGCGGATGGCTCTACGCGTTATGAAAGTACCTTAAAGGATGTACGTCTAGGCGTGCAGCAACTCATCTCATTTAACCCCAACTAGGAGAATTAAATATGCAATGTAACGTCAGTAAGTTAGCCGAAAGGTGTCATTCTTCCTTGAAAGGTTGGGTTGGCACGGTTGCTTTACCTCTGTTATTTGTGATAGTGGGAGCGCAGCAGTCCGCAATGGCTGAAATTGCACCAGTTGCCAAGCCGATGGCTGTCCATGTGGTTTGTTTGGCTAGAAGCAATGACATATTGATGAAAAATAGTGAGGCATTGACGTTTTGGTTGGCGGGAACAGGTGCGTATGCGAAGGATCTGAGTACAAATCTACTCAAACCTAGTGAACGAACCAAGTTGGATGAAATACTCAAGAAATCATTTCCTCCAGTGGATGCGTGGAGTTATCTGCCGCTTGGTACTGGGTTTGTTATTGATAACGGTCAGCGCCATGTAATAACTAATTGGCGTGTGCAGGAAAAGTGTCCGAAACTGGCAAGCGGGCAACAAATTGGAATTCTTGATCCTGTAAGCAATGGGTTTCGTCCAATTCTGGCAGATGTGATTTCAAAGCCTCCTCAATCGGTTTGTAAAAACAGCACTGAAAGCTGTAGTTCTAGTGAAAGTGATAACTTCAGGCTTTATGTTCATGATATTGCCGTTCTCAAGCTTGTGGAAAAAACTTCAGTACAGCCCTTTGAATTGGATGCCAACCCGCATTTGGTCGGCGGTCAGGACGTGTACCTCTCCGGCTTTCCTACGGTGACTTCATCTCTGTCGCAAGGTATGGGTGGTGCTGCTAGAACCTTGGAAGTTGTGCCATCTATCATTAAAGCCAATTTTTCCCGTGAAGCTGGCGTTAGTACAATGGCTCCCGGTGTTGTTAAACCAATCACAGCGACTTTGTTTGAGTTAAGTGGAAGCATTGATTCTGGTAACGCAGGCGGGCCGCTCATTTCCGCTGAACGCGTAGTTGGTGTTATTTTGACACCTCTGAAGCCATCAGATACAAAAAAGGCTTCTGGTGATGCTTCAAGTATGGGGTTGGCTATTCGATCTAACGATGTAATTGAGGTGCTGAATGCTAATAATGTTGATTACAAAAAGTCGGGTGCAGCCATAGTCATATCAGGCCGCTCATCAGTGATACCCGCATCAGGGGTTGTAACCCCTGAGCCTCCGACCAAAAATAATTACTTAGTATTTTTATTGGTTGGTGTTGTTCTTCTGGCTGGTGGCGCATTTTTTGTTTTAAATCGCAAAGGAACGACCACTGTCGCAGGTGGTGCTGGTGTGGCTGGTGGCGCAAAAACTGTAACCAGTCCGGTAACGGCCGCTACTTCCACCTTGCCTGGCGCGAAGGTTGCGAGCGCGGAAATTCAAGGGGTTTACGGCGATCACGCATCGCAAAGCTTTCCTTTGCCTACCCCTAATGGTTCAAATGCACTGGTTTTTGGCCGAGATGCAGGTACCTGTCAGGTTGTGTTTCCGCACAATACAACCAACGTGAGTAAATTTCATTGTCGCGTAACCTGGGACGCAGGACGACGTAGTTTGCTTATTGAAGACAATAATTCCACTAATGGTACTTTTGTTAACAAACAAAGACTTACATCAGGTCAGATAAAACCGCTATCTAATGGCGACGTGATTCACCTAGGTGGAACTGATTCAAAAAATGTATTCAAAGTGGTTTACAAATTCCTGTAAAGATGAATTGTTCAACCTGCGCTAATCAATTTAAAAGAGGCTAAATATGTCACAAACCCAATGCCCACAAGGTCATTTTTATACGCCAGCTTATCC
>JAVHQJ010000163.1:2679-5400 GCA_036171075.1 Sideroxydans sp. | reverse complement strand
ATGCAAATTAGCTGCCGGGAGTGTTCATGTTCCATCTAAATAAGAACTTGAAACCTACGGCAGCCAATGCGCAGCATCGTGGTCGACGAGAAAATCAGGAAGATTCTTTCGGATTTTCGCAGTTTTCCAATTCTGAATTTGTTGCGCATGGAGGTTATGTATCGGTCGTCGCTGACGGAATGGGCGGGCTTGAAAACGGGACTCTGGCAAGTACAACCGCGCTAAGGGTGTTCTTGTCAGCCTATCAGCAAAAATCACCTGACGAATCTGTACTGGATGCATTAAAGCGAGCAGCCGTGGAGGCTAACGGAGAAGTTTATCGAACCGCTGTCAGTCTTTCTGCCATGGATAGAATGGGTTCAACATTAGTTGCGGCATCGGTAATCGGCAATCGTCTGGAATGGATCGGGATTGGCGATAGTCGCCTGTATCATTCAAGTGGTGGTGTATTCAGACAGCTTTCCGAAGATCATAATTTTGGCCAGGTGCTAGATGCACAAGTTGCTCAGGGGATTATTAGTGAAGAAGAGGCTGTAGCACATCCTAAAGCTCAAGCTTTGACCAGCTATCTGGGACGTGAGCAAATACCATTTATGAGCTCCTCGGAATCTGGCGCGATAAAACTCAGGTCGGGTGACTGGATTGTTTTGTGTTCTGACGGATTGTCGGGTTCCCTGAGTGCGGAGGAAATTGCGAAAGAGTTGTATGGAAATCCCAAAGAGGCTTCAGATCGTTTGTTATTAAGGGCGCTCAGCAAGGATTTTCCTCATCAGGATAATATTACTCTGCTTGTTCTTTGTATGGATGAACAGGGAGAAGTATCGGGCATTACCGTCAAAAATGACCGTCGAAAAGTAGCGCTATTTTCCTCGGGTGCAATCGGTATAGGCGCAGCGGCTGCGTTGGTGCTCCTTCTCCTTCCTGGTGTGAAGACACCGATACAGCCAGATTTATCACTGCAATCCGCTTCCGGTACTCCACAGGTGGCGACACAAACTGCAGAGCCACCGCCCCCACCTAGTTGCACAGAAAACTGTGAGGGTGCTGTAATTGACAAACCGAACCCGAACCCACCGGTGGATAAGCCTAAGAAGGTCAAGAGTCCTACCTTAGTGAAGCCTAAGACGGTTGTGGGTACTACCATAGTTAAGCCTAGTGTTTCTTCAGAGCATAAAGGTGAAACTAAGAAACCAGATGGGGGCGCAGATTTGAAAATTACTAAAATTGTTTCTGTGCCTAAAGTTCCAGGTCCATCTGTAGTGAGCGAGGTGCCTACTCTGCACAAGGCATCTGAAGTTGTCGCTTCTCCAGTAATTTATCCTGAATCCGGGACCCCAACAGGGGATAAGTGATGTCGGAACCCTTGAAAATTGGCACGTTGATAAACCATGGTGAGTATCGGATTGGTAAAGTGCTGGGCACTGGAGGGTTTTCTATTGTTTATCAAGGTTTTGATTTTGAAGATAAGATTTTTGCAATAAAAGAAGTTTTTGATCGTGAACGGTGTTTTCGAGCGCGCGATGGTTGTCAAATTCTGCCAAAGCCGGACGTAAACAAAGCATTTGAAATCCATGAAAGACAGATGCAGCGCGCCAGAGAAGAATTTGAAAGATTCGGCACGGTCAACCATCCAAATCTTGTGACTCCGCACAAATTAGTCGAAGATTACGGGACAGTTTATATCGTTTTACCCTTTGTTAAGGGGGAGCAGTTTCATGATTTCCTGTTGCATAGCAAAGCAAATAAAACAGCAGAATATGTTGCAGAACTGATCTTTCCTTTAATGGATGCTGTGTCCTTGATTCACAGTATGGGTGTAATCCACAGGGACATCAAACCGGATAACGTATTGATTTCTACTTCATCTGGAAAAACAACGCCTTTTCTGTTGGATACAGGAGCTGCGCGCAGTTTTGGTGATGAAAATCAATTACACACCGGCATTATCACGCCTTTTGGTGCACCTGAAATTATTAGTCCTGCTGAGGCTAAGACTCACGGTGAGCCAGGCCCGTGGACGGATACTTTTGCGCTATCAGGGTTGATTTTTTTAATCTATACGGGGCTGAGGCCTTTAGGTTATCAAGAGAGAATTACAGAAATTGTCTTAGCCAAGCGAGCGGATCCTTTTGGCAAACCTGCTTTACTTGATGAAACAATTTGGCGTCTTGTAAAAAAAGGTCTTTCCTTATCAACCAAAGATCGTTACCAAAATGTGGCTGAATTAAAGGAAGCGCTTGGTTTGGCAATGCGCGGTATAGCTTCTGAGTTGCCTGTAAACGAGACTCATCCGACAGCGGGTGTGGCGGATAGATTAGTAAAACCACCGACTAATACAACGAATGACATTTCTACGGCTGGCAATGGCGCAGCTTGGGGGGCGGCTATTGTACTGAGTCTTGCTTGCGCTGGCTTGACCGGATTACTTGTCCCTGATAATGGATTGGTTGCAGCGCTCTTGTTTACAATCGTTCATATTTGCATTGCCATTGGCTTGATTATCAGGCATCCCGCTGGGAAAGCACCTGTTTTTCTTGTCCCTTTTTACAACATATATCTGCTCTTGTTCAGGAAATAAAGGTGATTGAGAATGTCTGAATCATTCTGTGGAAATTGTTTCAGTGAACTGGGTGATACATCAGTATCTTGCCCTGCCTGTGGTGTGCTTGAATCAACACATCGTTTTGCTTCAGGCCTGCCCAAGGGTGAAGTATTAAACGG
>JAVHQJ010000163.1:0-2579 GCA_036171075.1 Sideroxydans sp. | reverse complement strand
CAATTTTCTCTTCAGGCCGCATTATTACAGTGGTTCTGGTTTCTAGGTCACCGCATGATGCGTTTAGGTGCAATTTCTGGAATTGTTGCTATTTTCGCGCTCTGTTTGCTGGCGTACGATTTTGAGCTTTGGCCCATTACCCTTCTTTTCTTTGTTTTAAATAGCCTGGCCTGTGGGTTGTTGGGGGAAACCGCGCTGTATTACCACATAGATAACTGGTCCAAAGAGCAGCCTGTTCGCACGCTCGCTGAAATCGCATTGACAACAAGTGCTTTGCGATCGATGGAAAAGTTCAATTATTTACTTTTGGCTAGAGGGATTGTAGTCCCAATTATTTTTGGAATCGCCTTGTTTATAAGAGGAGATTTTGATGAGTCAGTTAAAGTTCAGGTGGCGAAGGCCATTCAACTTGGGCAGTTACGAGATATGGTTCAGGAGTATTACACTAAAAACGGAGGGCCGCCCGATACATTTGAGACTCTTGGATTTGAGTTCGTCCCTAATTCTGAAATTAAATCACTTAGGCTGTATGGAACAACGGTCGAAGTAAGTTTTGAATTGAATGCGGTAAAAGAGAAAAAAGTACTGCTTTCAATGCAAGCTCTACCCAATGGCAGTATTGGGTGGAAATGTAAAAACGTCGATTTACCTTTACGATACCTTCCAACGGCATGTGAGTATTGATAGTGCTTTGGGTTGCCGCAGTCCGCTTACCAGTAAGTGCCGTGAGGGACAGCCCTCGATTGATTTCACGCAATGCCGGGCTGTATTGGCGGGTGGACGGGCAATGGTGCGTGGCAGGGTATGCAAAACGCCGTGAAGAGGCGGAAGCCAAAATAGCAAAGGCGGTCATGTAATTATTCTATTGTCAGGACGATGTACGGACGCAATGATGATGCCAGACGTTAATTACAGGGAAAGGGTTGTTATGTCCACGTTGAGTAGTTCCAAAACTGAGCGGATTGATGTTCGCACCAGTACGCCCATCAAGCAATTGCTCCAGGTGGCAGCGCGCTCCTGCCACAAGAATGTCAGCGAGTTTCTGTTTGATGCCGGAATTGGTGCGGAAATCAGGCGCTTGCAGATCGTCGCCACTTTAATCTGAATGCCGAACAGTGGGATCAATTCCAGTCGGCGCCTGATCGTCCCGTGCAGGAAAAACCGCGCTTGCAGGGCTTGTTGACTAAGCCGGGACGCTAGCAATTGCACCAGCTTGACGCAGTAAGGAAATATCCTTACAGTTGGGTTTAATTCAAAAGGAGTATGCCATGCCCCACATCCACGAAATAGCGACTGTTACGTCAAAAGGTCAGATCACCTTGCCCAAGCCTATCCGTCAGGCTTTGGGGATTGTGGTTGGCGGGAGAGTGGCCTTCGTCTGCGTGGTACAGATGTCGTTGTAACACGCGCCGACGAAGAGCACGAGGATCCCGCCATTACCTCTTTTCTTGCGCTTCTGGAAAGCGATATTAAGTCGGGCAGGCACTTGAGTTCAATGCCTGAAGCACTAGCCAAGGCGATGCTGGATAACCTTCATCATGCCGTTGATCTGGATGAGGAAATTGTCGGTGAGGTTGCCCTGTAATGCAGCGCCATGGATGGTCGCTACTGTTTCACGATTGCCTGATTGCGCAACTCCAAAAACTGAAATCTGCCTCAGATCGTGCTGCAATAGCCGACCCGGTCGGTTTTGCCGCAAATGCCAACGTCAAACTTTACCGTGCCTTGAGTCAGTTGATTTTCGAGACAATTCCCGGTGATTCAGCTCGTGAGGAATATCGACAGGGCAATACCATGGGAACGACTTACCGGCATTGGCGCAGAGCAAAAATCGGACGTAGATTCAGGCTTTTTTTTCGTTATGATTCAAAATGTAAGGTGATTGTTTTTGCCTGGATAAACGATGAAAACTCGTTGCGCTCGGCAGGTAGTAAAACCGACCCTTACGCGGTATTTCAGAAAATACTGGATCGAGGCAATCCGCCTAATGACTGGGCCGCGCTACTGGCCGCCAGTCAAACGGACTGGCTTGATGATCGGAATTCGTGAATTTCAGGACATGAAGCAAAAAATTACAGCCTCCCTGTGCTTGGTGCTGTTGCTTCTGGCAGCCTTTGCGTCTCAGGCGAGTGAGGAATTTCCTGTTCCGCTGGTGGTTTGGCCTGAAAAATCCGAAATCAGTATGGATGCGTTGCGCCGCGATGTGGCACGGGGCGATGCTGAAGCGATGAAGAATCTGGGGGTTCGTTACCATATGGGCGATGGCGTGCCGCAGGACTACAAGGAGGCGATGCGGCTCTATCTCGCGGCCAGCGACAAGGGAAACAAGGCCGCCCCGGCGATTATCGCGCTGATGTATGAAGACGGTCTGGGCGTGGCGCAGGATTACGATCAGGCCATGCGCTGGTGCAAACTCGGCCATCGTCGCGGCAGCGCGGTGGCAGCTTCGCGTATCGGTACGATCTACCAGTACGGTTACGGCGTAAAAATTGATTATGCCGAGGCGATGCGCTGGTATCGCATTGCCGACCGGCGCGGATTGGATGAAGCAGCCAATAACATCGGCAACCTGTACGATC
>JAVHQJ010000162.1:0-2752 GCA_036171075.1 Sideroxydans sp. | reverse complement strand
CCCCGCTGTCACGCCTCAAATAGGCCGGGTCAATGAGCCCGAATCAAGTCGGGACATAACACGAATCAGTCAAAGACCATGAAATCCTGAAGTCTCACTTCAGCATCGACACCGTCCCAGATGTAATGAAGGAAGACCTTTGGCCACTCCCACAACCACGCCTCCCGTATTGCTCAGCAAACTGACATTCGAAATTCAATATTAGGATGGCAGCCCCGAAGCCGGATTTGGTGCAACCACAAATTTTTGACAGAATTTACTAATAGCAATTTCCTTTTGCTTTGCTGTAACTATCAACGTATTTGATGCTTTTTTCTTTGGGTATACCTTTGTCCGATTGATTTCCACCACGAACCACCCGGTAGATTTTCTAATCATTCGCACATCAGTTGCACCTTGCCCGTATTTATAGCTCATGGCAGAAGGTCCTTGTGGGCAAAAGTAAAACTCTGCTCCAACACGTTCTTTTATAGGCACCTCCAATTTTTCTAATTTTTTTTCTGCGTACTGAGCAATTTCAGTCACTTTGGTGTAACTCATCAAATTTATGGAACTATTTCCTTCCACCTCATCAATTACGGCCACGATGTCTTCTCTATTTTTTTCTGCGACTTTGCACGGTTTCATTAAAACTCCTTGTTTAAATTTTTGTATAAAATTCACGATAAGGGATTCCCTTAATCGCGTCAGATGTTGTTGATGGTACAATCACATTCATGTGCCGCACTTGATTGCGGCACATGAATACAAGCTACTACCAAATATTGCCGCAGTCAAGTGCGGCAATATTTTATTATGGAATTATTTAAATGAATGAATCTATTGAAAAGCTAAGACTGCTAAGTGAAATAAGGGGAAATTGGTGTTTGGTGGCAAAAACACTTACCGAGACAATTTCCAATAGCTCTTGGAAAAAAGGGCAGGCTGATTTGAGGGAATGGATGACCGATGCTGCTCAAGCGACAGAGGTAAGCACAAACACACTAACAAGATGGGTTGCTACTTATAAATTTCTAATCAAATTAGTCCCTCAAGAATCCATTGAAAAATATCCTATGAACTATCCATTCTCTTCATTGGAAATCTTAAAGCGCATCCACAAAATCAACCCAATGATTACCCTTGGCCTTCTAAATTCAATCAGTAGAAAAAGAATAACCATGAGGGAGCTGAGAAAGAAGCTTGATAAACTTCAAGCAGAACAACCCGCAGGAATTAAAAATACAAGTTCAGCAGCAATGCGTAGCATCGCTGAATTTGAAAGATTAGCTTTTAGAACTATCAGAAGATCGCTTCCTGAATTTCACCTACCTGAGTCTTACAAAGTTAAAGCCTTATCTCTCCGTACTACAAGAATTATTAATTTAAATAATGATATTCCCATTCCGGATGTGATCGCATATAAGTCAAAATTAACCAATAATGAAATTATTGGTTTTGAGATCAATTATCTAGGGGAAAAATTATTGAATATTTTGCGACACGGTAGGCGTCTGATTGAAAGATGCTGTTATTTAAGTAGCTTTGTAGATAAACTTTACCTGATACTTCCATCTGAAATTTCTAAGACTGATGCTCAAAAAATAGCTGACACGTTCATTACTACCGGAAGACTCAATATTGGTGTTGCGCTATTAAATTCTGAAGCCTCCATACCCAGTAGTGACGGTAATTTTATATTTTTATCTCGCCCTGTGGATATGGCTCTCCCTACACCAGACTGCCGAACAATCGCAAGATGGGAAAGCATTGCTACTTGAGACAAGCAGATGTCATGAATTGCTTTACTACTACTAGCTGTTCACAAACGACGCGACCACTGCTTTCAAGCATATTGTAGTCACATCATTTTGATGTCAGTTTGCAATATCAGAAGCCAGGTTAGACTGCACAAAGTTTACTCAATGCAAAGTTTGCTTCACATCAGGAGCAGAGGCAGTGACAATAGTCGGCACATTATCATCAACTGCAGCCACCACCCCTTCCACTGTTGACACAGCGTCACGAACGCCTACCTCCCCCATAATTTCTTGCAACGCAGTTTCAATCAGTTTAGTCGGTTCAAGTTGCATGCTTTCTTCTGATGACAATGCTGAAACACGAACATCCTTACCATCGACCCGACGATTAGCCACCAACAAAACGCCCTGTTTGTAACCTCCAAGTTCAGGGCGTTTAATCGGGACACCTGCCATAGCAGCAAAAAATCCGCCGACCACGTTTTTCACACCGGACTGAACTTGCGGCCCTTCAAGGACACGCGGATCTTCACTGTAAGCACCGACTCTTTCGTTTAGCCCTCCCCTGTTGCCTTCTGCCTGAATGCCATATTCACCATCAAACTGATATACAGCTTCAGATTCTGCTTCCGTAGAGACCACAAGATAGCCAGCCGCTTTGAAAGCATCTTGCAACCTGGTCGTTAATTTTTTACTGCCGATGAATTCAACATAAATCTTACGGTTTTTGTCCAGCGAAGCCAGATTGCTCTGTTCTGGCTCGGACAACTCCTGCTTGGGCTTGGCTGCTATGAGTGTCGACTGCGCATCGGCAATGGCAATTTGATGCTCTGCGATATTGCTCTGAATGGCTTCTTCGGCAATAGCCTTTTGAGGAACCGTAACAACAGGCTGAATAATAGCGATGCCAACAGGGGTTGTTGGCGCTTCTCCGCTAGCGACCGCTACTGCAGAACGGCTTTGTGCTTGCGGCAGGCCTGTTTTCATCATCACATCGGCTTCAGCAACAGCCT
>JAVHQJ010000161.1:7251-39739 GCA_036171075.1 Sideroxydans sp. | reverse complement strand
TAACGCGGAATCCCTTGGTCGCTAACGCCCCCAATCCCATGCCGCTGTGCGCGTGACAAATCGCTCCCGCCAACGCATCCGCCGCATCTGGGCTAGGCGTGCCCGACAACTTTAGCAACCTCACCACCATCGCCTGCACCTGCTCCTTACTCGCATGTCCGTTACCCACCACAGCCTGCTTCACTTGCAACGCCGTGTATTCCGCCACAGGCAGGTTCGCCTGTACCGCCGCACAAATCGCCGCACCGCGCGCCTGCCCCAGCAACAACGTAGATTGTGGATTCACGTTCACGAACACCTTTTCGATAGCGACTTGTTGCGGTTGATGTTGCGCGATGACCTCGCCCAGCCCACTCAAGATGACTTTCAATCGCTCTGGCAATTCACCGTCGGGCGTTTTGATGCAACCGCTGGCAACGTAGTGTAGTTGCTGCCCCTCTTTGTCAATGATGCCAAACCCTGTGATGCGCAGACCGGGGTCAATACCGAGAATTCGGATTGAAGATTGAGGATTGAGAATTGAGTTAGGCGGCATAGTGCATCGGGTAGCGAACTACGCCCGAATCCTAATTCCCAAGTCCTTAATCCTGTTTCTCATTCGTCAATCCTGACTTTCTATTACCGCCGTCGTATAAACTTCCTGCACATCATCACACTCTTCCAACGCATCCAAGAGCTTCTGCATTTTCACCGCATCATCGCCCGTAAAAATGACTTCGTTTTCGGGATTCATGGTGACTTCGCCCATTTCTGCTTTGAAGCCGGCGGCTTCGAGACGTTGTTTAACATTCACAAATTCGTACGGTGCGGTGATGACTTCGATGCTGCCATCGTCGTTATTGATGATGTCTTCCGCGCCCGCATCCAACGCCACTTCCAACAGCGCATTCTCGTCGGTGCCCGGCGCGAACACCATGTATCCGCAATGTTTGAACAGGAAGGCAACCGACCCATCCGTGCCGAGGTTACCCCCATATTTAGTGAAGGCGTGACGCACATCGGCAACCGTGCGCGTCTTGTTGTCCGTCATGCAATCCACCATCACGGCTGCACCGTTAATGCCATAACCTTCATAGCGCAACTCCATGTAATCCGCCCCCTCCAACTCGCCCGCCCCGCGCTTGATGGCGCGCTCGACGTTATCTTTTGGCATGTTTTGGTCGTAAGCCTTTTCCATCGCCAAGCGCAGACGCGGATTGATGTCAGCATCACTGCCGCCCAATTTTGCCGCCACTGTAATTTCTTTGATGAGACGCGTAAAAATTTTGCCGCGCTTGGCATCTTGCGCACCTTTACGGTGCTGAATGTTCGCCCACTTACTATGTCCAGCCATGATATTTCCTCGGAAAAAATTCGCGCGAATGGTAACACCGCAGGCACGCTTGACCCAAATACTCGGTTACTTGTCAACGGGGATGAACATGCCACGTTTGAAGGCGTAGAATCTCCGCAAGCAAATTTTGTTTAACGTAGAAAAGGAGTATTACCATGAAAGTGCAACACGTATTAATGCTGACCGTAGGCCTTTTGCTTTCTAACGCTGCTTTAGCCGATGACGGCGCAGCACTGATGAAAAAGAATAACTGTGGCACTTGCCATCAAGCTGTAAAGAAAACCGTCGGCCCAGGCATTAAGATGATTGCTGATAAATATAGAGGCGATGCAACAGCTGCGGACAAGTTGGCCGCCAAGGTACGCAAGGGTGGCTCGGGCAGCTTCGGCACAATGGCCATGCCTGCAACCCCAGCCAAAGTGAGCGATGAAGCCATTAAAGAAATGGTTGCCCACATTTTGAAATAATTGTTTTAAGCAAAAGCTAAAGAGGCCAGCAAATTGCTGGCCTCTTTGCATTTCTAAACGCTTAAATTACTTGGCTGGTTTAGGCTTCGCTTCTCCATGACTGCCGTGCATCTTGGAATGCATTTTTTGCATACTCTCGACAACTTCTTGTTTCGTCATTTTGCCATCTTTATTCGCATCAATTTCATCGAAACGCTTAAACAACATGGGCATGCCAATTTCAGTTTCTGCCTTGCTCAACCCGCCGTCATGGTTGATGTCCACTTCATCAAAACGTTTATCAAACGGGTCTTGATTGATTTCTGCCATACCGTGATGTTTGGCTTCAATTTTTGATTCCATTTCATCTTCGGTCAGCTTGCCATCTTTGTTGGCATCCATTTCTTGAAAACGCGCTGCGTGAAAAGCATTGAACTCGGCTTGGCTTACTGCGCCATCTTTATCAGTATCTAACTCTTGCAAACATGGGCCGTGATACGCGCCGTGCTGGCTAGTTGGACACGCCTGCGCCAATTGAGTAGTACACACCAAACAACCCGCGACAACTAATGTAGAAAATACTTTCATGGTGATTACTCCTGATATAGTTAATTAGCCCCTATGCTTGCGGGGGTGACGCACAGACAGATTAGCACGAAGGAAGTTCGGCGGTGGATGTCACAGGGTATAATCTGCCGCACTTTTTTAAGTCCTTTCCCATGAACATTTTTTACGAAGAAGACGGCGGTTTCAAGGTCGGCAGCATCCTCATCGACAACACGACCTCGTTGCAGGTCGAGAATACCCACGGCAAACGCAGCAAAATTAAATCCGCCAACGTGATGCTGCGTTTCGAGCAACCCAGCTTGTCCGAATTTATGGCGCAGGCCGAAAAGATCGCCTCGGAAATAGACCTTGATTTTTTATGGGAAGCCAGCCCCGCTGAAGAATTCGAGTTTGGCGCATTGGCGCAGGAGTATTTCGGCCACCCCCCCACCCCGATTGAAGCGGCGGGCGCGCTGATTCGCCTACATGGCTCGCCCATGCACTTCTACAAAAGGGGAAAAGGGCGCTACAAAGCCGCGCCCGCTGATGCGCTGAAATCCGCGTTGGCCAGCGCCGACAAAAAACGCCTGCAAGCCGAGCTACAAGCGCATTACATTGAGCAACTCAACGCCTTCCAATTGCCTGCCGAATTCGCCGACAAGTTAGCCATGATTTTGTACAAGCCTGATCGCAACACGCTGGAAGTAAAGGCGGTGGAAGCGTCGTGTGCGGTCACACATCTATCGCCTGCGCACCTGCTAGAAAAATGTGGCGCATTACCTTCCACACGCGATTTTCATTTGAATAAATTTTTGTTTGAAAATTTTCCACGTGGCACAGGCTTTCCTGAAGTCAGCGTGGAAGCGTATCCCGAGTTACCACTGGCAACGGTGAATGCTTTCAGCATCGACGATGCCAGCACCACTGAAATTGACGATGCGTTCTCTATCGAAAAGTTGCCCGATGGCAACTGGCGCATCGGTATTCACATTGCCGCGCCCGCACTGGGCATCCCGCCGGATTCCGCCATCGACAAAATCGCCGCACAACGCATGTCCACCGTTTATATGCCGGGCGACAAAATCACCATGCTGCCTGACAGCGTGGTGCAAGCCTTCACCCTGTGTGCCGATAAGGTGTCTCCTGCGCTATCGTTGTATGTGCAGGTGAATGCAGACACGTTGCTGGTAACGAGTAGTGACAGCCGTATCGAGCGCCTGCACATCGCCGCCAATTTACGTCACGACACACTAGAGCCTTTGTTCAATGAAGCAACCTTGGCGGCGGGCAAACTGGATTACCCCTATGCGCCCGAACTCAAACTACTGTGGGATTTTGCGAATCAATTAGAAACCGTACGCGGCAAAGCATCAGACAACAGCACGCAACAAATTGACTACACCTTCCATATCGAAAACGAACACGTCACCATCGGTCATCGCCTGCGCGGTTCGCCCATCGACAAGGTGGTATCCGAGCTGATGATTCTGGCCAACAGCACGTGGGGCAAGTTGCTAGATGACAACGACGTGGCGGGCATCTATCGCACGCAGAACAACGGCAAGGTCAAGATGAGTACCGTGGCTGCACCGCATCAAGGCTTGGGCGTGGCGCACTACGCATGGTCTAGTTCGCCGCTGCGGCGTTACATTGACTTGGTCAATCAGCGTCAACTCATCAACGTGTTGCGTGGCGAAACGCCAGTCTATGCCCCAAACGACCTCGCGCTGCACACCATCCTGCGTGATTTCGATACCGCTTACACCGCCTACAACGAGTTCCAGCGCAACATGGAACGCTACTGGTGTTTGCGCTGGTTACAGCAAGAAAAAATCTGCCTCATTCCTGCACTTTTGTTACGCGAAAATTTGGTCAAGATTGGCGACATCCCCCTAGTAGGACGCGTGCCCTCTATTCCCGAATTACCTGCCAACACGCGCGTGACCTTGGAGATGGGCGCGATTGATTTACTCGACCTCAATTTCAATGCGCGCTTCGTCGCGCAGTTGGATGTGCCCGCATGAAATTAACCGATCTCCGCAAGCACTTAAGAAACAAACGCATGCTGTTCGCAACTGCGTTCTCGTTTGCGGCGCACGCCATTGTAATGTTCGGCCTCACCGCCGCGCTGCCCGACATGCGCAACCTCGCCAAACGGTTAGAGCCGCTGCAAGTCACGCTGGTGAACAGCAAATCAAAATCACGCCCCACTAACGCCACTGCCTACGCACAAAATAATTTAGATGGCGGCGGCAATGTTGCCGAGGATGTGCACGCCAGCACACCATTCCCCGTATTAAGCGACGACAACCGTTTTACACCTGAACAAAATACGCAACGCACCAAGGCATTAGAAGAACAAGTCAAACACCTGCTCACGCGAACCAAGAGCAACTACCAAATCGAGCGCAAAAAAGAACTCACCCGCCAACTCGAACAACAAGTGGACGGGCAAGATTTAGTACAACTGGCGCTGGAAATTGCGCGCCTTGAAGCGGAAATCAACAAAAGCATCACACTCTACGAACGGATGCCGAAACGCAAATTCATCGGCGCGCGTGCCCAAGAATATCGCTACGCACAATACGTGGAAGATTGGCGCAGCAAAGTGGAGCGCATCGGCAACCTGAATTATCCAGCCGCATTACGTCGTGAAAAAATTTTTGGCAAAGTGCGTCTCACCATCAACATTCACTCCAATGGCACGATTGAAAAAGTGGAAGTTGACCAAACATCGGGCAATCGCAAGTTAGATGCCGCCGCTGTGCGCATCGCAAAACTGGCCGCACCCTATGCGCCCTTTCCTGCCGATATACGCAAAGAAATCGACATTTTAAGTATCACCCGCACTTGGACATTCACCACCAACGAACAGACTGAAGTGGAATAAATGACCTCTCTCATCTTCAACCTTTAGTCATGGAACAACGCAAACTACAACGCAAACGCATTCGCCTATTGATGTGGGTGGTGAGCTTTTTAGTCATTTTTTCGGTCGTATTGGGGAGCTATTGGTTTTACAAAGTCTCCGCCGCGTTAAGCACACAAGCACGTGCTGATATTCAGCAATTGATGGAACTAGAAGACGCTTTCGCGCATATGTCGGGGGAATTCTCGTTGCAAACGCAAGAATGGAAAAACATCCTGCTACGCGCGCATGACCCGGCCTTACTCAAACAACACCAAGAGGCATTTCGCTTACATCAACAGCTGTTCCAGGGGCAGCTGTATCGAGCCAAACACATCGTAGAAAACGCGCAAATTGATGCCGCCAATCTGGTCGCCATCGAACAGCGCGAAGCTGCCTTGCTATTGGCTTATACGCAGGCATTAAAACAACTCAACCCACGCAATCCGCTGTCCTTCCATGCAGTTGATGCGCAAGTTAGCGGGTTAGACCGAGCACTCAATACATTTATACAAGATGCGCAAGGAAAAATTGAAGCGGAAGTGAGCGCCAAGCTGATGCTCGATACCGCACCCAATAATCGTTCGAGTGCGCTCTCAAACGACCAATTAGCCTTGGGTTTGTTAGCTTTGCTACTTCCCTTGAGTGCACTAGTCGCTTTCTTTTTTGCCTTTCGTGAGCTGCGTAAAATCGCCCACAGTGATTCACGTATCAACACTATTTTTCGTAGCATCGGTGACGCACTAGTCGTCACCGATGCGCAAGGTCGAGTGGAATCATTAAACCCCCAAGCACAAAAACTAACAGGCTGGAGCGACGCCGAAGCACGCGGAAAAAAGCTAGAAGAAATCTTTCACGTGTTTGATACACACTCGCATCAAAGCGTGGAATCCCCTGCGGCGATTGCGCTTCGCACCGGACAAGCACAAGCCCTCTCCAACGGGGTGAGCTTGCGTAGTCGCAATGGCAGCGAAATATCCATTGAAGAAAATGCCACCCCCATTCAAAACAGCGCAGGCATGACATTCGGGGCAGTCATGTCGTTCCGCGATGTGTCGCAACGACGCGCCATGCTGCATGAGCTAGAACAGCAACGTGAGTTGTTCCAACAAACTTTCGAGCAGGCAGCGGTGGGCATGGCACACCTTTCCCCTGACGGGCATTGGTTACGCGTGAACCAAAAGTTATGTGACATCACGGGCTATAGCAAAGCAGAATTGCTTGCACTGTCGTTCCGCAGCATTACCCACCCCGATGATGTTAATCAGGATTTACAACAACTTAAACTGCTCTTAAGCAATCACATTGACCGCTACCACACTGAAAAACGCTACCTAACCAAACGCGGGCAGTTTGTGTGGGTGTCCATCACTATTTCTGTCGTTTGGAATGAGGATGGCACCCCCAATTTCGGCGTATCCATCATCGAAGATATTCAAGCGCGCAAAGAAGCAGAACAACAAGCCATTGCCTCACAGCAACAATATCAAACACTGTTTGAGCAAATGCCGGAAGGCGTTGTACTGTTCAATGAACAATTCAAAATCATTGCGCACAACCAAGAAGCCTTACATCAATTGGAATACAGCAGCGCAGAATTACTCACCCTGTCGCTAACCGACTTCAAAGAAGATCATCATTCGACTTTACAAGATGAGCAGCGCGTTGCGCAAATATCGCTCACGGGACGCGCCGACTATGAAGCACAATATCGCTCCCGCACAGGCAAGCTGCTGGTAATGGATGTGTCTATAGCACGGGTTTCCCTGCCTGATGGGAGCACTGCCTATCAAGCCGTGTTCAACGATATTACGGAACAAAAAAACATTGCCGCACAAATTGAATTCTTAGCCTATCACGATCAACTGACCAGCCTGCCGAATCGTCGTTTGCTGCAAGATCGCCTCACGCAATCCTTAAGTAGCGCCAAACGCAGCATTCACAAACTGGCCATTATTTATCTCGACCTCGACCACTTCAAAGACATCAACGATAGTTTGGGGCATCCAGTGGGCGATGCGTTACTTCAAGAAGTGGCGCGCCGTCTTCAAGCCTGTGTGCGCACTGAAGATACCTTGGCACGCATGGGCGGCGACGAATTTGTCATCATGCTCAATCAAATTTCTGATACCCACGATGCTGCCCACGTAGCGGATAAAATACTGCGTGAAGTCGGCCTCCCTATGCAATTGAACGGCCATGAATTGCACATCTCACCCAGTATTGGTATCAGCCTGTATCCCCAGGACGGCAAAGATGCTGAAACCTTGCTGCAACACGCCGATGCCGCCTTATATCAAGCCAAGAATGCGGGACGAGCTACCTTCCGTTATTACACGCAAAGTTTAGAGCGGGTGAAATTAGAACGTCTATTGCCGCGCGCGCTAGCGCAAAAACAATTCGAGTTGTATTACCAAGCACAAGTCGACTTATTGAGCGGGCGCATCGTCGGTTGCGAAGCCTTAATTCGCTGGCAGCATCCCGAACTTGGCATGATCATGCCTGCACGTTTTATTCCGATTGCCGAACACAGCCACCTCATCAGCCAAATTGGTCTCTGGGTGATGCGTGAAGCCTGTCTGCAAGCCAAGCGTTGGCAAGATGCAGGACTCAATTTACAAGTGAGTTTCAACGTATCCGCACGCCAATTTATGCAGGCAGGAGAATTCAAAAAATCGTTCTGCGACATACTCGACGAGATAGGCGTGAACCCTTCGTTACTGATCATTGAGCTCACCGAAAGCTTGCTGCTCTTATCGCAAGGCAATGAACAAGCACTGCAAGACATCTGCGATCTGGGCGTGAATATCGCCTTGGATGACTTTGGCACAGGCTACTCCAGCTTGTCTTACTTACGTCGTTTGCCGATTGACCACCTCAAAATAGACCGCTCATTTGTCAGTCACATTGAAACCAATGATGACGATGCGGAAATGGTGAAGACCATCATTGGCATGGCACACAACCTAAAAATGAGCGTGGTGGCCGAAGGCGTAGAAACCGCTGCCCAAGCCGCGCAGCTCAACGCACTCGGCTGCGAAATAGCACAGGGGTATTACTACAGCCACCCCATTCCCGTTACTGAATTTGAGCAACTGCTACGCACCTTCAACGCGACGCAGATCTAATTCCGTTATCATGCAGCCCATGTTGCGCACCACCTTCCCATTATTTTTGCTCGTGTTCACCCTGCTGTTCGCCCAGCAAGGTGCGCTTTCGCATGGCATCTCGCACACACTGGCGCAGCAAGATCAATCCGCACCGCACGATACGCAATGCGAGCTGTGCGCCGCCTATGCGCATATCGGCGGCGCGGTAGGGAGCAGCGATGTTCGCTTGAGCATTGATGCTTCGACCAAGCCAGTCGAAGTTTTCTACCTAGCCACTTTCCACTCTGCTCTCTTCGCCGCGTTCGCGGCACGCGCCCCACCCTGCTCTACTTAAGTCTTTGATTCGCACAGCCCGCGCTGTGCCTCTATCACTTAAAGCTGGAGTAACTCATGTTCACACGTATCTCTATCCGCACGACGCTAGCCGTCTTGTTGTCGCACTGCCTTGTTGCGTCCGCATCTGAAACGGGCACTCTCGACAACGCTTTCAATCCCGCCTTCTCGCTCATTCTTTCTGGCACTTATGCCGCCCTGCCGCACGCACCCGCAGGGTCTGCAACGGGCTTTGCCATGCACCCAAATCTGCGCAATGAACAAGGCTTTAATCTCGGCGAATCCGAGATGGGCATCTCCGCCAATATCGACCCCGAATATCGCGGCGTCGCCACGCTGGCACTCGACCCCGCAGGGGGCATCAGTGTGGAGAACGCTTTCGTGCAAACCACTGCACTGGGCGACGGCATGAATCTAAAATTCGGGCGCTTCTTTTCTGGCTTGGGCTATCTCAACGAACAGCATGCCCACGCATGGGATTTCGTTGACCAGCCGCTGGTGTACGCCACGTTCTGGGGCAATCAATTAGGCGAAGATGGCGTGCAATTCAAATGGCTCGCGCCGACCGATACGTTCATCGAAATCGGCGGCGAGATGGGCAAAGGTCGCAGCTTCCCCGGCACTGACACGCCACGCAACGGCGTGGGGGCGAGAACGTTATTCGTGCATGTGGGTGACGACATCGGTATCGAACACAGCTGGCGCGTGGGCACTTCGATGCATCTAACGACGCGTGTCGATGCGGTGAGCACGGATGTGCCCGACCTACACGGTGGTTTGGTTCAAAATTCTTTCCGTGGTGACAGCCAGACTTACGGCATGGATTTGGTGTGGAAGTATTCGCCTAACGGCAATGTGCGCGACAGTTACTTGAAGGTGCAAAGCGAATTTTTCTTACGCAAGGAAGTTGGCGACCTGACTTACGACACCTCCGCCACGGGCGCGAATATCACCGATACTTTCTCGGTCACGCAACGCGGGCTCTATGTGCAAAGTGTGTATCAGTTCATGCCACGCTGGAGAGTGGCTGTGCGTTATGACCGCCTCGACTCAGGTGTTGCTCAAGTGGGAGCGTTGCATGCGGGCAATGTCATCAGCGACTACGCCTACACCCCCACACGCAGCACGCTGATGCTGGACTACAGTCCAAGCGAGTTCTCGCGTCTGCGCATGCAACTGGCACGTGACGATTCCATCGCAACAATTCGGGACTATCAATTCCTATTGCAGTACGTGATGAGTCTGGGCGCACATGGCGCGCATAGTTACTAACTCCGCAGTCCACGAAAGACACAAAAAGCACGAAACTTATACCGTCAGCTTTGTAATTTTGGTTTGCCTATTTCGTGGCTGTCGTGCTTTTCGTGGACACAGTTTTTGCGCACTTTTTGGAGGTTCAAATGAAAAAATTTCTACTCGCATTCTCTCTACTTTTATTAAACACCCCAGCCCACGCCGCACTCAATGTGTTCGCCTGCGAACCGGAATGGGCGGCGCTCACACAAGAACTTGCGGGTGACAAAGTCAGCATCTATACCGCCACCGGTGCGCTGCAAGACCCACACCGTATCGAGGCACGCCCCAGCCTAATCGCCAAGGCGCGTCGCGCCAATCTGGTGGTGTGTACTGGCGCCGAATTGGAAGTTGCATGGCTACCTGTGGTATTGCGCGAATCAGGCAATGCCGCAACAAGACCCGGTGGTACGGGATACTTCGAGGCGGCGGACTTCGTGAAGATGTTGGAAGTGCCAACTCGATTAGATCGCGGCGAGGGGGATGTGCATGCGCAAGGTAATCCACACATTCAAACTGACCCGCGCAATTTTTTACCCATTGCCGATGCGCTTGCTAAACAGCTGATCAAACTGGATGCGACAAATACAAGTGAATACCAACAACGCCTCACCGCCTTCAATACAAAATGGCGCGCCGCGATTGCAAAGTGGGAAGCGCAAGCGGCACCGCTCAAAGGCGTTGCTATCGTGGTGCAACACCAAGGCTTCCCCTATCTGAACGCTTGGTTAAGCTTAAAAGAGGTAGCAATACTGGAAGCCAAGCCGGGCATGGAACCGAGTGCTGCGCATCTTTCGCAAGTATTGAACATACTGCAAAAACAGCCCGCCAAAATGGTGCTGCGCGCGGCCTATCAAGATGAGCGTCCTTCAGAATGGATTGCCGAACGCTCCCACCTCAGCGCCGTGACCTTGCCTTACACCGTGGGCGGCAGTGAAACAGCAAAAGATTTGTATGGATTATTTGATGACACGATTGCGAAATTGTTGGCGGGCTTAAAATAAAGCTCACCGAGATTATTCAAAAATTTCTAACCCCATGGACAAGCGCATCCCCGTCACCCTCCTCACTGGTTTTCTCGGCAGCGGCAAAACCACGCTGCTGCAAAAGCTGTTGCAGCATGAGGGTATGAAAGACACGGCGGTCATCATCAACGAGATTGGCGCGGCGGGCTTGGATCACATCCTCGCGCGCAACGTGGAAGACAACTACATCAAAGACAACACGGTGCTGCTCGGGTCAGGCTGTTTGTGCTGCACTTTGCGTTCGGAGTTGGCGGGCACGATGCGCGATTTGTTTTTCAAGCGCGCGCTGAATGCTGTGCCGCCTTTCACGCGACTGGTGATTGAAACGACCGGTCTCGCCGACCCTGCACACATCCTCGCAAATCTGTTGAACGAAGACATCATCATTCATCACTACCGTTTGGATGCGGTGATTGTGACGGTGGATAGCGAATACGGTGCGGCGCAAATAACGCAACAGGGCGAGGCGCGCAAACAGGCGGCGATTGCCGACGTACTGCTGCTCACTAAATCCGACCTCGCCACCGCACAGCAACTAAATGAATTGAGCGCCGACTTGACGCGCCTGAATCCTGGCGCAACGCAGCATCGCTGCGTGCAGGGTGACATTGAACCAAGCGCCATCATGGATGTCGGGCTATTTAACTTGGCAAGCAAACAAGCCTTACCGCACCGTTGGCTGCGTGCGCCTACTTCGGCTAGACCCCAGCGTGCCACCTTGCCCTCCAAAGTGCATGATGATGGCGTGCACAATTTCACCGTCACCCTGCCCGCCCCGCTCACCTTCGCGCAACTTGAACCCGTATTGAAAAACTTATGTGAGACCTATCACGAACGCTTGCTGCGCATGAAAGGAATCCTGCACGTGACTGACTATGCGATGCCACTCGCCATTCACGCCGTGCAACACACGCTCTACCCCTATACCCCACTCACAGGATGGCATGAAGACACACCACACTCGCGTCTAGTGTTTATTGGAAAGGGATTGGATGAAGATGTGATACGCAAAAAGTTGATGCGGATTGAGTGAAGTTGAAATATTAGAAAACCTCGGTCATACCAGCGAAAGCCGGTATCCAGCCAATAAAAAATCCCCGCGCACGCGGGACACCCTCTTTGGTTTTGACTGCTTCGCAGAATGCTTTGCCACTGGATACCGGCCTGCGCCGGTATGACAACACAAGATAAGGATAAAAATGAATACACTCGAACTCGACATTCTCTTCCCCGCTTTCATCGCGGGATTGCTTGTACTCGCTACGCACATTCCGTTTGGCATGCGCGTGTTGCAACGCGGTGTGATATTTGCCGACTTGGCTATCGCGCAAATTGCGGGGCTGGGTGTCATCATCGCGGCACTTTTAGAACTCAATCACAACCCACTACTGGTGCAACTCATTGCGGCGAGTAGCGCCCTGTGTGGCGCGGCTTTATTAGCGTGGATTGAGCGAAGCGCACCCGAGATTAAAGAAGCTTACATCGGCCTCACTTTCGTACTCTCCGCCAGTTTAGGCATTCTCTTAATGAGCCATGACGTACACGCAGGGGAGCATCTAAAAGATTTATTGGTCGGGCAGATTTTGTGGGTGAACACCCCCCAGCTCATCGCCACTGCTGGGTTAAGTGGCGTGCTATTGCTGGCATGGCGCAGCTTGCGCAACCATCAACATCCTGTCGCGTTCTATGCTTTATTCGCACTCGCCGTCACCGCCTCGGTGCAACTGGTCGGCATCTATCTGGTATTCACCAGCCTCATCGTGCCCGCCATAGCCACCCACAAGCTTCAACACAATCGTCTGATTTATGCCTTCGCTATCGGTAGCGCAGGCTATGTCATTGGATTACTACTGTCCGTGTGGTTCGACCTTCCCTCTGGGGTCACCATCGTGTGCGCAATGGCGTTGATTGGCTTGCTAACTGCGTTACTGAAGCGGACAGATTAAGCCGTTATAATCCGCGCACTTTTCAAAACGTCCCCATTCACATGACTGACAAATACGCCGTCATCGGCAATCCCATCAACCATAGCAAGTCGCCGCTGATCCATTCGATGTTCGCTCAGCAGACCAGCCAAGACATCAGCTACGAAACCATCGAAGCGCCGCTTGATGGTTTTGCCGACACCATCGCGCGTTTGCGTGCGGAGGGCTACAAAGGATGCAACGTCACGGTGCCGTTCAAGTTCGAAGCCTTCAAATTGGCGACACAACGTAGTGGTCGCGCCAACGATGCCAAGGCGGTGAATACGCTCATCTTTGAGGGGAACGAGATCTTGGGCGACAACACGGATGGCGCAGGCTTGCTGAAAGATATTGAAAACAATCTGCACTACAAACTCTACTTCAAAGATGCCCTCATCCTTGGTGCGGGCGGTGCAGCAGCAGGCGTATTGTCACCCTTGTTCAACGCGGGCGTGGGCATCATCATCGCCAACCGCACATTAGAAAAAGCACAAGCACTGGTCGCTCCGTTTGAGGGAGTCGGTACGGTATTCGCCAAACGTTACGCAGACTTGGCAGGTCGCAGCTTCGACATCGTCATCAACGCCACGTCTACAGGTCTATCAGATGAGTTGCCACCATTGCCGGACGGCCTATTCAAGCGTGATGCGCTGGCCTACGACATGGTGTATGGCAAAGAGACTCCCTTCTTAAAATTTGCGCGCGCACAAGGCGCGACTGTCATTGCTGACGGCCTAGGCATGTTGGTGGAACAAGCCGCCACCTCGTTCGCCCTGTGGCGCAAAGTGCGGCCTGACACCCAACCCGTTCTCGACGCAATGCGCAAGTTATGAATCCCGTTAATCCCTTCGCTCGTCATTCTGGTGTACGGCAATGAAAGCCCCGCGCAGCCTCTTCATGCGCATCGTCATTGCGCTGTTCGCCTTGCTGGTGCTGTACCAGTTTTGGCTGTTCGCGCACATTGTGTGGTGGATAAAGTTTGACCCTGCAAATAGCGCGTTTATGGAAGACCGTCTTGAAGTCATGCAGGACAAAAATCCTAAAGCCGCGCTGAAGCAGCAATGGGTAGACTATCCGAAAATTTCCAACCATTTGAAACGCGCACTGATTGCAGCGGAAGATGCGAGGTTTATCGACCACGAAGGCTTCGACTGGGAAGGCATTCAAAAAGCCTACGAGAAAAATTTGAAGAAAGGCAAAATTGTGGCGGGTGGTTCGACAATCAGCCAGCAGTTAGCTAAAAACTTATTTCTTTCTACCAAGCGCACGCCCTGGCGCAAAGGCGAAGAAGTCGTCATCACGCTGATGCTGGAAACCGTGATGGACAAGCAACGTATTCTTGAAATTTATTTGAATGTCATCGAATGGGGCAATGGCGTGTTCGGCGCGGAAGCGGCAGCCCGCCATTATTTTGGAGTGAGTGCATCGCAACTTACTGCCGAACAAGCCGCACGCCTCGCCGCTATGGTGCCCAATCCGCGCTACTACGACACACACCGTGAAGCACGCGGCATGTTAAGGAAGACCTTGATAATCCTTGACCGCATGCCTAATGTGGAAATTCCTTAACAGCCATAAAAATTAGGGTGAAAATTAGAAAATTAGGGGCAGACTCGATTTATCCGTAGCACGATGACCTGGAGCATCATAAATAAATCGAGTCTGACCCTAATTTATTTCAATAAATCGAGTCTGACCCTAATTTATTATGACCCTAATTTATTAACCCTAATTTATTACTGCACGCACATGCGGAAAGTTAAGCTCATGCTGGGGGTTGGCGGGGTAGGGTTGCCGATGAAAGTGCCTTTGGGATTGATGCGCAGGTGGGTGACGGCCGTATCACAACCATCGGCTGCTGCGGTTGGCACATACGTCCAGGTTGCGCCAGCGTCGTTTGAAAAATCGACGTCGTCAGTTAAATCTCCCAAGGCAATAAAGTTGTAGGTAAGCGTGCTGCTGGGGGTGCCTTGGGCGAAGGTAATCGGCCCCGTTGCACCGCTCACATTCAAGGCCAAATGAGGCGGCACGGCATCGGTGATGCTGACCGTATTGTTATCGGCGGGGCCGCCCGCGTTGCTTACCAGTACCGTGTATTGCGCCAATGCGCCGGGAATAAATTTGGGGTTCGCGCTCAAATTAACCGGATCCCAAAACACACTCACCAGCTTGGTTAGCGAAAACGCAGGGAAGCCTTGCCCCACGGCGTACTCGCCGAAACCGCCCGCTTGCGTCATGTTCGTAGCTGTTGTACTCAAAGCCAGTGCGGCCCCCATGGTGGGATAACTCCACACGCCGGCATTTTTACGCGCCACGATAAAACTGGCTGGGGTTGCTCCCGCATCCACATCGCCCGCCACAAAATTAAAGGTCGTGTTATACGTTGCAAATGTCAACGCGGCGCCTGGCGTCAGTGTCCAAAAACGATTCACGCTTTTTAATTTGTTGATACCAGACAGCCCCGCCGTGGTGTCGGCATGATCGCTCGTGGTGGTAAATGCGGTCAGTGTGCTATTCACCAAGGTGGAAGTCACATTGCTGATGGCAACCACGGCCGGCGCGTAGGCCGTGACATTGCCCACAGGGAAAGTGCAGCTGGTGATGCCCGCTGCGGTGGGATAGTGCAAACGCACATTACCGATGACGTAACTGGCGGCACTGCCTGTCACGCCCACACAGCTAGTGGTCACTTCCAGCGTATTCGCGCCCGTTGCAATGAGACCATTGGTGAGAGTCAACACACCATTTACCGTGACGTTGGAATTAAACAGTGCAGTGCCGCTACCGTTGAAAGTGAGATTATTAAAGGCGGACACGGCATTGATTTGCGGTGCAGCCCCCGTGAACGTCACCGAGCCTGTGCTGGTGAATGCGCCCGCCGTCTGCGCCCACGCGCCCACACCACCACCTGTCACCGTAAGGCTATTTGCGCCTGCCGCCAGCGTTCCCGCTGTTTGGTTGTAACTACCCACGGAGATGGGTGTGGCGGCGCTTAAAGTGGTGACACCGGTAGAAGAATAATTCAGCGCACCGCTCACCGTTAGCGCGGCATTGCCCGTCATGCTGGCGCTGCCGGAAATGTTCAAGTTGCCCGCCACAGTGGTCACCCCCGTCATCGTCTTAATGCCGCTGTTAGCTAGCCCGAGATGGTGGTAAGCAATCGCTCGCACCACTTGATTCCCCGCCAATGGGTAGTTCACTGTGTTGCCGATGGCGGTGGCTGTCATCGTGGTAACCGTGGGCGCAGCCGCAAACCCAATGTTCAGCGTTCCCGTTGCACCATTGGTGAAGTTTCCCGTACCCGCCAGCGCGGTGCTCACGGTGAGATTGCAGTTATTGGTGAGGACAGTGGGTGCAGTCACCGTCACACTGGGCAGCGCCAAGGCAGTGGCACAATTCACCGCCTGTGCGGCAGCCGTGGTGAAGGTGAACACGCCCGTGCCTGCGGTGAACGCCAGCCCATTGTGCGTGATGCCGCCGCCCGTGAAAGTTTGCGCCGCCGTGCCAGAAGAGAACGAGCCGTTGTTCAGCAGCCCACCGCCGTAACTTATGGGCGCATTGCCCACATTGGTAAGCACCCCGCCCGCGTTGATGGTCAGCGCTCCCGTGTAAGTTTTCAGCGCTGCCCCCGAATGTGCCAAGGTGCCACTCACCGTGGTAAGTCCCATCACCATATTGGTGAAATTAGCCGAAGTGAAAGTCGAGCCCACCCCCACATTCAAATTCCCGCCGACGGTGAACGCTGCTGCGGGCGTGGCGCTGGCTGTGCCCGATAGTGTCAAATTATTGGCGACCGTCACCCCCGTGATGGTCTTAATGCCGCCCCCCCCCAAACCGAGATTGGAATACGCCGCGGGTTTAACCGTTTGCGCAGCAGCACCGATGTAGTTGACGGTGTTACCGATAGCGCTAGCTGCCAAAATCGGTGTGACGGTGGCCGCCGCAATGTTCATCGTGCCAGTCGCGCTGTTGGTGTAAGTCCCCGTACCCGACATCGTCGTGCCTACATTAAGAATCGCGTTATTAGTAATCGGCCCTGTGCCTGACAACGTGGTCGCAACGCTCAACGTGGCATTGTTGGTGAGCGCGACAGTGGTAATCGCCAAGTTGGTCAGCGCAACAGGCGTCGCGCCGCTAAACGTTTGCGCAAGTGTGGTGACACTATATGCCCCTGTACCTGCGGTGAAAGTGGTGGCGTTATTGGTCAGTCCGCCGCGAAAATTCACTGTGGCGGTGGTCGCCGTCCACACTGCACCAGGATTAAGCGTCACCAACCCTGTAAAGCGATGCCCCGTCGCGGGCCCTAAATTGAGTGTTCCCGTGACGTTAGTTGTGCCCGCCACCCGTAACCGCGCCGCTGCCGCCGTTAAATTAACGGTGCCGGCAATCGTGGCGGTGGTGGTCAGGGTGATGCGACGAGTGGCATTGATAATGCCCCCCGCATTCACCGCCAGCGAAGCGGCGGCGGCATTAGCAATGATAGTAACGGTATGTCCTGTAGCAATAGTCACGGTATCGCCCGCGACTGGCCCCGTTGCCCCACACCCCGCCGCCCACGTCGCCCCCGCATTCCAATTACCCGATGCTATCGACGTGCATACCAGCGCATAGGCATTGTTCACCCCCCCACCCCACATCAGCAGGACTAGAAAAAACCTAATCAACCTGAACAACTTTGTCATGATTTTGGCGGCTAGATTGAGGAGAGAGGCAATCCTTTAGTGTGTACGGATAGCATTAGACTAGCAATTATTGTAGCTGACTTGCTAGTCTTTAGTCTGATATGCATCTAAAAACAGCAGTTGGACGCTGAAGAAAAGTAAATTAGGGTCAGACTCAAGTAAATTAGGGTCAGACTCGATTTATCCATTGCACGATCACATAGAGCTATTTCAGAAATAAATCGAGTCTGACCCTAATTTAATAAAGGCAAAAGGCCGATTGAACGCTTGCTCAATCGGCCTTTTATTTACTGCCTAGTTCGTCACACCCGCGAAGAAGGTGTCACCCTGTACTGGAATGGCGAACCAAACCGCATCTACTTATTTTTCTCCGCGCAGAATAATTTCTACACGACGGTTAGGTTGCAAGCATTGCACTTGTGCCGCTTTGCTTGTTTTAGTCGAGCATTCCTTAACAGGTTTGCTAGAACCTGCGCCGCTAGCCACAATTTTCTCGGTTGCAATGCCTTTGCCCACCAAGTATTGCTTAATGCGTGCGGCACGTGCTTGCGAAAGTTGAACGTTCTTCGCTTCGTTACCATCGGTACGCAGACGGTCGGTATAACCCACTAGCTCTACCCCTTGCAAGGCTGTCCACCCCTTGATCGAGTCCGCCAGTTTAACTAAGCTATCTTCTGCGCCAACCACTAACTTATCGCTGCCGAACACGAACAAGGCATCACCCGACAAGGACATTTTTTCGGTGGTGCGTGGCAAAGCATCCACAGACACTCCGGACACTCCAGGTGCGGCATTGCAGTTATCAATTTGCACTTTGGCTTCGTAAATTAAATTTTCCGTGCCGCGCGCATACGACTCGGCATGCGTCCAGCCTGATTCCATTTTTTCGTGACCTGTCCACACCAAATACACTTCGGCTTCAGCCAATTTGGTTTGCGCGCAGGCAAAATTTTTGTCACCTTTCATAGCGGCAATTTTGTCCCACAAATCGGTGCGCACCAGCTCTGTACCCACCAGATTTTTAGGCGTATCCATATTCATATCCACCACTTTATTTTCCACCCCATCGAGCAAGTCTTTGGCTTGCACCGTGGCGGCATACACCAAGCCTGTGGTATCCGTTTGGTGATATTCACTCAACGCCAAATCCAACCACGCACGTGCCTTGGCGAAGTGATAACTCTCTACACCCGTTGGGTTCACCACCATTTTATCGGCACGTTTTTGCAACGCTTCGATGTCTTGCAAATGTTTAGGTAGTAACTCTTCTGCCGCCTGTGCAGAGAAAATACAAGCCATCAAGGCAGCGGAAAGAGTAGAGAGAGTGAACTTGGTCATGGTAAATACCTCGCTAATTAATTACTTCACACACACACGGAAATTCAAATTGAAACTTGGGCTAGGCGCGGTGGGGCTACCCGCAAACATGCCTTTAGGCGAGACCCGAATCTGACTTACTAAAGGATCGCAGCCATCCGCACCCGGGACAGGTACATATCCCCAAGCTGCCACGGGCGTTCCCCCAAAAAAGTCCAAGTCATCTGCCGCACTCGACAATGAAGTGAAAGTGTAAGTCAATCCACTTGAAGTCACACCTTGCGTGAAGGACACCGGACCCGTACCTGCAACGCCAATGTCGTTGACGAACAACGCGACATTGCTTGGCAATGGGTCGGTAACGGCCAAGCTGTTGTTGTCCACCGGCCCCGAGCCTGAATTAGTTGCAATCAAGGTATAGCCTGCCTGCGCACCTGGAATGAATTTCGCGTACACCGGGGGCACAGCCGCTGGATTGTTCACGCCGTTCACTGGGTCTGAAAACACGTTGACCGTTTTCAAGAACATCAGCGATGGCATAGGGTTGCTTACGGTCACCAAAGCGGCATTATTCAAATTGCCATTAAACGAGATGCCGCCGCTGGTGTATTCGTAACGCGCGCTATTGTAGTAACTAGTGTTACTAATCGCTGCGCCCACGCTGGCATTAAAGGTGATGGTGACAGTCTGATTTACCGCCAAGGCAAAGGTCGGGAAATCCCACATCACTTGCTGCTGATTGTTATTGCTCGCATAAGGCGGAATGGTCGGCGCAACCACTGTATTCACCGTCGTAGCGGGGGTTAAACCACCGCCGTACACTGCGCTGCCAGCCACATAGTTAAAGCGTCGAGTGGCATCGTTAACCGTGCCGCTAAAAGGCAGGAAGTCGAAAATCCTCAATGCCGTGGTGGGCGCAGTCCCGGTATTTTTAATGCTAATGGTGTAAGTCGCAATGCCGCCGGGCGACGCATTCGGTGTGCTGGTAGTTTTGCTGATTTGCAATACCGCGACATTCTGCACGCTGACACTCGAGGTGCTGCTCACCATCGACAACGAGCCCACGGTGGCACAAGTATCCGTTGCTATGGTACTCACCGAGCCGCAGTTAATTACCGAGGTACCGGTTAGTGCGCTGGTTTGCACATCAATAAACAGCGTACCTGAACTATTCAACAAACCATTACCAGCCAAGGAAACCGCCGTCATCGCCACAGGGGTGGCGGGCGTAATCGGCGTTGTCAGCGCGACATCTGGACCTCGCACCGCACCCGCTAATGCTGCATTGACCGACAAGGCTGGCACACTAGGGCGCAAGTCAGGTCCACTGCCCACATACAGATTTCCTGCCGCCGTTGCCGAGGCGGGCAAGCTGTCTTTAATCGTGACCAGTTGCGCTAGGCTAGACAAATTGCTGTAGCTCAATTTGTAACGCAACTTGGCAGCAGGAGGAATCGGCGTGTTCGCCACATACGGTTGACAAGTTGGCAGCGCAGGGAGCACTGGTGTGTCGTAGACGCAATCTATGGTCTTGCTCATCGTGAGCGTGTAGAACGGCACGACCACAGGGGCTTGACTGCCTGCTGACGAGCTGGGGAATGCGCCACCCGTGTAGTTGGCGGCCACGTCGTTGTAGTAAGTCGCATTCGGTGCGGCGGCAGTGCCTTTGGGCATCGCCGCCCCTACCGTGGCGGTAAAAGTTAAGGTCAAACTTTGTCCGACTGGAATCGTGGTCAGCGCAGGGAAAGTCCACGTCACGCTGTCGCGATTGGTAAGTGGCGCGTTCAACACCGTAGGGATGGGCGCAATCATCGGCACACCATTCAAAGCCACTGCGGTGGTCGCGGCATACACGAAGCGAGTCGGCAATCCAACTGGCAACACGCCGGGCAAGGTATCCACCAAGCTAGTCAAAGTGGCCGGGGCTGCCCCATCATTACGCGCAGTGATGGTGTATGACACCGTGCCGCCTTGCGCAACCGTGCTGGGCGTACCAGCAGTCACCGCTTTGCTCACCGTCAGGTTTGCCCCTGCCACTTGTGCGGTGGCGGAGCTGCTCGCCCCTGTTGCATCTTGGGTGCTAGTCATGCGCGCCACGTTGGTCACGCCTACGCCGGTGGTGGCGTTAGTTTGCAAATCGAAAGTAATAATGCCCTGCGCACCTGCTGTGCCAAATGCAGCGCGCGTGTTATTCGGGGTAGCTGGCAAGGCAGGCAACAGCACGGTTGCGCCGGGATTTGCCACAGCAACAGGAATGGCCGCTGCCACGCCGTTAATCATCACATTGCTAATCGGGTTCGGCGCGAGAACGACTTGTGTGGGCAACACATCGCTCACGCTAATACCTGTCATCGGCACGGCAGCCAAATTTTCATAAACGATTTTATAGCCCAACTTGGCGGCAACCGGAATCGGCGTGCCATCTATATATGAGCCGGGCGTACAAGTGAGTGGCAGACCTTGATAGACGCAATCAATCGTCTTGGTAACTTTAGAAATCGCGGGCACGGTCACGGGTGCGAGATTTTGCTGCGTCAAACTCAACGCTGCACCGCCCGTGTAATTCACTTTCACATCGTTGAAATAGGTCGTGGCAGTGGGCACTGCGCCGTATTGCGCGGTGAAGGTAATCACCATTGGCGCACCCACGGCTACCGAGGTCGCAGCGGGCATCGTCCAAGTAACGGTTTGTTGCGTGCCGGCTACGGCCACCGCTGGCGCAGCCACCGCTGGCGCAACCACTGCGACTAAGCCATTCATCACCGTGGGCGCGGGTAGCGCGGCATAACTTACCGTCCCTAGCGACCCCAATGGGGTAGTCGGCAAACTATCCACCACCGAGGTGATCGGTACGGGTGCAGCACCTACACCGCCCGTATTAGTGATGGTGATTTGATAGGTAACGGGTGAATTGGGCGCGATGCTGGCTGTAGCGGGTGTCAATACCGCTTTGGTCACGCTCAAGCTGTTGTAAGGCACGGCAACAGGCGCAGTCGGCCCAGTGCTAAACGTGCTGCCTGCGGCGGTCACGGTCGCCGTGTTGTTATGCGTTGTGCCGCGCGGTACGAGCGCACTGTAAGCCGCGTGAAAACTTAAGGTCAGCGCGGTGTTCGGTGCAACCACTACTGCTGGCAACGGCCAAGTATTCTTTTGCCCCACCAGTGCGGTAGCCGCAATTTGCGTGGGCAGCGGTGCTAACACCGCCACACCGTTATTCATAATCGTAGTGCCAGCTTGGCAACCCGCTGCCGTGGTTACAGGCACAGCGGGTGCAATAGGCGCATTACTACACAAAATCGTGCCTGCTGATGGCAGCGGCAAAGTGTCCACGATATTGGTCAAGGTAACAGGGGTGAGCCCTGTGTTTGTCACCGTGATGGTGTAGAGCGCAACTCCGCCCGGCGCAACATTGGGGGACGCGGCGACTTTGCTGATGGTGAGCGAAGTGGCCGATGTGGTGGCACTGACAGTGCTAGGCAGAATCGCCAAACCACCCGCAGCCGTGCGTTGCGTGCTGCTGATGGACGCGCTGTTGGTCAAGATCGTGCCAGCAGGCGCAGCGATATTGGTTTGCACATCCATATACAAAGTGCCGACGCTGTTGCCCGGCAAATTGGCAGGCGTAAAACTCACCAGCGAGTTGGCGGGAATCATCGTCAACAGGGCATCTGCACCGCGCGCCGCGCCTGCTGCCGCTGGGTTGGATGACAAGATGTTTGCGGCGGGCAAGGTGTTAGGGCGGATGTCTGGACCATTGGCAACATACAAATTACCCGCTGCCGTGGTGGACGCAGGCAAAGTGTCTGTCAAGGTGATGGTCTGCATACCACTACTCAAATTGCTGTACACAATTTTGTAGCGCAGCAACGCCCCCACGGGAATGCTACTGCCCGCCACATAAGAACCTGGCGTACACACCGCACCGCTAACTACGCAATCTATGGTTTTAAGCACCGACAAATTAGGCGCGTTCAATACCACAGGTGCAGTCGGCCCAGTTGTTGCTGTTGCGGTGGGTACAAAACCTCTTTTGGGTGGTTTACCATTAGGAGGACTTGTTACGCAGGCAGTAGCGCAGTTAATCACAGCGGTATTGTTATACGGCGTTTGCACCGCAGGAGCGGGCAAGGAATACACCATCGCATTCAAAGTCGGCAAGCCTGCGGTGACATTGAACGTCATTAGCAACTGCCCGCCCGCTGGAATGGTCGTCCCTGCGGGGAAGGTGACGGTTACCTGTTCTTGGTTGGTCGCTGGCAACACCAACATGGCAGGACTCGCGCCCGACACAGGTGAACCATTGATGGTGATAGCAGTTGTGCCCGCCACATAATTAAAACGGCTGTTCGGCAATAAATTGGGCGCAACTGCTACCACACCATCCAAGGTATCCACCAAGGTAGTGAGGCTGGCGGGTGCGCTGCCTCGGTTCGCCACCACAATGCTATAGGTAACCGTGTCGCCTTTTGCCACCGCACCGGGCGACACACTTTTGGTGATGAGCAAATTAGCTGCCATGCTGGCAACCACATTCGAGGGCGCGAACGAAGTAATCCCCGCTGGAATTTCGGTACTCACCACTTTAAGTGCGTTGGAAATCACCGTCCCAGCGGTTAATGGTGGATATTGCACATCAAACTCAACCAACCCTGCTGCGCCACCTACCAAGGCGGGAATAGCGGGGTAACTAAAGGTCGTGCCGCCTACCGCAAAACCGCAGGCCAGTGCCGCTGGGCTTACTGGCACACCGATATTAGGCGTGGCACTAATTTGCGTCACCCCAGTGGCGAATGCCACCACCGCATTACTAGGCAGTTGATCGCACACCGTAACATTGTGCTGGGTGGCATTGTTGGTGTTGATATAGGTTAGGCGATAGCGCACTTTCGGGCCTGTGGCTGGCACTGCACCAGTGGTCGGCAAATTTGCACCATTGTTAGGCACGCATGTGCCTGTTGCGTCATACACACACACCACTTCTTTGAAGGCAAACAAGGTCGAGATATTGCTCGCCACACTCATTACCGCATACACCCAAGGATTGTCCTGACCTTTACCCACACCATTGTCAGCACTGGCATCGCCACCGAACACTTCCGAATTATTTACCAAACCCGTGGCAGGCGGAGGTGCGGTGAGTTGCAAACTAATTTTGACGAAACTTTGTTGCCCCACCGTCAAGCGGCCTGCCGACCAGCGCAGCGCGTTGGTATTAGCAGGCAAGGGGAAACTTGCTCCCGCCGAAGTAGGCATGGCGGTGACGGTAGCAGTACCAATTGCTAGAGCAGGGCCTGACGCGTTCGAGCCAACCATCGAGCCAGGATAATAAGCACGTTGCCACGGCCCGACTTGCCCCGTGTAATCAAGTTGATAACCCGAATCAGGGCCTGCCACAGGCGATGCGGCGTTATACGGCGCCGCCCCTTTACCTGACGTGACAATCGCCGCATTGCCTGCACTCGGCGGCAAAATGGTCAGTACTGTTGCAGGTGGCGTACCAAAGGCATTGGTCATCGCCGCATCCCATAAATTATGGGTTGAAGGCGTTGCGCCAATAGGTCCGCCCATCAAAGTTACCAAGCCAGCTCCAGAACTTGGCGACACGTTATAACCATTGCCATTCGGGGCTGCCCATTGACGCACTCGACCATCGGTGCTGGGGTCAACAAACACCGCCGTGCGCGAATCGCTCGAATAAAAAATTCCCGTGTCCGCCACCAACTGCGCCAAACTACCCGCGCAATTAGCGGTGGTTTTAACTGCTAAAGCACATTTATTCAGCGTATAAGGGTCGTTCGTCCAGCCTGCGGTATAAGCAAAAGTACCGCGTGCGCCCCAACCATCGGGCATGGTGGCGGGCGCAGGGGGTGCAACTTGGTAAAAGCCGCCCATGCCATCGGGCTGCACAAACTGCGCATTGGTGACTATCGAATTGGCAGGGATGTAATCGGTGATGTAACCGCCCGCCCCCACCGTGCCGCCATTGGCAACGGGCGTAAATTGAATAATGTAGTTGAGCGTGTCGCCTGCCTGAAAGCCAATTACCGCGCCGGGCACACCATTGGCTTTGTCTTGCGCGCGCTGTTTGATTAACGCCACCGTTTCGGGCGCGAAGTATTTAGTGGTTTGCACTTGACCCACGCTGTCGGCATGCGCGAGCTGCGGCAGCAGCGCTAACGCCGCCACCCAAATGAAACGCTGAATTTTCGACTTAAATGGGGTCAGACTCGATTTAATTTCTGCGCAACTATTGTTTCTAATCGCGCTCCCACAAGCTAATAAGCTATCCAAATTTAAGGTAGATAGCGCATTAACACTGCCTTTTCGGCCTTGCGAATCAATCGAATTTGCGTAGCGCATTCTTTACTCTCCACTCAAGGGGCGGGTGCGTTCGCCGCTGTCGTTGAGGCCGAAGGTGTCTTGGTCAACTTTCATGCGCAGGGTGAGGTAGGGGCCTTTGGCGCGGTAGTTGGCGCCAGCGAAGTCGCGGTCGTTCATGCCGCGCACGTTGTAGCCGATGGCGCCCCATACGTTGTCCATCACTTTGTAGCCGACGGATGCGCCTACGCCGTAGCTGTTCACACCAGCATGCCACGAGCGCATCGCCGAGCCGTGTACGCCCACATCCCAATCTTGATTCAGGTCGTGGCGCACTTCGGTGCCGAGCAGGTCGGTGTAGCCGCTGTAGTCCACGGCATCAATCGTGTCGAGCACGTATTTAGAGCCGTATTGGAAGGCGATTTGTGTGTGACGCACAGGCACCCAGTTGGCGTTTAAGTTGTTGATCAGTTTGTCGCCTTTAAGGACGCTGCCGGGGGCGAGTGTTTTTTGAGTGATGAAGTCAGCGCGGTCGTACCACACCCATTCGCTGTCGTTAGGACGGTGCGCATAAGACAGACGCAAGTCGGTGCTGCGCGTGAAGGTGTTGCTGGCGGCTACTGTCACTTCGCGCAAGACATAGCCCGCCGCCAATGCACGTCCGTCATCGAGGTTGCGTTGCATGCCTAACAACAAATTATTTTGATCGCCCAAGCTGGCTTTGCGCACTTCGGCGCGCGCGTTCGCACTCCACAAAGTGTCGTTGTAACCCGCGCCCAATGCGTAAGCGGTAAAGTCGCCAGCGAAGCCTGCGGCGGGAGCGAAGTTACCGGATGGCAGCGGTGTGTTGAGTTGCAAGGGCGCGGCACTGTTGCGTAGGGTTTGGGTGCGATCCACGCTGAAATCAGTTTGCCAGTGTTCGTTGATTTGCCAACGTTGCACCATGCCCAAGTTGCCGTACATGCGCTCGGCATCGTTGCTGAAAGTGTTGGCAACCGAAGCGGACATTTCTGCGCCTTGCCAAGGTTGAGTGCGTAGCCCGACGCGGCTGGTATCAGCAGCGATGTTTTGTCCACGTGCAATTTCGTGTTCGGCAAAGGCTTTGGTTTCTTGCGTAATCTGGTAGTCCGCGCCCAAGATCAAGCGATTGGGCATAGGCACGCTGCCTGCCGTGCCGAAGCTCATTTCACCCGAACCGCGCAGCGTGAGCTTGCGATCTAGCATGGCATACGCTGCGCCCGCCAAGGCTTGGTTGCTTTCACGCGTGCCTAGCACCGAGGTGTCGCGCGAAGTACGTGCGCCGTAGTAGGCGTTCAAAGCATCAGTAATTTGTTCGCTCACGCGCGCATCCGCCACGGTATTTTTTGCGCCCGTCAGCAGGTTGGCTTGTTGGTAGGCTTGGCCGCGCACTTCAGTGGTGTCGCCTAATTTCAAGCGTCCATCAACACCCATTTTGCGGGTTGCAATTTCAGATGGCGCTTGTTGACCTAAACCGAATGCACCGTCTTGTTGACGCACATACAGCTTGCCGTCCCACACTTCTTCATGATGCGTCACTTCACCCAACCACGATTTGCCGCTGCTGGTATTGCCCGCACGATTGCCGTCAGTCCCCGCCAATTCGGCACGCACTTTGGTTTCTGGAGTCACTTCGTATGTCGCATCCACGCCACTCAAATTACCGGTCGCGCCAACTGTGCCTTCATGCACGGCTGTGACGCCCACTTCCATGCCCTTGGTGGGCTTGAAGCTACCTCGGCCACCATAGGTTGCTTTGCTATCCAGTGGGTCGTTTGATTCAAATTCAGCCACAATGTAAGTGGGGTTCAAATCAGCATCGCGACTTTGAATAGGCTCGCGGAAATTCAGCGTACCGAAGTAGTAGTCAATGTCGTAATCCAAATAACGCGTCAACGATTTGACGCTGACGATGACTTGCGATTGGAAGCGGTCGCGCGTTTCGATGCGGATTTTGTCGGAGTTCATCACGATGTTACCGCGCGACATCTTGTACAGCCCCGAGGTGCCGTTACCTTGCATTTCGTCTTTGATGTAAGCCTGTGAAGTGACCGTAGCGAAGGCGTTATAGCCCAGTTGCTCGCCTTTGTATTCACTCTTCAAGCCGTTCACGGTGCGGCTGTAACGCGACAATTCCGTCACCGTGAGGCCGGTGTCGTAATCACCAAACATGGCGTAGAACTGCTTACGCTCAATCTTCACGTACAGACGACTAGACGTCGCAGCATCGTGTTGTGCTTGGGTGGCATCACCGTACAGCGTGTAGTACTGGGTAGGGTCAACCGCTTGTTTGAGCTTGCCATCGCCGAGTTGTTTAGAGGTGTCGTAGGCGGCGGTTAGCAGATACTCGCCTTTAATCGTGCCCTTGGCGTAGAACGCCACTTTGTTGCCATCGAACAATTCTTTATCGGCTTGATTCGCTTGCAGCGCAGTCACATTGCCCGATAGCGCTTTGTAGCCCACTGTGCCTTCGGCGAAGCCCACCAAAATCCAATCGCGTTGACCTGGTTCTAACCAAGCGCGCACTTGCTGCGTGCGTTTATCGTTGAATTGGAACATGAGCACCGCATCACCCGTTTGGGTGGTGGGTTCAAGTTCAATCATGGCGATGCCGTCGGTTTTGATTTCGTAGCGCGCTTTGCCGCCCACACGACCGGTCAGCGGTTGACGCTCAAATCCTTCTTTGCGGTCGTAAGAACGATACGGCTCGTTCAAATCGAATTCGCCATTGATGCCGCGCCGCACGGGGTAACCGTCTTTATCCAAGAAGCGCACCGCAATAACAGGACGCGTTTTACCGTCCGCCAGCAAACGCGATTGTGCAGACAATAATTCAACATGGTCCGGCGTAGAAGCGTAGTGAATGTTGCGCACTTCACGGCTCACTTCTTTACCCGCTGCATCGGTAATCACCAGCGCCATTGCGTTATCGCCTTCTTGCAAAGGAATCGCGCTCCATTTACTTACCGCGACCGTGCGCGCCGTATTGGTTTGCATGCCGTCGTACAGCAAAGGACTGACGGGTTCGCCATTCACGGTAATTTTCAGGCTGTGTTTAGGGTTGTGCTTAACCGCCACTTTCACAATCGGCAAATTAGGATGGAAGCTGGCTTGCGGGTGCAACCACTCATTGCCTGCTGGCGCAGTGGACAGCCATGTTTCGTTGTAAGGCAAACGCTCAATCAACTGCGACATGTCATCGTCACCTGCGGTTTTGGGCGGACGTGAATCGGCGCGTTCAGCCATCACCGTCGCATCTGTGCCCGCGCTCACCGGCGCATGGTTGAGCATGGTGATACGTGCCACGGGTGCGGTTTGTGCAGGGCGTCCGGGGGGCGTAAAGCGCAACATGGATTGGAACATTACTTTCGGGCCCACTTCGGCCACGTGGAAGGTGTACTCGTCTTGCCATTTGGCAGGGCGCGCCAAGCTACGGAACACCAGCATGCCGTCAGCCACCATCGGATCGTCAATCGGCACGCCATTCAATCTGGCGCTGCCCGCCACATACTGGCTGTACTCGGGCAACATCACGGTGGCGCTATAACCTGTCACTTCGGTGGTGCTCACAATTGCCAAGCCCAGCAAGGTGTCATCCAACTGCGGCAACGCGCTTAAAGTTTGCGTCACACGCGTCGCCAGCGATGGCTTTTTGCGTACATGGAAATCCGCACGCCACAGCGTGCCGCCTTGCAAATTCACAAATTGTGAATACAAGCGGCCTGCAAAACGGTCGTTATTTTCGCAGCGCACCACTTCGTAATCTTTAGGCAAAGAATCCAAGTCCAACTGCACCACGTGTGTGCCTGCACGCAGATTGTCGATGTGCCAACGACCATTGTCGTCGCTCAAAATATACGTGCCGTCTTGCAACACCACGCGCGCGCCCTTTAAGCCTTTTAGATCGTTATCGGCACGCGCATCACACACACTTTGCGCGCCATTTTTATCGGCAAACTCGCCGTTGTCGGGGGTGGATACATCAATCACGCGCCCAATCAGAATGGCTTTATTGCGATACAAATCTTCGCGCACCAACACAAACGCACGCCCCGTGTTGGAAGAGAAATTCACCCCGTTCGCAGTATTTTCGGCCGTACCCACATGCGCACCAGCAGTCACTTCCAATACGTAACGTACTTCCACGGTGGCGCCTGCGGCGATGTTCAAATTAAAAGTGAGCGTGTTGCCGTCGCCAGAAATTGCAGGGTCAGCCGCCAACACACCGTCCACCTTGGTTGAGCCTTTTTGGTAACGGAAACCCGCCGGCATGTGGTCGGCGATATTCACGCTGGACAAGGCAAGCAGGCTGTTATTTTGAATGCTCAAGGTGTAGGGAATAAATTCGCCCGTGCCAACAGCAGCTTTGCCAGCGGTCTTTTGAATGGTCAACACTTTGCCGCCCGAATCCACTGGCATATCAATCTTCAGCGCAGGGCCCCACAAAGTGAACACGCCACCATAAGAGCCACCAGGTGTTGCACCCGATGTACCCAAAATGGCAGGCTTACCTGAAGGAAGTCCAATTTGCGCGGGCAAGTTTTTGGCAGGGACAATGGAAGGCCACATGTGTGTAACGGGTGGCTCGACGGTAATTTTGTAACTACCCGCAGGCACTTGTGGGAAACGGAAGCCACCTTGCACCATCACCGTGTCGCAATTGGTTGGCGCGCCAGAAGCAAAGCCGCCGCCAGGTAATGTAGAGGTGAGCACGGTGACGGCGTCATCACAGAACACCTTGGCTTCGGTGTTGGTGGTGGTATCGAAGAGTCGAACAATGGCCCCATCTACGGGCGCACCCGTTACAGAATCAAACACGATGCCGTAAGGGTCAATCAAACCACTGCTGGTATTTGATATGTTTCCGGTCAGGCAATTTGAATGCACATACACCGCCGTGATGGTTTCGTTATGCGCCGCCACCGTAATTTGTCCGTCATTCAATGTGGGCGCGCTACCAATCGCGGCAAACTTGGACGCAATCACCCCCACAAACACCCCTGTGGACAAACCTGTTTCCGTCATTTCGATGGTTTCACTGTCACCACCGATTGTAGTCAGCTTCACTCGCACGGTTTCGGCCAGCGTCGCACTGGTATTGGCATCCAACGAAACCACACGCACAAAAATAGGCTCGTTACGCGAATACGAAGCGGGCTGAATGCTGGCTGCATCGCTGATAGGTGCCAGCAACATCGCCGCTGGCAAAGTGAGCGGCGTCGTGGCGTTAAGCAGCGTGGGGTTGAGAGGGGGCGTGGTGAGCGTCACACCATCGGCGGCCAAATAACGAATCGTTTGCACGTTTTCGCTAATGGCAGTGGCCGGTGCTTGAGCCGCACGCGCGGGGGGAATGAATTGCAACAACTCCACTTTCACGCCCACGTCGATACACTTCTCCGTAGTCACCGACGCTGGTAGAGACGGCGTTGTTAAATTCGCCAGCGTCGCGCCACTGCCCACTGTATAAGCGGCAGTAGCGATGTTGTCGATCTTTATATTGCTAGGCGTAGCCGCCCATGCCGTGCCCGACATTGCCAACGCCAACGCCAAGGCGAGCGTCTTTTGTTGCACACCCAAAGTGCGCAACAAAAGACGGGCTGGCCTTGCGGCCAACCTGCCAAAAGCCCCCCCTACCGCACGCTGCGCTGTGCGGATCAGAGGAGATTTAATTGTGGAACGATTAAGCACGTTTTATTTCGTCACTTAGTTAACAAAAGCGTTGAAATAAACAGTGATAAAACTAGAGGCTGGCAACGAAGCGCTCGCACCCGCCAAGCCTACTTGCGTACCCGCTAAAGTTGCGAAATCGACAGTCACGGTATTCGGCGTATTCACACCAAAGTCCGCACCCGCAGTGACATTTTGAGTAGCCAAGCCAGGTGCTGCGTAAGAAGTCACCAGACCTGCGCCCTTCACTGCGCCAAAGCCCGTACCTGACAACGATTGCATACCTGCTGCGCAATTAGTCGCCACGCCTGCACCACTAATCAACAGTGTGTCAAAGGTCACGTTAGCCACTTGCAATGCGTCGGTGATTTGACTCAACGTTGCTGCTGCTGCACCTGAGTTGGTGATGGTGATAGCGTATTGCACGTAAGAACCTGGGATGTTCTTTGGCGTAGTTGAACCAAAGAAAGGATCGCAGATAACCGTCGCCATTTTAGCCACCGACAACACCGCAGTTTGCACAAGGAACGCACCATTGGCCGTATCAGCTGCATTGTTTGCTGCATCCATGCCTGTGATAGCGGCTTTAGCTGCATCTGCAAACACGTTTTCAACAACTGTATTGCTGTTAGCTGTGCCTGCGCCGTTAACTAAAGCTGCGCCAGCTGTCAGCGCTGCATTATCGGTCAACGCAGTGGCAGTCAAGCTAATCACCGCCAAGCTGTTGTTAGCCTGCGCTGCGGGTGTAGAGCAGGTTACCGTTACAGTCGCCGAGCTATCCGCACCCAATCCATTGATGTGTTGATCACCGGCCGTAAATGCACCCATCGTGCCAGCACCAACAACAACCACATTAGTTACCGTACAGCCCGTAACGTCGTAATTGTCCGACAATGCGCCACCGAACGGATTAGCTACACCAACCAACTGCGCTGTAGCCAAGGAGAAGTCTTGCGAGCCGTTACCCAAGTTGGCAACCGTGAAAGTCTGTGTGTTTGTCACAGGGGCGCCTGGAGCAGGAATAACCGTTGCCGCAGGACCTACCGCTGTAACCAGCAGATTCACCTTGTTATCCACCAAGAACGTGGTCGCCACACCGGTAGGTGTAAGACCATCTGGCGACGAAAGGATTGCTGTTTGCGGCACTGCGCCCACGTTATAGCTCAAGGTTGCGGTGTTGCTGACGGTCGTACCTGAAGCCGTACCCAACGCCAAGGCGCTTTGTGACACCGCACCCAACAACGTTGCACCAACCAACAGTGCGACGAGCTTGGACGGCTTGCTCATTAATTTCTGTTTCATGTTTTTCTCCTAAAAAATAAATCAAAAAAACCGGCCGGTTCTTCTGCTTAATTACCCAACTTCTTTCTACTTAATTGCCGAACTCTCTGTTGCTTAATTACCAAACTGCTTACTGCTTTATTGCTGAACTCTTTGCTGCTTAATTACCAAACTGCTTACTGCTTTATTGCTGAACTCTCTGTTGCTTAATTACCAAACTGCTTACTGCTTTATTGCTGAACTCTTT
>JAVHQJ010000161.1:0-7151 GCA_036171075.1 Sideroxydans sp. | reverse complement strand
GCTGCTTAATTACCAAACTGCTTACTGCTTTATTGCTGAACTCTTTAATGCTTAAACCCAAATATCCAATAGCGCCATCTCCCTTGTGGGAGCCCGATTCATCGGGCGATAGCAACTTCAAAATTCTTATCGCCCGATGAATCGGCCTCCTACAAAATCAAGCTGCTGAAACTCCATTTTTTCTCATGGACTGAACTTCTATTGCTGAACCTGCATTTCTGAACTCTTTGCTGCTTAAACCCAGATATCTATTAGCGCCACCACCCTTGTGGGAGCCCGATTCATCGGGCGATAGCAACTTCAAAATTCTTATCGCCCGATGAATCGGCCTCCTACAAAATCAAGCTGCTGAAACTCCATTTTTTCTCATGGACTGAACTTCTATTGCTGAACCTGCATTTCTGAACTCTTTGCTGCTTAAACCCAGATATCTATTAGCGCCACCACCCTTGTGGGAGCCCGATTCATCGGGCGATAGCAACTTCAAAATTCTCATCGCCCGATGAATCGGCCTCCCACAAAATCAATGGCGCTTAATCTCAACTTTAGGTCAATCAATTATCTGGGTTAAAACAAAACTATTTAATGACCGCCTTAAAACTCACATCACCCGATTTCCCCGGCTGCAATTGACCTTTGTAAGCCCAGCGAATGTGCGTGTAATCACTGGCCAGCGCTGCACGTTTTTTGCCGTCCGCGCCTGTCACGGTAAGTTTGTTTTCTTCGTCAAATGTTTTGCCACCATCTACCGAGAAGGTAATGACAGTGTCTTTTCCCATTGCACTGCCGCCTTTGTAAGCGGTGTTGTTAGGCACGGGGTTGTTAATGACAATGCCGCTGGCCGCTTTGGTGCTGACGTTTTCAAAGACGTTGCTAAAAATTACTTCGGTACCAGGAACGGTGGTGACAGCCGGACCGCGCTTGACGCTTTTTTTGCCGTCTTTACCCACGGTCACGACATCTACTTCAGCCAAGCTGGTGACTTTAATAGCGCCATCAACCGCGTGCGCGGCAATTGAAAATCCACCCAAGGCGACAGACAGTAAAGCGGCTAACGTGATACGAGAAATTTTCATTTCATCCTCCTGTTAATTAATGGTTGCGCGGAAAGTAATAACGACCGTGGCGGGGGCGACAAGCGTACCCAGCGTGACGGAAACAGTTTGCGTGGCAAGTAAAAATTCGGCGTTATCGGCATCGGCTGCATCAGTCTTGGCCACGCCATTCACCAACATGCTGCCTGCCACGTAGGTGGTGTTAGCAGGCATGGGATCGGTGATGACGAAGTTGCTTACGTTGCCGATGAGCAGCGCCTCAATACGATAGGTCAACACGGTGCCCGGCATAATCACCGAGCCGCCTGCGGGATCAACTTGGGCGATGACGTTTTTAGTTAGGTTGAGCACATTGCCCACTTGGTAGGTGTTGCGCGCGGAGTGCTTGGCATCGCGCACCCCATCGACAGCTTCCACCCCAGAAATGTCCGCAAACACAATATCTACTACGCCCATTGTCTCTGCCACCATAGTGGGCACTAGGGGCGCACCCAATGCGCCAGGTGAAGCGACGTAAGCCAAATTAGCGGCGGCAAAGTTGCCTTGCGCCGTTGCCACCAAACCCACTTGCGCTGTGTTGCCCACTGCCGTCGCACCCGGAATGTCGCACAGCACATACACCACGCGACTGGTTTCGGCGGGCAGCTCATCAATGAAAAATCCGACATCTGTGGCGGCTTGATAACCATCCGCAACAGCATTGCTTTCTACGCGCGCTACGCAGGCGACGGGGTCAAAATTGTCCACCGTAGGAATCACCCCGTTGGGGGTCAAACTAAAGTCCAAGGGGCTGTTCGAGGTATTGGTCACCGTGAACGGGGTGGCTTGCTGCGTCGCGCCTGGCAGCACATTGGTGGTGGCGCCGCCCACAACGGTGAGATTCACACGCTCGTCCACGGTGATGGTGACGGACACAACAATGTCGGGCTGCGGGCCGCCCATGTTGTAGCTGAGGGTAGCGGTGCTGGTAACGGGTGTATTCGATGGCGTGCCAAATGCCCACGCAATTTGCGGGAGCAACAACAATGCAAAGACGCACACGCCTAGTTGGCGCGTGCGTCGAATAATTGTTTGACAACTCATTGATTTCATAATTTATTTATAATTTTAAGCCGCTTAAGACCGCTTGTTCAGCTAAAAGTTCAGACTTTTCTCAACTAAATCAGCTAGCTAAATCCACTCCTATCCTTGAGGCATGCATATTATCACCCCCGCTCTACATCGGCTTTTCCACTTATCGGACGATTACAGTTTGTGACACTTTCATCAAAAAATATGCCAACTCCGCCAATATAAAAATATATTCAATATAAACAATAAGCTGAAAATAACACTAGGTATAAAGTCGCATAGAAGGCAACTTTCGTCACTACCGCTCACACGGTTCTCTCTGCATTTGCTGTCGTTTCGACATGCACCCAACAAAAAACTTTTCCAGTATTAGGACGTATATCGGCCGCCTAACCGTTTTCTTAACCCCTATTTTTAATCGTCTGCGCAAATAGCGTCTCATCAGGCTAGTTTATGTGTGTGGATGGGCGATTCAACAGACGATGGGGGTGAGATTTTTGTGGGAGCCCGATGCATCGGGCGATTATATTTATTGAAAGTGCCATCGTCCGATTAACCTAAAAACGGCTTTGGGCTTTCTGCCCATGCTTCGATACGCGCATAAAACCGCGCTACTCAGCACAAACGGAACGAACACTCATTGAGTGACACACCGTTCGCCCTGAGTAGCACGCGTAGCGGGCGTATCGAAGGGTTCTTCATAGTCCAACTGCTATTTTTAGGATGAATCGGGCTCCCACATGGTCGGTGTGATCTTGCGAGCTATCGCTGGCAATGAGGTGTTTAACCTAAATTCTTCAATTCGGCTTTATTTTGCCTCCTATTCGCAGGATTTTTAATACAATACCCAGCAATTCTGCGAGGCTCACCATGACCGACTCCACCCCCGAACTTCCCCACACTGAAAATGTGCAAAGCCACCTGCAACAGGTGCAGCATTTATTGGATAAGCAGATGTTGGTGGAAACGGTGGTGCATAACCAAACTTTGCCGCGCGACGACCGACATGAGTTGTTGGACAAGATGCTGCATAAGCGCCATCTGGTTGAGTTGCGTGAAAAATTAGCCGAACTGCACCCTGCGGATATTGCTTACATTCTCGAAGCGTTGCCGATTGAGCAGCGCTTGTTGGTGTGGGATTTAGTGAAGGCAGACCGCGACGGCGAGATTTTGATGGAGGTGTCGGATGCGGTGCGCGAGTCGCTCATCGCAACCATGAATCGGGAAGAGTTGCGCGCCGCTGCCGAGCAACTCGACACCGACGAAATTGCTGACCTTGCCCCTGACTTGCCACAACACGTGATGCGCGATGTGTTTAAGTCGCTGTCAATTGAGGAGCGTGAACAGTTACGCGCGGCGATGTCGTATTCAGAAGATTCCGTTGGCGCGCTGATGGATTTTAGTTTTGTGCATGTGCGCGAGGATGTGACGCTGGAAGTGGTGTCGCGCTATCTGCGCCGTTTTGATGTGCTGCCCGACCATACCGACCAAGTGTTTGTGGTGGATAGGGATGACAAATTCAAAGGGGTGTTACCCATCAATTTGATTGTAGTGAATGAGCCCGAAATGATTGTGGCGGAGTTGATGCTCACAGACGTAATTCAACTGCACCCCGAAGAAAAAGCCGAGCATGCGGCACAGGCGTTTGAGCGTTACGACTTGGTGTCAGCCCCTGTGGTGGACGAGGATCACAAATTGGTGGGGCGCGTAACGGTGAACGTGGTGCTGGACTTTATTCGCGCCGAGTCGGATACCGATTTATTGAATCAGGCGGGCTTGCAAGAAGAAGAAGATATTTTTGCGTCGGTGTGGAAGTCGGCAAAAAACCGTTGGGTGTGGCTGGCGTTAAATTTATGTACGGCTTTTTTTGCGTCGCGCGTCATCGGCGGCTTTGAAGATACCATCGTGCAATTCGTCGCGCTGGCGGCACTGATGCCCATCGTAGCGGGCATTGCAGGCAATTCAGCCAATCAAACGACAACCATCATCGTGCGCTCTTTAGCGCTCGGACAAATCACGCAAGGCAATGCACGCAGGCTGCTGTTGAAGGAGTTGGCGATTAGTGGATTGAACGGTCTGGTGTGGGGCAGCATTGCGGGGTTGTTCGCCTATTTCTTGTATCACAGCGCGCCACTGGGCGTGGTGATGATGAGCGCGATGATGTTAAATCTTTCTTTGGGCGCACTGGTCGCCATTGGTATTCCGCTACTCATGCAGCGCCTTGGCCGCGACCCCGCCATTGGTGCCAGCGTGCTGCTGACCGCCATCACGGACAGCGGCGGCTTCTTTATTTTCTTGGGCTTGGCGACGATTTTCTTGATTCATTAACCCCCCCAAAAAATCTATTAAGAAAGATGGGATGAGGTCCGTTCGAGGTGTACCCGCAAGGGGTAAGCCGTGGCTGTTCGGGGCTGAAGTCTGTCCTGAGCCTATCGAAGCGACCCTAACACCATACGCTCCGTGTTGCCTGTTCGCTCCCTCGATACACCGCGCAAGCGCAACACGCGGGACGAATGGAAAACGCCTCGCAGAGGTTCTTGCACCCCTTGTGGGTGTATCGAACCATGGCTTTCGGACTTAATCTTCCTGAATGGCATCTCTTGCACATCTCTAATAATTTTCAGATTCCCTTACAAATAAAAACGGGCATCCGAAGATGCCCGTTTTATTTTAGAACTAACCGTTAGGCTTACCCCGAGTAGCCCGTAAGGCGTATCGAGGTGGCTAGATTAGAATTTTTTGCGTAGACCCACACCAACAAGGCTAGAGCTTCCACCTGCCGTAATCAAACCAGCCAGAGCGTTACCAGACACAGTGTAAGCGGTTGAAGCAGAACCATTGGTCACGTTAGAAAACACGAAATAACCCGTAGTGGATTTAGAGAAGGTATGCAAGTAGCCCGCCGTGAAAGCAGCGCCACTAGCGCTAGAAACGCCACCCATAGAATTCTTAGCATACATCGCAGCAATAGCGCCAGTTGCTACTGGAACAACAACAGCGCCAGACAAAACGGTACTTGCCTTAGAACCCGCTGTGCTAGCAGTGTCAGACTGGTACGTACCCATCACCTTCGCAACACCTAAGTCATAGGAAGCACCCAATGCCCATTCCTTGTTGGTCGCTACAGCAGGTGTGCTTGCGTTCCTAGTACCTGCATACACAGCACCAACGGACAAAGCATCAACTGCATAGTTGGCCGACAAGAGGTAAGCGGTCGATTTCAGACCAGTCGTCGCCGCGCTCGGTTGACCCAAATCACCCAGCCCAGCCAAAGCTGTAGCGTAGTTAGCAGCCAGAACCAAGCCATTGATGTTTGGAGAGATGTAAGCTACAGCACGTTGTGCACGTTGCGCGCCACTACCTACCAAGAACCCCTTGGCCACGATGGTTTGTGCAGAAGAGCCAGAACCATAGATCGGGTCGTATTTAGCCAAGAAATCATAGGCAGCAGTTTGCAAGTAGCCTGTAGCGACCGTACCAAAATCACCTGCGACAGCCAACATCTTTTGACGAGCTGTAAATGCAGATGCTTGGTTTGGAGTTGCTCCAGTGACAGAACCGTCAGAGTTCTCTGTATCGATACCGTATTCAACAACAGCAACTGCTGTCAGACCATTGCCGATATCTTCAGTGGCTTTCACGCCCAGACGAGATTGAGATGCGCCACCAGAAACAGCGAGAAAATCGCCTTTTGTACCGCTGGCAGAGATATTTGCAACAGCACCGTCAACGATGCCGTAGAAGCCGACGTCAGCGAAAGCTGGGGTGGAGAAAGCAGCAGCAACAGCCAGTGCGATGATTTTCTTTTGCATTTGAGTAAGTCTCCTAAGTCAGATTAGTTATGAATGCTTTTTAATTACCGGCTAGATGATGACCTCCACCTAACTGCGACGAACCGTAACATTAAACGCTTACGTGATTCTGACTTTCATCGTATTACCCCCCCTCCAGACAAATTCATTTAACAAATTGAATTTATTATAAATTTAGAAATATCAGCATTTTCTGATGTTGTATATTTGCAACACAAATGTGTTTATTGCCCTTTTTTACAATATGGAAATGAAAAAAGGGGGGGCGGCGATTTAGGCGGGCTGAAAAATAGCCGCGAGTGCAACACCTGGTTCGTCTGCACGCATAAAGGCTTCGCCCACAAGGAAGGTGTGCACTTGATGCTCGCGCATGAGCTTTACGTCGTCTGCGGTGAAGATGCCGCTTTCGGTAACGACGATGCGCTCTCCCTCACCCCAGCCCGTGATAGCCCCCTCTCCCACTGGGAGAGGGATGGGGTGAGGGAAGCGAGGGAGTGATTTTTGAATGCGCGGTAGCAGATCGAGCGTGGTCTGCAAGGTGACCTCGAAGGTGCGCAGGTTGCGGTTGTTGATGCCGATGAGCGGCGTCTTCAGGTTCAGGGCGACTTCCAATTCAGCGCCGTCATGCACTTCCACCAATACCGCCATGCCCAGCTTGTGCGCCAATTGCTCGAACGCCGTCATCTGGCTCAAGGTCAGCGCAGAGGCAATGAGTAGGATGGCATCCGCCCCCATCGCGCGTGCTTGGTAGATTTGGTATTCGCTGACCATGAAGTCTTTGCGCAACACGGGCAAGGCGCAGGCGGCTCGGGCTTGCTTCAAATAGTCCACACTGCCTTGGAAGAACTGCTCGTCGGTGAGGACGGAAAGACAGGCTGCACCATGTTGCTCATAACTCAGCGCGATGTCCGCTGGGCGGAAGTCCTCACGGATAACCCCTTTGCTGGGGCTGGCTTTTTTGATCTCGGCGATGACGGCAGATTTTCCAGCGGCTATCTTGCTGCGGATCGCCCCTACAAAATTGCGGGCGGGCGCGGTTTGCTCTGCCTCGGCGCGGATGGCGGGTAGGGATTTGGCGGACAGCGCGGCAGCCACTTCTTGCGCCTTCACTGCCAAGATTTTTTTGAGGATGTCGGACATTTAGCTCGTCATTCCCGAGCAGGCGGGAATCCAGTTATTCAATAAAAATAGAAATTCTTTAAGAACCTAACCC
>JAVHQJ010000160.1:0-2763 GCA_036171075.1 Sideroxydans sp. | reverse complement strand
GCGCCATCCGGGAATATTGCCGCGATATTTGGAAGACCGAGCCGGTACCCTTACCTCCGCCGGGCTAAGGCCCACGCCCAGGCAGGACGGGGCACATTGGCCAAACGAGTAAAACTAAATACAATTGCAAGCGCAGATCGGGCCGTTCGCCGCTCATCTTGATCTCTACGCGGTATAAAACAACGCGCTGCATTTCGTATTTAGGGAACGTATCAATGACACCCAGAAACCAACCTTGCCCATGTGGTAGCGGCAAGCGGTTCAAGCATTGCTGCGGGCAGGATGGACAGTATCCTGGCGGGATGGAATCCTCGGCGCCCGCGCTTCAAGCCATCAATCCCGATGAAGAAACGGGCGCCCCCATTCTCAGTATCGTGATGCCCTATTTCAGAAAGCTGAAGGAATTCCAGGAGGTACTGCCGCTGAACCTCCGCTATTTCGCCCGAACCGGAGTGGAAGTCATAGTGGTGCTCGACGAGAATAGCGAGGAAGCCGGGCTGCTGGCACTGCTAGGCAAGCACGAAGACATCCGCTGGAAAGTAATTGTGAATGACCGGATGCACCCCTGGCGCGCACCCTGCAAGGCGATCAATGTGGGTTTACGACACGCCGTCGGCCGTCATGTTCTAATAACCTCGCCCGAATCGGCATTCGTTGGCGATGTTCCTGCGCAAATGCTGCGGGCACTTGATCGTCACCCGAATGGCGTTGCGGTCGGCCGGGTCGGATTTGCCCGTTTTGAAGACATTCGGCCAAGTCGGACACTTGACCGTATTTTCCAGGACAAGGTGCCGTCGACGCTCTTCCTGCATACATTCTATGGCTCGATCTGTGGCCCACGTCTCGCTTTTGAAGCCGTTGGCGGATACGACGAGGCGCTTACCGGCTGGGGGGGCGACGACGATAATCTTCGCGTACGGCTGGAAATGGCAGGTCATACCCTTCTGGCCTGTTCTGAAGTACGCCTGCTTCATCTGTCATTCGAGCCTCGCACTGGCAGTGAATCCTTCGACTCTGACGAAGATTTCCGCAAGTGCACGCCCTTTTCGGCAATAGCCAACCCGTGCGTCGACTGGGGCCGCGACTTTGAACGAATTGCCTATTCCACGCCACCCTCACCTCAACAGCCAGCAACCACTGCGCCCGTACCCGCCCCCACGATCGACGCCGTACCGACCGGGTCGAGGCGGCGCTGCACGTTTTGCGGACGCCTGATACATTACGATACGCTGTTGGTTCCTTGCCCTGGATGCGCGACAGCATCAGTGAATACCGAAGGTCCCACGAAGCGCCCGAGGATTGCCTGCCTCATGCAGCTTCACAACGAAGCGCGCTACCTTGAGGGTTGCCTAGCTCACTTGCGGGATCATGTCGATGGCTTCATTGTCCTGGATGACGGATCGACCGACGAGACGGCTCAAATACTCAAACGTGAAGAAAAACTGCTTGATTGCCTGAGCAACCCGCCGAGTAAAAACCATGCATGGCGGGAACTCGACAACAAACGCCGGCTTCTTCAACGCGCCCGTGAACTCGATATCGACTGGGTGCTCTGCTGCGATGCGGATGAACGTTATGAATTGATTTTTCTGGATCATCTGCGAACCATTGCAGATGCATTCCCGGCAGACGAGCTGACCTGTATTGCAGTCACGTTCCGCGAGCTATGGAGCAACCCGAAGCAATACCGTATCGACGGCGTCTGGGACAAGAAAAGCCGCGTACCCTTTTTCCGTCTGCCCGAGGTGATTTCGTTTGAACAGAATCAGGCGTTCCATGGACAGTGGTATCCTGACGCAGTCATGGAACGAGGTCGAATAATTCGAACCCGGTACATTCTCTATCACTTAAAATCGATCACACAGGATGAACGGATCAAGCGCAGGGATCTCTATAACCAGCTTGACCCCGAAAAGAACTTCCAAACCATAGGGTATGACTACCTGGCAGAAGAAGGCAAAGACCTTCAAGTGGAAAGAATCCAGGCCGGCCGTGAATATGACTATAGGACGCTACCCGCGGATTTGTTCAGCCTGCGAATTGACTCACAAAGAATGTAACCGAAGAGGGTAGTCAGGAAGGAACGTTGCTTCAAATTGAAGGTAACCGACAGCATGGAGGTTACCGATCATGGGCAAGCAAGAGAAACGGGCCTACCTAGAGGCCATCCGGGGGCATTACCGCAAGGCGGATCGGGCAAGCAAAACCAGGATTCTCGACGAGTTCTGTGCAGTCTGCGGTTTCCATCGGAAGTATGCGATCCGGCTGCTGGGGTGCAAGAAGTCGGCCGCGCCCCTCTTTGAGAATCCCAAGTTGGTGGCGCTCATGAACGACCTCTACGCCAACGAGTGGAGCCAACTACAAAATCACTTCTGTCCGACCTTGAAACTCTAGGCGAAGGTCTGTGACGGCAGCCGATACCAGAAGCGCTACTATGCTCCTGAAACCCCGTACCAGCGAGTCATGGCCTCCGGGACACTCTCCGAAGCACAACGGCGCCGGCTTGAAGATCAGCACAAAACCCTGAGCCCCTTCGTGTTGAAACGGCAGATCGAGACTAAACTGAAACTCATCTTCTCAATGGTCTCGGTTACCTCCAATGTGAGGCAACGTAGCCTTTTGCCTACCCCTTCGGTTACATTATTTGTGAGTCAATTCGCGCCCGGGTGGGCATGGCATGAATAGCGCTTCAACAGTCTACAATTAGGCCATGTATACCCTGGACTCGCCTGAATTCGTATCCCTGGCTCGTTTTCTTACCAG
>JAVHQJ010000159.1:0-2789 GCA_036171075.1 Sideroxydans sp. | reverse complement strand
TAATGACCGGTTTGTGGCAGTGTATTTTGAGAAACGGCGATCAGGTAGGTGCCAATTGCGGATATTGGCTTTACCTGCATGGCTACCTCATTATTTATAGCCCCCGTGTTACTTGGACGGGGAGAAGCATTTTTAACGCAGTTATTAGATTTCAATAGTTGAATTGTCTATGCGTAACTAATGCATACTAATTTATAGCTTATTACTAAGCCAAAGCGCTCAGTAATTTTTAGTAAACAAGTTTAAGCTTGGTATGAATCAAGTAAAGTATCTGGAGGGGTCGAAAAGTGAAAATACAGAATGAAAATCTCTTCAAGCATAGCCTCGCAGAGGGCATCAATATTTTTGTAGGTGCTGGATTTTCTTTAGCTGCAAGTAGCAATGGGAAAGCCATGCCTACAGGGGATCAACTAAAAGATGAGCTTCTGATTCATTTCAATAGAAAACAGCCCTCCAAATTAAATTTGACCCAACTTTGTCAAATATTGACCAGCACTCATCGTTATGAATTATTAGAGTATTTTAACAATAGATTTCGCGTCACTGATTTCGATCCACTCTACAGTAATCTTGAACGTGCAAATATTAAGTCAATATTTACTACAAATATTGATGATCTGGTCTTCAAGATATTTGAAGAAAGTACAAAATATTATATTAATGACATTGTTCTGCGTGGTCCTTCAATATCAGGCTCAAATGCTATTGATTACATTGCGTTGCACGGTTCAGTGACGCACGGAGATGGTGAGTTTGCTTTTTCACCACTCGAAATATCTGCAAGTTTCGAACGGGATAAAGACAAATGGTTTGGTTACATTGGTCGGATACAAACCACGCCGACAATCTACTGGGGGTACCGTATCGAAGATGCGGGTGTGCTACAAGCGTTGGCAAAAGAGACAGTTACGGGTAGAAACAAGGCTGATGCGTGGATTGTTTTGCGGAGTAATGACGAAGAAGCCATTGAATATTATTCGTCCCTTGGCTTTCAAATAATTATTGGAGACACTCTTCAATTGCTGAAGTACATGGGCCAATTGAGTGTACGGAAACAAATTGGCGCATCGAAATCTCTTGTAAGCAAAAATTTTAAGGAGTATCAACTACCGAATATTTCAACTGTGCCAGTTCGCTCGCTTAGCGAATTTTATTTAGGGGCAGAGCCAACTTGGTATGATGTTTTTTCAGGAAAAATTTATCAGACGAAACACTTTACGGCAGCTAAAGACGCTATAGTAAGCGGCACGCATGTCATGCTTATCGGAGCTGCGGTTACGGGAAAAACAACGTTATTGAAGCAACTCGCAACAGGGCTGGCAGGGGTTGGGGTTCCGTTGTACGTTGAAGAAATTACGCCAGAAAAAGCAGGCTTGCTTGTTCGTGATATTGATGCAGAAGGGCAGCCAATTCTTGTTTTTATTGATAATGCAGCAGATGCCTCAGATGCTATTCAAATTTTATTAAGCAGTGCCAATGTAAAAATTGTCGCTGCTGAACGTGATTATATATTTGACAGTGTATCTCATAAATTTCCGCGTAAAAAATTCACAATTTTAGATGTCTCTGGGTTATCCGATCTTGATACTCAAGCTGTACAAAATCACATACCCGTTGATGTTAAACGAAAACAATTTATTAAAGTTAAAGACCCTTTAGCTGCGGATGCAGAGCCAACTTTTTTTGAAGTTATCACCTCAATAATCACGGCAGATTCTCTAGCGGATCGTTTCATCGAAGCTATTAGAAATTTAAAAATAACTAAGCCTGCAGAGCATGATTTATTACTGATGGCATGTTATCTATATGCCTGCCGAATTCCTACTTCTGTTGACGTCGCTACAGCTTTCTCGCGAAGATATTCTGTGAACGCTGTCAATGTGCTGAGTATGCTCCAATCTATGGGTTCTCTGCTGTCACCATATGAAGGAGTTCTCGCTGATAGTAATCAGGCTTTTTTTGTGCCTAGATCGCGGGCGGTCGCCGAGATAGTCATGAAAAAGATTTCTGCTAGCGAACTTAGAAACCTTTTGGAAGTGTTTCATGCTGATGTTTCGCCTACCAAGATTGGTCGATATGATATTTTTCGACGAAATGCTTATGATGCGAAAACAGTAGGACGAGCCTTTCAGAACTGGGAAGAAGGGCTTGAGTTTTACAATCAAGCGTTCAACAGGGATCATACCCACTCCTTGAAACAACAAGGTGCTTTATATCTTTCAAGCAAAAAAAACCATGAACTTGCTTTCAGTTGGATCGATGATGCTTTGGCAATGGCTGGGGGTTTCAATCCGACAGTACGAAACACTTATGCAGTAATTTTGTTTACAGCTAACTTTGAAAAGCCTGCAAGCATAGATGTTATGAGCTCTTTGGATGAAAGTTTAGCAATACTTCAAAAGTGTCACCACGATGACTATCGTAAAGTTTATCATGCAAAAATTTTTGCTGAGTATTCTTTAAAATATTTACAGAAGTTTCCATTGTCTCCAAACGTACGTACCTATCTCGAAAAAAGCCACGAGTGGCTTTCAGAAGAACTCAGACTTCGTTCAGGTGACCGTTGGATGAACAGCCTTTCACGTCAAATCAAGAGTGCCCTTCGGTCTCTATAAGGAAGATGACGAAAATTAAGGCAACAAAATAATTGCGTTCCAGTGTCCAGATTTATCGCCTATGGCGCACCAGTTTATTGCTTTTACCTTCCAATGTTGGAAACTATCTACGACCGCTGTGTCTCGTTTCCTGCATGTCACATGTGATTTTTCATGTCGTGCGTTTACGAGATT
>JAVHQJ010000158.1:0-13215 GCA_036171075.1 Sideroxydans sp. | reverse complement strand
CTCGTTTCGGACTACAGCTTAATCTACTGTCTTAAATTCGGGGTCCACTATAATTTCGGATAAGGATTGGTTACCCGTTAGCCATCGCGTGAAGAGGGCGCGATGGTGGCGTTCTTGTGTATCAGCGCGTTTTTGTATTGAACTGGTTGCACATCCTTTGCAATACCAGCGCTGCGTTCCGGCAGCAGTTAGACCTCGCTTTTGCGCGGACTCGTACAGACAGAACAGTGTTTTTTTCATCGGATTAGACTACCACCTTGTCTGATTATTCCGCTTCGCCCAATAGACACCGGCTTTGCAGACGAAAAAACCTCCACGAAATGTCACTTAACTCCACTATATTGAAAAATCCAAGTTTGAGAATATTCGCAACAAAGTAGGACTCATTAGGCTTGAATCCCAATAAACACAAGGGATTCAAGCCAAGTCTTCCAAAACTTTTGCTAGCCTTAAAACTTAAGCGACTTTTTTGCTAACTGCTTTGGTCGTTTTTTTCACAGCCGGTTTAGCAGCTACTTTTTTGGTTGCTGTTTTCGCTTTGGTCGTAGCGGCCTTGGCGGTTTTCTTGACGACAGGTTTTTCGACGGTTGTTTTAGGCGCCACTTTCTTTACCGTTGCTTTAGGCTTCGCCGCCGCTTTGGCTTTGGGGGCAGCTTTTTTGGCCGCTGGTTTTCTAGCGGTTTTGGATTTGCCGGTATCTCCCTTGGCGGCTTTGGCGGCAATCAATTCCAGCGCTTCTTCCAAGGTGATGGCTTCGGGAGAGACGCCCTTGGGTAAAGTTGCGTTGATTTTGCCGTGGCGGGCGTAAGGGCCGTAGCGTCCACTGCAAATTTCCACGCTGGCTTTGTCGTCGGGGTGGTCGCCCAGTGTGCGCAACACGGTGTTGTTGTCGCGGGCTTGAGCCAGCAATTCAACGGCGCGTGCTAGCTCGATGTCGAAGATGCTGTCGGTGCGCGGGATGGATTTGAACTTGCCGTCATGGCCGATGTAGGGGCCAAAGCGACCGATGTTCACGATAACTTTTTTGTTCGATTCAGGGTGCAAGCCAAGATCGCGCGGCAAAGAAAGCAGTTTTAGCGCACTGGATAAATCGGCCTGATCAACAGGCATTTCTTTAGGCCAAGACACGCGTTTTGGTTTGGTTTTTTCACCTTCAATCACCTCGCCCAGTTGCACGTAATGGCCATACGGACCTTTAAGTAACAGCACCGCTTGTTGTGTTTCAGGGTGCGTGCCCAGCTCAACGCGGGCGGCGGCATTGTCTTGCGATTCGCCACTCAAACTACGTTTGTATTTGCATTCAGGATAGTTGGTGCAGCTAATGAAGCTGCCATAACGACTGAGTTTTTTGGCGAGCGGCTTGCCGCAATCTGGGCAGGCTTCGTCAATCAATTCAACAGGGCGCTCGATGTTGGTTTTTTCTTTGATGAGGCTGGAAAAATTCGTCCAGAAATCATCCAGTACGGGTATCCAATCACGCTTACCTTCGGACACTTCATCCAACTCGTCTTCCAAGTTCGCAGTGAAGTCATAGTCCACATAGCGCGTGAAGTGCTCGGTGAGGAACTTAATGACCACGCGGCCCACATCGGTGGGCATGAAGCGCTTTTTGTCTAAAGTGGCGTATTCGCGCGCTTGCAGGGTGGAGATGATGGTGGCGTAAGTGGATGGACGACCGATGCCGTACTCTTCCAAAGATTTAACCAAGCTCGCTTCCGAGAAGCGCGGCGGCGGCTGGGTGAAGTGTTGTTCGCCGTAGAGTTTATCCACGGGAAGCACATCGCCTTCTATTAACGGTGGCAACTTAGCGCTGTCTTCTTCTTCCGCATCATCCACGTCTTCCATGTACACGCCGATGAAACCGGGAAACACCAAGGTCTGACCGCTGGCGCGAAACAAGGTGTCATCACTGCTCAAGCGAATGTCCACGCTGACGGTATCAAAGCGCGCCGGCGCCATTTGGCACGCGAGCGTGCGCTTCCAGATCATCTCGTAAAGACGCAGTTGGTCAATGGTGAGGTAGTCGCGCAAGCTGTCTGGTGTGCGCAAGATGGAGGTTGGGCGAATCGCCTCGTGCGCTTCCTGCGCGTTCTTCGATTTGCTTTTGAAGACAGGTTGTTTGGCAGGCAGATACTCGGCAGAAAAATTGTCGGTAATGTAGCCGCGAATTTCCGCGACGGCTTCATTCGCCAAATTGAGCGAGTCGGTACGCATGTAGGAAATAAGACCGATCGTCTGTCCCCCAATGTCCACCCCTTCATACAAGGATTGAGCGGTACGCATGGTGCGGTCAGACGTCATACCTAATTTGCGCACGGCTTCTTGTTGCAGCGTGGAGGTGGTGAACGGTGCGGCGGCATTACGTTGCTTGCCTTTCTTATCAACCCGCACGACCTTGGGCGGTAATTTGGCATCCGCTAATTTTGCGTGAATGGCATCGTATTCCGCCTGGCTACCAATGCTTAACTGCTCGAGTTTTTTGCCTTGAAATTGAAATAACTTGGCTTTGAAGGGAATGCCAATTTTTTGGCTATCCAAGTGGACAGACCAGTATTCTTCGCTCTTGAACTTTTCAATTTCCAGCTCGCGTTCAACGATAAGGCGCAGCGCGGGGCTTTGCACTCGACCCGCCGACAAGCCAGGACGAATCTTGCGCCACAACAATGGCGATAGATTGAAGCCGACCAGATAATCCAGCGCACGGCGTGCTTGTTGGGCGTTCACCAGCGGCATCGCAATCTCGCGTGGGTGAGTGACCGCTTCTTGTACGGCAGACTGGGTAATCTCGTAGAAAACCACGCGCTTCATGGGTTTGCCTTTGAGCGCGCGCTTACCTTTCAACAATTCATAGATGTGCCACGCGATGGCCTCTCCTTCTCTATCCGGGTCGGGTGCGAGCAGGATGTTGTCGGCTTCAGCGGCGGCTTTGGCGATGGCATCAACGTGTTTGGCGTTACGCGCGATGGTCTCGTAGTTCATGGTGTAACCATTCGCGGTATCGACGGCACCATTTTTGGGAATCAAGTCGCGCACGTGACCATACGAGGCGAGCACTTCGTAGTCTTTGCCTAGATATTTTTTAAGCGTCTTGGCCTTGGCGGGGGATTCGACGATAAGCAGATTTTTTGCCATGAATGAGGTGAGCCGATTAGTGTAGTTGTGCTTCGTCAGTCGGCGTAAGCAGGTCTTCGATGAGCATAGGATCCAGCTCTTCGTGTTGATTCCATAAAACCATGAGCGCGATCAGTTTGACCTTATCTACGGCTAATTTGTCGCGTCCCAACGCCACCACGCGGTCGATGATCATTTCCCGTTCAATGGGCGTAATCATTTTGTTGTGTTCCCAAAAAGATATAAAACGTAAGCCTTCATCGCTGATGCGCTGCTCTTCATATTCTGTGTAGCAACGTAAGCCACTGTGGTTAATGACTTCTGGGTAGGCGGCTTCAGAGAGATCGCGCAATCCCGATAGCCAAGTCATCGCTTGAGAAATATCCTCTTCTTCAAACCCCGCTGCTGCAAGCTTTGCAGAGAGGCGTTTGGGTTCAGGATAACTGCCCGCGTCGAAATAACTTTCAAACAAAAACAACAAAATATCGAACATAGGAAGTCAGTTTTTAAGCAATGCGTTGATAAAGTCCGCCAGGTAGAGTTGCAATAGCGCCCTCTAGTTCCAGCTGCAACAGGATGGCGGATAGCGCCGCTATCGTCAAGCCGCTACGTTGCATGAGGGTATCTATATCAACAGGATTGAAGTCAAGATGTGTAAAAAGCGCATGTTCGCTGGCTACGTTTGAGCTAATCCCCGTGCGAGCAAACCCCAATTCTTCCAAAATATCTTGCGCACTTTCGACCAGTTTTGCGCCTTGCTTAATTAAGGCGTGACAACCTTTGGACTGCGGTGAATGGATGGAGCCAGGAATGGCGAATACATCCCTACCCTGTTCCAAGGCCATGCGCGCCGTGATGAGTGAACCGCTTTGCAGGGATGCTTCAATGACCAAGCAGCCTTCACTTAAACCGCTGATGATGCGATTGCGACGTGGAAAATTAGCAGCTAGTGGTGGTGTGCCCAAAGAAAATTCAGAAACAATTGCACCGTGCTGTGCGAGCTGATGGGCTAGCTCTCGATTAGCCGCAGGATAAACTTTATCTAAACCCGTCCCAACCACCGCGATGCTAGAAGCGCTTCCTTGTAGTCCACCGCGATGCGCAGCCGCATCAATGCCATGTGCCATACCACTAATCACACATAAGCCCGCTTCAGAAACCGCTTTGGAAAAAGCTTCTGCATTGCGTACACCTTGCGCGGTAGAGTTGCGACTTCCCACGACGGCTAGCGAGCGAGAATTAAGCAAATCTAGGCGACCTTTAACGTAAAGAAATAAAGGCGGATCACTAATGTTCAATAAGGCTTGCGGATAGTCCGCATCGGCAAGAGTAACAATATGATTAAGCGGATTTTGTAGCCAAGCAGAGGTGGTCTCAAGCAGGCTGGTATCAGGCGTTTGCACGATAGCCTGTGCGATTTTGGGTTTGATGTGTTGCGAGAGGGATGCGACAGAAGCGTTGAGAATAGCCTCTGGAGAGCCGAAGGCTTGCAACAAGCGCCGCAAGCCTTCGTTGCCTAGCCCCTGAATCTGGCTAAGAATAAGCCAAGAAGAGAGCGAGGCATCCAGCGCCATTTATTCGGGCGTGCTTGCGCGGTCTAGGCGTTGCACGGGCAATGAAGAGTCCATGACCAACGCATAAGATACTTTGTTAAACACGCGGAACACCATTACCAAGCCATAGCGATAGTCAGGTAATTCAACATTAGGCTCGAACCATCCTTTTGTTTTAATGACTTCACCCTTTTGATATAAGCCCAGAACATGACCTACTTCAATGCCATCGCGTTGGCCTTTATTGAGGGTAATCACTGCACGTTGACCGCCTTGTTGAACGCCGCCATAGATTGAAATGATTTTGCTATCAATTTTAGTCGCCGGTGAATGCGGAATGAAATTGGCAGAGTAACCAGAAGAAGCTTGGGCAAAATAATCGCCTTTATTGATTTCCAAAATAGATTTGGTGATGCGTAGAGTGCTGGGGTCACCAAATTTTTCTACGTTGGCATCGCCTAGATAAATGACTTCACGACCCAGTTCGTCACCAGTATCAGGGTCTTCGAAAATAACACTGGGGCGATAAACTTGCCAACTGGTGCCTTTGTCGGCGGGCAGGTTTTTTACATAGGCAAGGTCATTTTTGGAAAGCAAAGTACGTTGCTCGTAAGTTCCAACCAGTATTGGAGCTGTTTCTAATTCATCATCTTCAATGACCAGTGGGCGGCTTAAAAAAGAAGAGATGATGTTTAAGGGAATAGTAGGAATAGCTTCACTGTTTTGACCGACCACGCGAACCTTTGGGCCAAATCTTTCTGCGTTTGAAGCAGTAGCGACGTTTTCCACTGTCACGCCAGGTGGGGTAGTGGAAAGAGTACCTGTATTGCGATCTAGATAAATAACATTACCTGGATAAATCCAATGGGGATCTTTAATTTCCTCTTTGTTAAGCGCCCAAATTTGCGGCCATTTCCACGGGTCTTTGAAGAATGTAGCGGAGATGTCCCATAATGTGTCGCCTTTAACAACAACGTGGCGATCTGGCGCGTCTTCGCGAATCTGAACCACGTCAGCTTGAGCGAGTAAGGGCAATAGCAGGCAAATCAGCGATATAATCTTGCGCATGGGAAACTCCAACAAAGTAAAGAAATGCGGCGCAAAGTTTATGCACCAGATTAAATTCTGCATGTAGTCTCTTCAGTTAGCAAGCATTTATGGCACTCCTTCCAATTTTGCAGTACCCCGATCCACGCTTGCATAAGGTGGCCAAAAGCGTTGCCACGGTGACGGAACAAACACGCAAACTCATTCGCGATATGGCGGAAACCATGTACGCCGCCCCTGGCGTCGGCTTGGCTGCCACACAGGTGGATGTGCATGAGCGTATTGTGGTGATTGATGTGTCGGATACACATGATAATTTGCTGGTATTCATCAATCCGGTGTTAATCAGCAGTTTGGGTTCTGAAGTGAACGAAGAGGGTTGTTTGTCAGTGCCTGGGATTTACGAAAACGTAACTCGCGCTGAACAGGTTACAGTCAGCGCGCTCGATGCGCAGGGTAAAGCCTTCACATTAGAGGCGGAGGGTTTGTTGGCGGTCTGTATTCAGCATGAAATGGATCATTTACAAGGTCGAGTTTTTGTTGAACATCTGTCGCACCTCAAACAAACACGGATTCGTGCCAAGCTCATAAAACAACGGCGTGAAACGCTTTAACGGTTCTAAAGTGAAAATAATTTTTGCAGGCACACCGCATTTTGCAGCAAGCGCCCTCGCCGCGTTGCTTGAACAACATCAAGTCGTTGCGGTATTAACCCAACCCGATAGACCGTCAGGACGTGGCATGCAGCTCACGTCGAGTCCAGTGAAAATTTTAGCGCAACAACACGGCATCCCTGTGTTGCAACCCGCCACCCTAAAAACTCCAGAGGCGCAAAGTGAGGTTGCGGCATGGGGGGCTGATGTGATGGTGGTGGTGGCGTACGGGTTAATTTTGCCGCAAGTGGTTTTAGATATGCCTCGTTATGGATGTTTGAATATCCATGCCTCACTCCTACCGCGTTGGCGCGGTGCAGCGCCCATTCAACGTGCTATTTTGGCGGGAGATACCGAAACGGGCATTACCATCATGCAAATGGATGTGGGTTTAGATACAGGCGATATGCTGCTTAAACAAGTGTGCGTGATTGAGCCGCAAGATACGGCAGAGACATTGCACGATAAATTAGCCGTGATGGGCGCGCAGGCTATTGTCGAAACATTGCGCAAATTAGAAGCATCTTTGCTTGCGCCAGAAAAGCAAAATGCACAGTGGGCAACTTATGCGGCCAAATTAAGTAAGGCTGAAGCGATGCTTGATTGGACATTATCAGCAACACACATTGCACGTGCAGTGCGCGGCTATTTCCCCTTTCCTGTTGCGAATACAGCATTGCGTGGCACGCCTATAAAAGTATTGCGCGCGCAATTGGGGGGGCAAACTGGGGTGGTTGGGGTGCCGGGTACGGTTATTGCGGTGGACAAAGAATGTATTTGGGTGGCTTGTGGTGAGGGGGCGGTGGGATTGTCCCAATTACAAAAACCGGGCGGAAAACCCCTTCCTATTGCTCAATTTATGCAAGGCTTCGCGCTGCAAGTAGGCGACCGCTTTGGCGAAAACTAATCATGCTCAATGTTCAATTAGAAGCCGCTAAAGTTGTCTCTCGGGTGATGCAGGGGCGCAATCTTACGCAAGTGTTGAGTGAAAGCCTGCGCACGCAGGTAGCGTTCACCGCCCAACAACGCGGTGCGCTGCAAGACTTGTGTTACGGCACGTTGCGTTACTACGGGCAAATACAGCAGATGTTGAGTTCGCTGATGGTGCACCCAGCACGCGATACGCAAATGCAACACTTGTTAATGGTGGCGATTTATCAGTTGGAATATACCCAAGCTGGGTCGCATGTGATTGTTGATCAGGCGGTCTCGGCGGCGAAGCGCATCAACCCTAAAGCGGGTGGATTAGTGAATGGTGTGCTGCGCAATTACCAACGCAGTCGCGATGCTTTGTTGGAAGAGACATTGCGCAAAGACGTTAGTCGCTATTCCTATCCGCAGTGGTGGATTAGCGCTGTGCAAAGACAATATGGCACGGACGCGCGTGCTATTTTGGAAGCGGGGAATCAGCATCCTCCTATGACCTTGCGCGTGAATACGCGGCAAACGACGGCCGCTGCTTATTTGGCTTTACTGGAATCGCAGGACATTGTAGTGCGTAGGGTTGAGCCTGATGCGCTGATTTTAGAAAACCCAGTTGCGGTTGAGCGCTTGCCTAAATTTGCCCAAGGCTGGGTGTCGGTGCAGGACGCAGGGGCACAATTTGCCGCTCATATATTGGATGTGAAAGCGGGGATGCGTGTGTTGGATGCATGTGCCGCACCTGGCGGTAAAGCTGCCCATTTACTTGAGCTGGCGGATATTGAATTAGTTGCCGTAGATAAAGATGAGGTGCGCCTGCAACGGGTGCGTGACAACCTGACACGCTTAAATCTCAACGCACAAATTGTGTGTGGCGATGCAGGCGCTCCGCAGGATTGGTGGGATGGCAAAACCTTCCAGCGAATTTTGGCGGATGTGCCCTGCTCTGCGTCGGGCGTGGTGCGGCGTCATCCTGACATTAAGTGGTTACGCCGCGCTGTGGATGTTGAGTCGTTTGCAAAGCAACAAGCGCAGATATTAGAGGCACTGTGGGCGTTGCTGGATGTGAAAGGCCAGTTACTTTACGCAACGTGTTCAATTTTTGCGCGCGAGAATCAGCAGGTGGTGGATGCTTTTTTAGCACATCATCCTGAAGCTACCCAACTCACGATAGCGTCAATACCCAGTGGGCAATTGCTACCCAACGATGCGCACGACGGATTTTTTTATGCGGTGCTGCAAAAAAATAATTAAGCAATTGGTGCAAGTGTTTTGCACACTGCTTGTGTGCAGCATGGCTTCGCTTGCGGCAGGCGAAGGGATTGAAATCAATAAGGCAGAAGCGCGTCTGACGGATGAAGGCTATCTCCTCTCCGCTGATTTTACGATTCAACTTCCTACCGCAGTGGAAGATGCACTTAAACGCGGCATTACACTTTACTTTGTCAGTGAATTTGCAGTACATCGCTCGCGCTGGTATTGGATTGATTCTGGAATTGAGAGCTACGCACAAACCACCAAGCTATCCTACAACACACTCACTCAACAATATCGCATTTCGCGCGGCGGCTTATATCAAAGCTTCCCAGAATTAAAATCTGCATTACGCACATTAGGACATCAAACAGCGCCCGCTATTGCAGCGGGATTGCTGGAAAAAGAGGGCGGTGGTTTTCTGTCGCGCTGGAGTAAAAAAGGCAGTCAAGTGGGCGCAACGGTGATTATGCGTTTAGACCTCACGCAATTACCTAAGCCTGTACAAGTCAGCGCACTCACTAATGACCAGTGGAATTTGGAGTCAACGCGTTACCACTGGGACATCAATCCTGACACCTCGGGCGGCGCAGAGTAGTTATGAAATACCTTATCCTCTTCAGTATCGTAGTGGGGTTGGTGTTGCTGACCTTGCTATCCAGCGTGAATGCCAATACAGATGTATTTTCGAGTAACTATTTCAGCTTACTGATATTGACGGCGACACTAGCAATCGCTTTGTTTGTGTTGGTGGGCTTTCAAATATGGCAATTGCGCAACAAGCTTAAGCAGCAGGTTTATGGCGCGAAGCTGACGCTGCGTTTGGTTAAGTATTTCGCGCTCATTGCGGTTTTGCCCGGCATTTTGGTGTATGCGGTTTCAGTGCAATTTTTAGGTAAGAGTATCGAATCGTGGTTTGACGTACGCGTAGAAAGAGCCCTCGAAGGTGGTTTGAGCTTGGCGCGCGGCACTTTGCAAAATGGATTGGATGAATTGGAAAAAAAAGGGCAGTTTGTTGTGTTGATTTTGGCGGAACAAGAAGCCTCGCGACATGCTGAAACACTACAACGATTTATTGCGCAAGAACGTGCGCAATCCGCCACAGTGTTTGGCAGCAAGGGGGGCGAACAAGCGAGTGCGGGAAAAAAATTTACAGTGGATGCGCCTACTTCAGCGCAGTTGCGAGAGGCTTGGGTGGCTGGCAAAGTTAGTCGAGTCGAGTCTATTGCTGATGAGAGCTTGATGTTGCGGGTCTTAATTCCTATTCGCTCAAGCCTATGGACCGACGACAAAAGAACCTTGCAATACTTGCAGCCCGTGCCTAAAAAATTGGCCGCAGAGGCCGAGATGGTGCAGTCAGTTTATGGGGATTATCAGCAGTTATCTTTGTCGCGCCTAGGGCTGAAGCGCTTGTACGGCATTACGCTGACGCTGGCTTTACTCATTGTGTTATTGAGTTCAATTTCAGTGGCGTTGTGGTTGAGCGAACAATTAAGTGCGCCGTTGGCAGCGTTGGCGGCAGGCACGCGTGCGGTGGCACAAGGTAATTTTAGTAGTAACTATCCCGTACAAAGCAATGATGAATTGGGCGGATTGACGCAGTTGTTTAATCAGATGACAGCGCAATTAGGGGCAGCGAAAAAATTAAGCGAAATACAGAAACAACAAGTAGAAAGCGCAAACGCCTATCTAGAAAATGTATTGGCAAATTTATCGTCAGGGGTGTTGGTGGTTGATGAACAATTCAAATTACGCTCGGTGAATGCTAGTGTGAGTCAAATCACAGGGCTGGCAAGAATCGAATTGATTGGTAATAGTTTGCAAGCCTTGGTGGCTAACCATGTTTTGTTGCGGCCATTGTTTGAGGCTATGTATAGCGAAGTGCTAGCGAGCCAAGATGGCACTTGGCAAAAACAGGTTGAGCGAATGAGCAAAGAGGGCGCGCAAGTATTGCTGCTCAAAGGCACGCGCGTGCTAACCGAGACAGGGCCTGCGCATGTCATTGTGTTTGATGACATATCTCATTTATTGCAAGCTGAACGTCAAGCAGCATGGGGCGAAGTGGCGCGACGATTGGCGCACGAGATTAAAAATCCGCTTACCCCGATTCAACTATCGGCAGAGCGTTTGCAGCACAAACTGATGGATAAGTTGGAGATTAAGGACGCCCAACTGTTAGCCCGCGCAATACAGACTATTGTGAGTCAAGTGGGGGCGTTGAAAAATATGGTGACCGACTTTGCGGACTATGCTCGCTCGCCTTCACCTAAATTAGCTCCCTTGGATATGCATCAGTTGATTAACGAAGTGATGGGTTTATATGAGGCCAATAGCAGTCCCATTACTTTGTCTTTGCAAGCCACCAAAACGCGCATCAATGCGGATGCGACGCGCTTGCGTCAAGTGGTGCACAACTTATTGCAAAATTCGCACGATGCGTTGCAACAGACGGCGCAGCGTCAAATAGTGCTGTCCACAGCAGACCAAGCTGACGGTATGCTTAAACTTTGCATTGCGGATAATGGCAGCGGATTTCCAGAACAACTGTTGGCGCGGGCGTTTGAGCCCTATATGACAACCAAATCCAAAGGCACTGGGCTGGGTTTGCCAATTGTGAAAAAAATTGTGGAAGAGCATGGTGGCAAAATCAGCCTAAACAATCAGGTGCAAGGGGGGGCGTGTGTAACCATTACGCTGCCCGTTATGCAAGCGGTCATTGAGGAGTTTAAGCAATCATGAAAAACGTATTGGTGGTCGATGATGAGGCGGGAATTCGTGAGTTGTTAAGCGAAATTTTGTACGACGAAGGGTATGGTGTTTTGCTCGCAGAAAATGCGCAACAAGCGCGTGAAATGCGCGAACATCATGCCCCTGATTTGGTTTTGCTGGATATTTGGATGCCCGACACAGATGGACTGGCATTGCTAAAAGAATGGGTGGCTCAAGACAAAATGAGCATGCCCGTCATTATGATGTCGGGACACGGCACGATTGAAACTGCACTGGAGGCAACGCGAATTGGCGCGGCAGATTTTTTAGAAAAACCTGTGGCCTTGAAGAAATTATTAGCGACCGTAGCTAAAGTCTTACAAGAAAGCCAACAAAAAAAAGAAATTCCCAAAATGGAAATCGCACAACAAAGTGAGGGTGAAGCTAACTATTTTGAAATGGCATTTGATATGCCCTTCCGTGAAGCGCGCGAACATTTTGATGCGTTATATTTGAAATACCATATGAAAAATTGTGCCAATAGCATCCCTGAAGTTGCCGAGCGAATTGGCATTGAGCGAACACATCTCTACCGAAAACTTAAGCAATTAGGTATTAAACCAACTAAAAATACCGATAAATAAAGCCGCGTCCGCAGCAGCTCCTTATGAGTGCTTTAGCCTTGGGTTGCCCTAACCCCCGCCGCTGATGCATAATCAAGGTCTAAAATTTAATCAAAACCCGCCTTTAATTTTAATTTTGACTTCAGAGGAGATTTGAAATGTCAGCATCGCGTAAGGTAACCCCCCCTAAATTTAATGACATCACTGGCGCGATTCGCATGCTGGCAGTGGACGCAGTTCAAAAAGCAAATTCCGGCCACCCGGGCGCGCCAATGGGCATGGCAGAAATCGCCGACGTGGTATGGCGTGGTCACATGCGCCACAATCCAGCAAATCCAAAGTGGGCTAACCGCGATCGTTTCGTGCAATCCAACGGTCACGGCTCGATGCTGATTTATTCCTTGCTACACCTCACTGGTTACGACTTGCCAATGGACGAGCTGAAACGCTTCCGTCAAATGCACTCCAAGACACCGGGTCACCCAGAGTTTGGCTATACCGTTGGCGTAGAAACAACGACTGGCCCATTGGGTCAAGGTATCACCAACGCAGTGGGTTTCGCGATGTCGGAGAAATTGTTGGCTGCTGAATTCAACAAGCCGGGTCACGAGATCGTCAATCACTACACTTATGTGTTCATGGGTGACGGCTGCATGATGGAAGGTATTTCCCATGAAGCGTGCGCATTGGCGGGCACTTGGGGGCTGGGCAAATTGATGGCTTTCTGGGATGACAATCAGATATCTATCGATGGTCACACCCCGGGCTGGTTCACTGACGACACTGCGAAGCGTTTTGAGGCTTATGGCTGGCATGTCATCGCTAACGTACAAGGCCACGACCAAGCGGCTATCGAAGCAGCTGTGCAAGCTGCCAAGGCAGTGACTGACAAGCCATCATTGATTTGTTGCAAGACGATCATCGGCGCAGGCTCTCCAAACAAACAAGACAGCCACGATGTACACGGTGCCGCTTTGGGCGATGCAGAAGTCGCCGCGACACGCGCACATATTGGTTGGAATTACCCACCGTTTGAAATTCCAAAGCACGTGTACGAAGCTTGGGATGCAAAGGTCAAAGGCGCAGCGCTGGAAGGTGATTGGAACAAGAAGTTCGCCGCTTACCGCGCCGCATTCCCAACAGAAGCCGCAGAGTTCGAGCGTCGCATGAAGGGTGATTTGCCCGCAAATTGGGCGGGTCATGCGGCTAAAGTAATCGCTGATATCAACGCTAAGGGCGAAACCATCGCCACCCGTAAAGCCTCGCAAAATGCAATCAACGCCTTGCAGCCTGCGCTGCCAGAATTTTTGGGCGGATCGGCTGACTTGACAGGCTCTAACCTGA